>NZ_JGVT01000003.1:413139-477084 GCF_003665005.1 Petrotoga sp. Shatin.DS.tank11.9.2.9.3
GAGTCTGAGAGGGACCGCAGGTCCCTTCCATAGAAGGGTGGGGAGCGGGGAATGGGCGCTATATCTAATGTTTTAGAGTATAATTTTTAAAAATAAGGGGAGGACTACTATGACTTCACTAGCAGAAAGCGGCAAAAAGAAAATAGAATGGGTAAAAAAGCACATGAAAGTCTTAAACTATTTAAAAGATCTATACCAAACAGAAAAACCCTTTGAAGGGGTAAATGTAGCTATAAGCATCCATTTAGAGGCGAAAACAGCTTACTTAGGAATAGTATTGCACGAATTAGGTGCCAACGTTGCTATAACAGGGAGTAACCCCTTATCCACACAAGAAGATGTCGTAGAAGCTCTGAAAGAATATGGACTCAACGTACATGCAGAAAGAACTTTAGATGAATCAGTCTACTGGAAAAATATCGATAAAATATTAGAAACTAATCCTAACATAATTTTAGACGACGGAGCAGATTTGGGAATAACCTTGATAGAGAAACACCCTGAAAAAGTAAGCAATCTCTGGGGAATCTGTGAAGAAACCACCACAGGTGTAAAAAGATACAAATCCCTCTTCAAAGAAAATAAATTACCTGTACCTGTGATTTTAATAAACGACTCTTACATGAAATATTTGTTCGACAACAGATACGGTACAGGCCAATCAACGTGGGACGGGGTTATGAGATCAACTAACCTTTCTGTTTCTGGTAAAATAGTAGTTGTAGCAGGGTACGGTTGGTGTGGTAAAGGTGTTGCCATGAGAGCAAAGGGATTAGGCGCCAACGTTATAATAACCGAAGTTGATCCAATAAAAGCTAACGAAGCGATAATGGATGGATTTAGAGTTATGAAAATGGATGAAGCAGTAAAATACGGGGATTTTTTTGTAACGGTAACAGGTGACATCGATGTAATAACGAAGAGGCACTTTTTAGAAATGAAAGAAGGTGCGATTCTTTCCAATGCCGGACATTTTGACGTTGAAGTAAAGGTAAAAGATTTGGAAGAAGTTGCGGTAGACAAAATCAACGTAAGAAACGGAGTAGAAGAATACAAATTACCTAATGGGAAAAGCGTATTTTTATTAGGACAAGGAAGACTGGTTAATCTTGTTAACGGCGATGGTCATCCCGCAGAAATAATGGATCTCTCCTTTAGTTTACAGTTAGAGGGTGCAAAATATATAAAAGAAAACCACCAAAATATGAAAGTAAATCTTTCCCCAGTACCTTATGAAATAGACGAAAAAATAGCACAAATTAACCTAAAAACATTAGGAATTGAGATAGACACCCTATCTGAAGAGCAAAAAGATTATTTGAATAGTTGGAAATAATATAAAAGGGGCACCAGTAGGCGCCCCTTTCACTCAATCAAATCTGCATACATTGGAAAACGTTGACAGAGAGAAACAACATCTTTTTTAATTTCTTGTGCTAAATCTTTATCTATATTCCCTTCTTCATCAAGAACATTGTTTGCAACTTTTGCTATCATTGAAGCGATTTCTTTCATTTCTTCTTCTTTCATCCCACGCGTGGTAACGGCTGGTGTACCTATCCTTATTCCACTAGTCACGAAGGGTGACAACTTTTCTTTGGGAACAGTATTTTTGTTAACCGTGATATCACATTGTCCTAATGCGTTTTCAAGGGCTTTCCCTGTTATATTAAGCTCAGATAGATCCACCAAGAACAAATGCGTATCCGTTCCGCCTGAGACGATTCTCAAACTTTGATTAGAAAGTTCTTCGCTTAAAGCTTTAGAATTTTTAACAACTTGTTTTTGATATTCTTTGAACTCTCCACTCATAGCTTCTTTAAAAGCAACAGCCTTTGCCGCTATTATATGTTCTAAGGGACCGCCTTGTATCCCTGGAAAAATAATTTTATTGATTGATTTGTAAATATCACTATCGTTTGTGAGAATAATTCCACCTCTAGGACCTCTTAAAGTTTTATGCGTTGTCGAAGTGACAACATGGGCATACTCCACTGGGTTTGGATGAATACCAGCGGCAACTAATCCTGCAAAATGGGCCATATCAACCATTAAATACGCACCAACTTCATCGGCTATTTCTCTAAATCTTTTAAAATCTATTATCCTAGAGTATGCACTCCCACCTGCCACAATAACTTTAGGTTTTGCATCCTTCGCTATTCTTTCAACCTCATCATAATTGATTGTTTCCGTTTCTTCATCGACACCATAAGAAACAACATTGAACAACATACCTGAGAAATTTACTGGAGCGCCATGGGTTAGATGGCCACCATGGCTCAACGACATTCCCATTAATGTATCCCCAGGTTTCATAAGCGCTAGATAAGCGCCCATATTCGCTTGGGACCCTGAATGGGGTTGAACGTTCGCAAACTTTGCATTGAAAAGTTCTTTTGCTCTATCCCGAGCAAGCGTCTCAACCTCGTCTATATATTCACATCCTCCATAATATCTTCTTTTTGGGTAACCTTCGGCATATTTATTCGTAAAAATACTTCCTGCGGCTTCCATAACAGATTTTGACGCATAATTCTCTGATGCAATCAATTCTAAACCATACTCTTGCCTTTTAAGCTCTTTTTGAAGAATCTCGTAAACTTCGTTATCAGAACTCTTTAAATCTTCCCACACTGTCAACACCTCTTTTTTAAAATTATAAGATTGCTCATTAAAAAATCATGTTTTTAATATTTTAACACACTATTTAATTTTCGAAATTAATTAAGATCAGCTATCATATATCAATGTTAAAATTTTATTATGAAATATATTTCATGAAATTTTTTTCATATGCCCAATAAATGCTTCTAATCGTCAATAAACGTCTGTAATCGTCTGTAACTGACTTTGACTTATCTCGATTATTTGATTATAATTGAGTTGTAGGATAAATAATGAAAAGGGGGGCAAATTATGAACTACGAAAAAAAGTTTTCAAAAGTTGCAAAAACGGCGAAAGCAAGCATTATAAGGGAATTATTGAAGGTAGCTTCTGAGCCTGAAACGATATCGTTTGGTGGGGGTGTACCTGATCCAGAGACTTTTCCTCGAGAAGAATTAGGAGAAATTGCGGCAAAAATAGTTAAAGAAGAATACAAAATAACTCTTCAATATGGTCCCACTGAAGGAGATAACGAATTAAAAAACGCTTATATAAATCTACTAAAAAAACACGAAGGAATAGAAGGGGTATCTCCGGAGAATATGTTGATAACTGTTGGTTCCCAGCAAGCCCTACAATTGATAGGTCTAGCACTGCTCGATGAAGATTCTTACTGTGCTGTAGGAAAACCCGTTTATTTGGGTGCAGTCAGCGCTTTTAGACAAATGTTTCCTAAATTTATGGAAATACCTTTAGAAGATGATGGAATGAATGTTGATATCCTTGAAGAAAAATTAGAAGAGTTAGTAACTAAGGGAGAAATAGATAAGTTTAAATTCGTTTACGTGGTGCCTACATTTCAAAATCCTGCTGGGGTAACTATGTCGTTAGAAAAAAGAAAGAAATTAATTAACTTAGCACATAAATATGATTTTTTAATTCTCGAGGATGATCCTTATGGTTCGTTGAGATTTGAGGGAGAACCAATTCCGTCAATTTACTCTCTTGATCCAGAAAGAACGGTCTTATTAAACACATTTTCTAAAATTTTGTGTCCAGGTCTGAGAATTGGGATAATTGTTGCATCAAAAGACTTATTAAGAAAGCTAACAATACTTAAACAAGGTGTAGATCTATGTACACCATCTTTGACCCAGAGACTAGCCGCTAGATACCTCCAAGCTCACGATAGGATCGAACAGTTAAAACCCACATTAGAACTTTATAAATCAAAAAAAGATACGATGTTGAAGGCGTTAGAAGAGGAATTCGGTGATATGCAAGGGGTAAGTTGGACTCGCCCGGAGGGTGGGCTCTTCATATGGTTAACTTTTCCAGAATGGGTAGATACTATGGAAATGTTTGAAGAAGCAAAGAAGAACAAAGTATTGTACGTTCCGGGAGAGGCATTTTATGTAAACGAGGTGGAAAAAAATCACATGCGATTATCTTTCTGCCTTCCTTCACACGAAGAAATAAAAGAGGGTATAAGAAGATTGAGAAAAGTTACAGAAAATTATATAAATGCGAATTCTATCCGTAGCAAATCCTAAAAAACTGATTATGGGAGGAGCTTTATGTATAAAATATTGGTCATAAATCCAGGGGCAACGTCTACAAAGCTCTCACTTTTTGAGGATGAGAAAGAAGTAATCTCAGAAAGTATAGAGCATTCCGTTAGCGAGATAGAAAATTGTAAAACGATTATGGATCAACTTCCTTTTCGTAAAAAATGTGTAGAGGATTTTCTAAAAAGATACAACATATCTATCAATGAATTAGATGCGATAGCTGCTAGAGGGGGGATACTTCCTCCTATGAAAAGTGGAACTTACCAGGTGAATGAGGATATGGTTAATTACCTAAAAACCAAAACAAGAGTTGAACACGCATCGAACCTAGCTGCTGTAATAGCCTTTGAACTATCAAAGAATTCCTCGAAAGACTTACCTGTTTTCATTACTGATCCTATTTCTGTTGATGAGTTTATCCCCGAGGCGAGAATTTCTGGAATACCACAACTTGAAAGACACAGTTTATTCCACGCTTTGAACATGAAAATAGTTGCAAGATTCGCTGCTAAAGAATTGAATAAAGAATATGAAAAATGCAATTTTGTCATAGCTCACTTGGGCGGTGGAATCTCTGTTGGTGCGCAGAGAAAAGGCCTTATGATCGACGTTAACAACGCAACAGATGAAGGACCTTTTAGCTCACAAAGAACGGGAGAATTACCAATGGGGGACCTTGCAAAATGGATTTTTAAAAATATGCATTCATACTCCAAAAATGATGTCAAATCAACATTTGTAGGAAAAGGAGGTTTGTTTGCATATTTAAAAACAGCAAGTTTAAAAGATGCTTTAAAACTTGCCGAAAAAGATGAATATGCAAAATTAATTGTAGAAGCCATGGCTTATCAAGTCTCAAAGGAAATAGGTGGGATGGCAGCAATTCTGGGTGGAGATCTCGATGCAATTATCTTAACTGGTGGAATGGCTCACAGTGACTACTTTGTTGAATTGATCAAAAGAAGGATCGATAAGTTAGGGGTGGTAATGGTTTACCCTGGAGCTTACGAGATGGAAGGACTCGCCTTAGGAGCCTTGAGAGCACTCGAACAGTTGGAAGATACAAAGATATGGGAGGGTGAAAATATTTTATGAAAATTGAGAACATTAGACAGATTATCGAATTAGTAAAAAATGAGCACAGATCAAAAACGATTGCGGTGGCAGCTGCCGAAGATGATGTTGTCTTGAAAGCTGTTCAAAAAGCTAAGGAAATTGATTTATGTAACTTTATCTTGTACGGAGATAAAACAAAGATCCAACATATATCAGAAGAAATTGGACTTGATACCACCAACATAGAAATCAGAGATGCTTCAACCCCTCTTGAAGCAGCAAAAGGAGCAATACAAGCCGTTGCCAATGGAGAAGCCGATCTTCCTATGAAAGGAAAACTTAACACCTCTGAGATTTTATCGGTATATTTAAAGGATGAATATGGTTTAAAAACAGGAAAAACGATGAATTTAGTCTGTGTCTTTGAAATACCCAGATACCACAAGTTGTTGATAATCTCTGATGCTGGTATGGTGATTGCTCCAACTCTTGAACAAAAAGTTGATATTATAAACAACGCTGTGTCAGTAGCCCATAAGTTAGGTATAGAAACACCAAAAGTTGCCGTTGTAGGGGCATTAGAGCAGGTTAACCCCAAGATGCCTGCAACAGTAGAAGCGGCAATATTAGCACAAATGAACAGAAGAGGCCAGATAAAAGGATGCATAGTAGACGGACCTTTTGCTATGGACAATGCCATTTCTAAAGAAGCTGCTACACACAAAGGAATAAACAGTGAAGTCGCTGGAGATGCGGATATATTAATCATGCCCGATATAGAAGCGGGAAACATATTGTATAAGACCTTAGTATATTTCGCCGATGCAAAGCTGGCGAGTTCAATTGTAGGGGGCAAAAAACCGGTAGTTTTAACCTCTAGAGCCGATAGTGATGAATCCAAACTCAACGCCATGGCGTTTTCAATCTTGATGTCTTAAATTTAAAAAGGAGAATTCATATGTATAAAATTCTCGTTATAAATCCAGGGTCCACATCGACTAAAATTGCTGTTTATGAAGATGAAAATCAAAGGCTAAAAAAAGTCATAGATCACGATGTGAACGAATTGAAAAAATACAAGACTGTTGCCGATCAATACGAATTGAGGAAGAATACGATTTTACAGTTTTTGAATGAAGAAGGAATAAACTTACACAGTTTTTCAGCCATCATTGGGCGCGGAGGACTCTTAAGACCTATACCAAGTGGAACTTATGAAATAACTGATCAGATGTTAGAAGAGTTACAAAAAGCCAAATACGGAGAACACGAATCAAATTTAGGGGCTCTTATAGCAAACGAACTAGCTGAACAGATTGGTGTAAAAGCTTACATAGCCGATCCCGTTGTGGTGGATGAGATGGAAGATATAGCAAGAGTTTCAGGTCACCCTTTCTTTCAAAGAAAATCGATTTTTCATGCTTTAAATCAAAAAGCAGTAGCAAGATCGCTCAGTGAAAAATTAGGCCGTGATTATTATGACTTGAATCTCATCGTTGTTCATATGGGCGGGGGGATATCCATCGGAGCACACAAAAAAGGCAGGGTAATTGATGTGAACAATGCCCTTGATGGAGATGGCCCTTTCACCCCCGAAAGATCTGGGACGTTGCCCCTTGTTGGGTTTATAGACCTTTGCTACTCAGGAAAGTATTCTGAAGGTGAAATAAGAAAGTTCATAAAAGGTAATGGAGGGTTAATTGCTTATTTAGGTACTAACGATGTGAGAGAGGTCGTAAAAAGAATAAAAAACGGGGATAAAAAAGCCGAATTAGTATATTCTGGGTTGATACATCAAATCGTTAAATGGATAGGTAAAATGTCAGCAGTTTTGAATTTTGACGTTGATGCCATAGCTTTAACTGGCGGAATGGCATACGAAAATGAGTTTCTTGTTCCTCAAATAAAAGAAAAAGTAAGTTTCATCGCCCCAGTGTATGTGTTTCCTGGAGGAGACGAAGAAAAAGCCTTAGCCTTAGCGGCGCTTAGAGTATTAAAAAAAGAAGAACAAGCAAAAACGTACTAATAAGGAGCTCTAAATACATGTTGAAAAATTTATTAAAAGATTATCAAGTTCATATTTTTGTTGGGATGTTTGGTTCTGGAAAAACGGAAGTTTCTATGAACGTAGCCTTGGAATTAAAAAAAGAGAACAAGAATGTAGCAATTGCGGATTTGGATATAATAAGCCCGTATTTTCGGGTAAGAGATAAAATTGAAGAATTGAATCGAAAAGATATTAAGGTAATCGCTCCCCCAGAAAAATACATGCATGCAGACGTTCCCATTGTACCTGGTGAAATAGGAGGATACATAACAAACCAAGATTATAAAACGGTAATAGACGTCGGGGGAAACGAAGATGGTGTAAAAGTTTTAGGATCTTTAAAAAATTATATAGATAATGCAAAATGTGCTCTGTATTTTGTAATCAACACGAGAAGACCTTTTATGGATACTAAGGAATATATAATAAAAAATTTGCAATCTCTAGAAAATAGTTCACGATTAAAAATAAATTATTTAGTTGTAAATTCAAACATTCAAAATGAAACAACTAAAGAAATCATAGAAGAAGGAGAAAACATAATAGGAGAAGTATCCAACATAACAAATATTCCCATCGCATTTACAGTAGTAACTAGAGATTTAGAAGATAAGATAAACGCTAAGTTTGAAAAATTTGTGATTCAAAGATTTTTTGGGAACTATGGTTTTTGCTGATCTGTGCAAAATAGTTTGTTTGCAATGCTTTAGAAATGTCTCCCAAAATCTCGTTTGCTACGCTTTTGCAGCTCTGTGCAAAAAGTTTTTTTGGGATAAATTTAAATTTGGGGGTTCTTAAGGGGGTATCCCCTTTTGCGGCTCTGTGCAAAAAGTTTTTTTGGGATAAATTTAAATTTGGGGGTTCTTAAGGGGGTACCCCCCTTAATGCCAATAAATGATTGGAGGGAAAACGATGAAAGAGACAAAGTTTGCAATTGATATCGATAAAGAAAGGTGCAAAGGGTGCGGTCTCTGTATTCAAGCTTGTCCCAAAGATGTCCTTGAATTTTCTAAAGGGTACAACAACAAAGGGTATCATCCAGCACAAGTTAAAAACATCGAAAATTGTATAGGATGCGGTTTTTGCTATCAAATGTGTCCCGATGTATGTATAACTGTAAAAGTACTAGAAAAGGCAAGGAGTTGATTTTTATGGAAAAAACCGAAAAAGTTATGGTTAAGGGTACAGAAGCAATAGGTGAAGCTGCAATAAGAGCAGGATGTAGATTATATTTTGGTTACCCAATTACTCCTCAAAGTGAATTAACAGAATACATGGCAAGAAGATTACCTGAAGTAAATGGGACTTTTTTACAAGCTGAAAGTGAAGTTGCCGTGGCAAATATGATATATGGAGCAGCTAGCACCGGAAAAAGGGTTATGACCTCCACTTCTTCTCCTGGATTCTCTTTAATGCAAGAAGGGGTTTCTTACATAGCAGGGGCTGAACTCCCATGCGTTTTTGTAAACGTGATGAGAGGAGGACCTGGCTTAGGAGATATTCAACCAGCGCAATCAGACTATTTTCAAGCCACAAAAGGGGGCGGACATGGCGATTATAAATTGATCGTATATGGTCCTGAATCCCTTCAAGAAGCTGTTGAATTGACCATTCGTGCTTTCGATGTAGCCGATAAGTACAGAATCCCAGTGTTAGTGTTAACAGATGGATTACTTGGTCAAATGATGGAGCCAGTTTCATTCCCTAGCTTTAAAAATCTAAACACTTTACCCGATCATTCGGATTGGGCATTGACTGGAACAAAAATGCAGCGAGAAGTACACAGAGTTACATCTTTTGATTTGGACCCTGTAAAATTAGAAAAAATGAATATTCAAAGACATGAAAAATACAAAACAATAGTAAAAGAAGAAAAACTATTTGAAGAATACAAATTAAACGATGCGGAAATTGTGTTGGTTGCCTATGGGACGATGGGAAGAATAGTAAAATCAGTTGCAGATAGTGCCAGAGAAAAAGGCGTAAAAGCGGGGGTATTTCGCCCAATAAGTTTATGGCCCTTTCCATATGAAGAATTAGGAAGATACGCTGAAAACGCTAAATTGTTCTTCACAGTAGAAATGAGTTTTGGTCAGATGGTGGAAGATGTAAGACTGGCAGTCAACGGAAAAAAGCCTGTAGAATTTTATGGAAGAACAGGCGGTATAATTCCAACCCCGGGAGAAGTATTGGCAAAATTAATGGAAATAATTTAAAAGAAGGTGAAGTTAATGGCCTATGCAGAAAGGTTTAAAGCACCAACATCATTAAGTGGAAAAGAGTTTACATATTGCCCAGGATGTTCTCACGGAATTGTTCATAGATTGATCGCTGAAGTAATAGACGAACTTGACATACAAGGGAAAACTATAATGGTTGCACCTGTTGGATGTTCCGTATTTGCTTACGAATTTTTTGATGTAGATGGCACTGTAGCAGCTCACGGAAGGGCACCTGCCGTAGCTACTGGTATTAAAAGAGCCAGCCCAGATAATGTTGTTTTTACATACCAAGGAGACGGTGATTTAGCAGCTATTGGAACCGCAGAAATAATACATGCAGCAAACAGAGGAGAACGTATTACAACCATTTTTATAAACAATGCTATATACGGTATGACAGGAGGGCAAATGGCACCAACTACCCTTTTAGGAATGAAAACTACAACTACCCCATATGGAAGAAGAGAAAATATTGAAGGGTATCCCATTCATGTTTCAGAAGTTCTAAAAGAATTGTCAGGAGTGGCGTTTCTAGCTCGTACAAAAGTTACAACTCCACAAGACGTAATAAAAACAAAAAAGTATTTAAAAAAGGCTTTTTATGCTCAACTCAATAATATAGGTTTTGGTTTAGTTGAAGTTTTATCAACATGTCCCACTAATTGGGGATTAACACCCATAGAATCTATGAAGTGGTTGGAAGATAATATGGTAAAAGAGTTCCCTTTAGGTGTATATGTTGATAAAGTTGGAGAAGTTCACTAATCATCTTATATTCCCTTGTTCTTACAAATATCAAAGGGAATAAATAAATGGAGGTGTTTTTATGTCATACCATGGATTAATAGCCGCCGGCTTTGGTGGACAAGGTGTCATGCTTTTCGGTCAGATAATTTCTTTAGCGGCTATGATTGATGGAAAATATACCACATGGCTTCCATCCTACGGACCTGAA
Source organism: Petrotoga sp. Shatin.DS.tank11.9.2.9.3 (assembly GCF_003665005.1). NCBI lineage: Bacteria > Thermotogati > Thermotogota > Thermotogae > Petrotogales > Petrotogaceae > Petrotoga > Petrotoga sp. Shatin.DS.tank11.9.2.9.3. The sequence goes on from NZ_JGVT01000003.1 coordinate 423,599, forward strand.
ATGCGAGGTGGAACAGCTAACTGTACGGTAATAATCTCTGATGAATACATTGCCTCGCCAGTTTTAGACGAACCAAATGAAGTTGCTGCCTTCAATATTCCGTCTATGATAAAGTTTGAAAAAACATTGAAAGAGAATGGGCTATTGTTGATCAACTCTTCTGTGATCGATAGGAAACCAGAAAGAAAAGACATACAGTTAGTAAAAGTACCAGCCAATGAAATAGCAGACGAGCTTGGGAATTTAAAAGTTTTAAATATGGTTATGCTTGGAGCTTACTTAAAAGCAACTCAAGCGGTAAGCTTTGAAGCCGTAGAAGAAGCGTTGAAAGAAAAGTTGACAGGGAAAAAGGGAAAATTGCTAGAAATAAATTTAAAAGCAATAAAAGCAGGAATGAAAGAAACTGTAAAATAAGAAAATAATATAATAAATGCTGGGAATTTTCCAGCATTTATTATTTTTAATGGCGGAGAGAGTGGGATTTGAACCCACGGACAGCTTTTAACCGTCACACGCTCTCCAGGCGTGCGCCTTCGACCACTCGGCCATCTCTCCATAATAGTTATTAACTTTTCCGAAAGTTATTATATCATAATAATCCCTTACCGTCAACCATCCACAAAACTAAATGTCGTTATATTTTAGATAATCCCAAATTAGGAACAACATCCAACTCTAACGTATCAAACATGTTTCTTACATATTTTTCGTATCCAGCCCGGCATATCATTGCTGCATTATCAGTACATAACGATTGTCTTGGATAATAGATATTCAATTTGTCTTTAAAAGCATTCAATTTTTCTCTCAATAGAGAGTTTGCAGCAACTCCCCCTGCTATTACAATATCTTTTATACTTTCTTTAATTGCAAATTTAGTAACTTTATGAACAAGTGTGTCTATTATCGCTTCTTGAAATGAAGCGGCTATATCTTCTTTTTTTGCCTGCGGATAATCTCTTACAAAATACAAAACAGATGTTTTTAAGCCAGAAAAAGAAAAGTCGTATTCTTTATCATACAAGGGTCTAGGAAAATCGTACAATTTTTGAGCCTTTTTTGAAATTTCATCTATAACTGGTCCTCCTGGATAACCCAAATCCAAAATCCTTGCGACTTTATCAAAGGCTTCTCCTGCCGCATCATCACGTGTTTCCCCTATTATTTCAAAGTCCAAATAATCTTTAACTAGCAAAATTGCTGTATGTCCACCGGAAACTAATAATGTGACAAAAGGAGGTTTCAGATTTGGGAAATCGAGAAAGTTAGCGTATATATGCCCCATTAAATGATTTACACCAATTAACGGTTTCCCCAAGGACAAAGACATCCCCTTAGCAAAACTCACCCCGATAAGTAAAGCCCCGATTAATCCAGGGCCGAAAGATACACTAACTGCATCTATGTCGTTTGGGGTAATTTGTGCCTCTTCGAAGGCTTTCAAACTTAGTTTGTACAAAACTTCGACATGTTTTCGAGCGGCAACTTCTGGTACAACTCCTCCAAATACCTTATGAACATCGATCTGTGAATTAACTAAATTAGAAAGCAGTTGATCTTTACCTTTTAATATCGCCACAGCCGTTTCATCACAAGATGTTTCTATTCCAAAAATGATTGGATCTTTTTCACTTTCTAATATGTTCAAGCGCTTTCTTTCCTTTTCACGGCTGGTTTTTTCTTAGTTACAACCTCTTCATCTATAACAATTTTATTAATTTTATTTTTTATCTCCGGAGCTTCATACATTACATCGAGCATTATCTCTTCAAATATTGTTTTTAAAGCCCTTGCACCCGTGCCTCGTTTCAAGGCTTGCGAACATATCTCTTTCATAGCTTCAGCAGTAATTTCTAGCTTTATACCTTCTATTTCCAACATCTTTTGATATTGTTTGAATAAAGCATTCTTTGGCTCCATGGCGATCTTAATGAGGTCTTCTTCATCCAAATCGTTGAGGGTTGCAACGACAGGGAACCTACCAACAAATTCTGGAATTAACCCATACTTAATAAGATCATCTTGGACAATATTTTTTAAGACCTCACCATCTCTCTGTTTGTTGTTACTTTTTATGTCGGCTCCAAATCCTAAAGAAGAATCCTTTACCCTGTGTTTTATTATGTCTGTCAAACCGTCAAACGCCCCTCCTGCAATAAAAAGAATCTTTGAGGTATCTATTTGGATAAATTCTTGGTAAGGATGTTTTCTTCCTCCTTGAGGGGGAACGTTTGCTAAAGTCCCTTCAACAATTTTAAGTAGTGCCTGTTGCACTCCTTCACCAGAAACGTCCCTGGTGATTGATGGGTTTGGCGATTTCCTTGATATTTTATCAATTTCATCGATATAAATTATCCCTTTTTCAGCTTTTTTTACATCATAATCACAAGCTTGCAAAAGCCTCAGTATAACGTTTTCAACATCTTCTCCAACGTACCCAGCTTCAGTTAAAGTGGTAGCATCTGCAATGGCAAAGGGAACATCTAATATCCGAGCCAAAGTTTGAGCGATCAAAGTCTTTCCAGTACCTGTGGGACCGATCAATAAAACGTTAGATTTATCTAACTCAACATCATTGATATTCTTTGAAGAATATATTCTCTTATAATGATTGTAAACAGCAACAGAAATTATTTTCTTAGCTGTTTCTTGACCAATTACATATTTATCAAGTTCTGATTTTATCTGTCGTGGAGTTGGAAGGGGTTTAACTTTTGTTTCAGTCTTTTCCCCGTTTTTTGTTTTATTCTCTTCAACTAACTCTTGAAAAAGATTAATACACTCGTCACAAATATAAATACCGTTAGGACCGGCAATTAAAGCCCCTGCTTGGCTTGCTGGTTTCCCACAAAAAGAGCAATACTTTTCTGACATCAATAATTCCTCCTGTTCTGTGTTTCTTTACTCTGTTTAAGATCGAGACTAATTATACCATGTATATGTTAACATAAATTCACAATAAACTCATATATTTATCCCCACTATCGGGGGCAATGGTAACAATTCTTCTGCCTTTTTCCATTCTATCGGCTAATTTGATGGCTGCCAGTATATTTGCGCCTGAAGATATCCCTACAAACAATCCTTCGTCTTTTGCAAGTTGTTTAGTCATTTCAATAGCTTCTTCGTCATTTATCTGGATTACTTCATCGATTAGATTCTGATCCAAATTATCTGGAATGAATCCTGCTCCTATACCTTGAATCTTATGTTTACCAGGGTTACCTCCAGATATAACAGGTGAACTGGTTGGTTCTACTGCCACTATTCTAACACATTCTGAAAATGCTTTTTTTAACGCCCTCGCTACCCCAGTTATTGTACCACCGGTTCCTACTCCTGCAACAAAAGCTTCCAAAGAATAGTCCATCTGTTTGATAATTTCAGGTCCGGTAGTTACTTCATGTGAATATGGATTGGCAGGATTTGAGAACTGATTGGGCATATACCCTTTTGTTTCGTTCACAATCTCTAAAGCTTTGTTAATTGCTCCTTTCATTCCTTGATCGGCGGGAGTAAGTATCAACTCGGCACCAAAAAACTTTAAAATTTTCTTTCTTTCTTCACTCATACTTTCAGGCATAGTTAATATGACTCGATAACCTCTGCTTCTACCAATTGCTGCCAAAGCTATGCCGGTGTTTCCACTCGTTGGTTCTACAATTATATTTTGGCTTTCATTAAGTTTGTTCTTAATTTCACCATCTCTTATCATAAAAAATGCAGGCCTATCTTTTACACTACCTGCGGGATTATTTTTTTCTAATTTAACAAAAACCCTTCCAGGTTGAATAATCTTTGATAATGTAATAATTGGAGTGTTCCCTATCGACGTGTAAATCAAAAGATCACCTTCCATATGTTTAATTTTATTTCAGATTAGATTCAACAAAAAATCTTTCACTGTTAAAAGTTTTTAAATAGAATCATTTAAATTACAAAATCCGAGTTTATCGTATTGTTTAAGTCATAGTAATTAGAAGAGGGACAATTGATTTTTTTAATTTTTGCCGGTACCCCAACTGCCAATGATTTAGGCGGCACATCCATTAAAACGACAGAGTTAGCGCCAATGACCGATTCATCTCCTATGTATATATGTCCAAGAACTTTAGCTCCAGCACCGATCATAACATTTTTACCAACTATTGGGTGTCTTTTTCCGGTGGTAACAGTTTTAGCTCCCAGAGTTACCCCATGGTAGATCAATGTCCCGCTACCAACGCTCGCAGTTTCTCCAATAACAACGCCAAAACCGTGGTCAATGACTACTCCAGGTTCAATATAGGCTGCGGGATGTATATCCATAGAATGTACTATCTTACTCAACACATATATAATGTAAGAAACAGGATATATCTTGTACCTATAAAAGAAATTAGCAAAACGGTAAGCCATCAACCCGTGAAAAGGGATGGAAGTGAAAAATACCTTCCACTTGTTTTTTGCAACCGGATCTTTCTCGACGTACATATCTAAATCTTTTGATAAAGACTTGAAAATTCTTCCAAAATCCCGAAAGAAACTTAAAATACTTCTCATACATTTCCTCCCCGACTAAATTAAATATAACTAAAATTGTCGCTATTACAACAAAATTATATCCTAATTTCTTTTCAAGAGAACGATGTTTTTCTAAATTACTGTTAACGCTTTATCTCGGGGAGATAATTTAGTTAAGTTAACTTTCTGAACTCTTGAACTAAGAAGCTGGCTCTTTTTTCGTTTTTCTTTTCTACCAAAACTAATTCTTTAGGGGATAAGTAAAATATTATATTTTCTGACATTCTCGATAAAATTGAGCGAATTTTTCTAATATGTATCGTTATTAAATATTGATTTTCAAAAGAATAGGGCAATTTAAAAGATATTTTTGAATTGTTGTTTTCTTTGTAAATGTAGCTGTTTCCTTTATTTAAGAGTAAATAGGCAATATTACTTTCAGAAAATGTTACATATAGTTTTGACAAAACCTTTTTTAATTCCCTTGTGTTGATCTCTTTTTCTTCGACAAAGCTCTTTTGGGTTACCAACAAATTTTTATTGTAAGAAGGCATGGACGAACATATTTTAATGAATATTCCTGGCATTCTTAATACAATATCTTTTTTGTCTATACCAAAATCGAGGATAGAACTTTTTTTCAAAAGGTTTAAAGATTTAACTATATGCCGGGCGGAAATAAACGGAATTTCTCTATGAAACTCTTCCCGGACATTTCCGTAGATGCTGTTCAATTTATAATAATTACTCATATAACCAAAAATTAAGTTATCATTGAACGTAAAAAAGTCAATGACATCTCCTTCGTTGGCAGAAGCAGAAACAAAATCAAGTTTATTAAGAAAAGATCCTATTTCTTTCTTGCTTAATAAAGTAAATTCTCTACTAACCTCGATTTGTTTGGTATCCATCTTTTCGATTTTACTATTCAATGTGATCCCTTGAATTTCAAAGGATATGAGCTTATCTTCTACAGTTAATTTAACCAAAGAATCATCTTTTAACTTCGTATCCCTTATAATTCCCTTTAAGTATTGAATTGGAACGGAGGCAACCCCATCAAACGGAAGGAATTCTTTGGTAATATTCAGATATATCTTCGCACATCCATCTGTCGCATAAATTTTGAGAGCCCTGTCATAATAAAAGTAAGCATTTCTGAAGGAAGGTTCAACGGAACCACAGAATGCGTCAAGAAGTTTTGTAATATTTTTTAATTCACCATAAGTCAACCAACCTTCCATTTATTTCATCCTTTAAATAGTGACATTTGATTTGTTTCTGGCAAGTCTTTCAATACTCCTAATTCCCTTAAAGTCTCAACGTTCGTTCTGTTACACCCACTCTTTGCAGCAAAATCTTCTATGGATTTAAACCCGCTCTCTCTTGATTTAATAATATTTTCTGCAGCTTTTTCGCCTAGATTAGGTACCTTGATAAAAGGCACAACAAGAGAATTTCCATCTATCAAAAACTTTTTTGAATCAGACTTGTTCAAATCAACCATTTTAAAATTATAACCTCTGAGCATCATTTCCAATGCCAACTCTAATACGACCATCTCATTTTTTTTGCGAACATCCAAATCCATATTACGCAGTTCAAATATCCTTTTTTTGATGGCATCTCTACCGGAGAAAATGACTTTTAAGTTGAATTCATCACCTTTGACGGTAAAATACGTAGAATAAAAAGCTAATGGATAATGAACTTTAAACCATGCGATTCTAAAGGCCATACTAACGTAAGCAGCCGCATGAGCTTTTGGAAAGAGATATTTAATTTTTTGACAAGAGATGATAAACCATTCAGGCACTTTTAATTCTTTCATTAGTTCAATGTCTTCTTCGTCGATACCTTTGCCTTTTCTCACCTTTTCCATTATCGAAAAAGCACTTTTGGGTGGAGCGCCTTTGGATAGTAAATAATTCATTATATCATCTCTACAAGAAATTACCTCGTCTAAAGTTGCAATCTTCCTATCTATCCAGTTTTTAGCTATTCCAGCCCATACATCGGTGCCATGTGATAAGCCAGATATTCTTACCAATTCAGAAAAACTCTTTGGCCTTGTGTCTTCCAACATCATTCTGACAAAAGTAGTACCAAACTCCGGGACCCCTAACGTTCCAACGGTTGTACCCAATTCATTTTTTAAGTCTATTTTCAATGCTTTTGTAGAAGAGAACAAACTCAAGGTTTTCTTGTCGTCCATTGGGATCGTCATGGGGTCTACCCCAGTTAAATCAGACATCATTTTAATGAATGTAGGGTCATCGTGCCCGAGTGCATCTAACTTTACAAGATCGTTATGTATTACGTGGTAATCAAAATGAGTAGTTTGAACATTTGATTTATTATCATTGGCGGGGAACTGAATCGGTGTGTAATCGTAAACTTCCTCTTCTTTTGGAACTATCATTAATCCACCCGGATGTTGTCCTGTCGTTCGTTTTACCCCTGTTATCGCCTTGACTATTCTCATTATTTCACTATTTTTTACTATCCCCTGCTCTTCGCAATATTTTTTAGCGAAGCCAAAGGCAGTTCTATCTGCAATTGTTGATATAGTACCCGCTCGAAAAACATGATCTTCTCCGAACATTTTTTCTATGTATTTATGTGCCATGTTTTGGTAATCTCCAGAAAAATTCAAATCTATATCGGGTATTTTGTCACCTTCAAATCCCATGAATGTTTCAAATGGGATATCTTGGCCATCTTTTTTCATTTTTGCTCCACATTTTTCACATCTTTTATCGACAAGATCATACCCAGAACCTATTTCCTCTTTATCAAAAAACTCCACATTTTTACAACTTGGACATATATAATGAGGAGGTAGAGGATTTATCTCAGTTATTCCCAACATAGTAGCCACCAAAGAAGAACCAACGGAACCCCTGGAACCAACCAAGTACCCATCTTCTAAAGATTTTTGTACGATTTTTTGGGCAATTAGATAAAGTACCGCATAACCATGTTTTACGATGGATTCTAGTTCTCTATTCAATCGGCTTTCAACAATTTCTGGTAAAGGATTCCCATATATTTCATACGCTTTTTTCTTCGCAAGTTCTTCTATCTCTACTTCTGCATTCTCTATTTTTGGAGGATGAAGTTTGTTACTAAGAGGCTTTATTATTTCTATTTGATCTGCAATCTCATTAGTATTGGTTATGACAATTTTCTCGGCAATTTCTTTATCCCCAAAAATTCTTTGAGCTTCTTCTATCATCTCATCCGTTGTACGCAAATATCTGTGTGCAGAAGAAGTCTTTCTCTTTTCCCCTACTTTTAATGCGTTGTAAAAGATTTGATCTTCTTTATCTAAGTAATGAGCGTTTGAGACCATTACAACTGGCATGTTCAATTCGTTACCAAGGTTATATATATCTTGATAGATCTTTTTTAATTGTTCTTCTGAAATAGTTTTATCTGATAAAGCATCCAATGGAGTTAATTCCAGATAATCGTAAAATTTGGCGATTTCGATAATTTCATCATGAGATCCACCTCTGAGATAGGTCTGAAAGATTTCTCCATCTTCGGTTCCACTACTACCTATAAGCAAACCTTCTCTCATTCGGGATAGTTCACTTTTTAAAATCCTAGGTACTCTGTAAAAATATTTTACATGGGCATTTGAAACAAGTTTATAAAGGTTTTTAAGACCGGTTTTGTTTTTGACCAAAATAGTCGTATCGTTCGGTTGGATTCTCTTAAAATCTATGAATTTTTTTAATTTTTCAAGATCAGACAACATTTCCACATTCTGGGATTTTGCCATTTCTATAAGTTTTAAAAACACCAAAGCGGTTATATTAGCGTCTTCATGAGCCCTATGGTGTTCAAAACTACCGAGTTTTAGCTCCTCAACTACCTTAGCCAAGCCATAGCTTTTCAAAGTTAACAAGGATTTTGAAAGGGCTACGGTATCTATATAAGTTTGCTCAAAGTGTTCATTATAAACTCTTCTAACCCATTCCCGTATAAAACGGTAATCAAAAATTGCGTTATGTGCAACTAAAACCGCACCTTCTATGAAACTCAAAAATTGAGGTAGGACTTCCTCTATCGGTTTTTCAACTTCCAGCATCTGATTCGTTATACCTGTGAAATTACTTGTAAAGTTTGAGACAGGTTTTCTTGGCTTCACCAAACGATGAAACTTAGACACGATTTTCATATTCTTTATTTTCACGGCACCAATCTCAATAATTTCGTTCATGGCAGGTTCTAATCCAGTGGTTTCCAAGTCAAAAACAACAAACTCAGTTTCACTTATTTTTTTATCTTTTGTCAGCAAACTTATAATATTTACAAATTCATCAACGACATATGCTTGAATCCCAAAAATTGGTTTAATACCTACTGCGACCGCTTTTTCATAGAATTCTGGAATACTTTGAACAACACCAGAATCAGTTATAGCTACCGCCTTATGGCCCCAATTTTTTATGGTCTTCACTATTTCGCCCACATCGAGTAAACCTTCCATAGCACTTAGTTTTGAATGCAAATGAAGCTCCACCCTTTTTGTGGGGTAGTTATCTTTCCTTTCGAGAGTTTCTTCTTTTAACTTAACTATATTTGTAGGTCTAATTGCAAATTCATGACTAAAAGAATCATAAAAAATGCTTCCTTCAATTAATACGTTATCTCCCTCATCTAATTCATTGTTTAAATTATTAGCCGTTTCAGAAAATGTTTTTACAACCGCGGAACTTTTTTTATCAGTGATATAAAGAGTAGATATAGGACCTTTTTCATTGTACTCTTTGTAAAATATTTTCCCGTTAACTACCACGTTACTTCCTTCATTTGAAGGAAGTAACGATAACGGTAGTGGTACCTTTTTAAAATCCCTTCCCATAATTACGACTCTTTCTGTATCATCTAATTTTTTGGAAATATCTGAATTAGACATCAAGTTACTATCCTCGGTATCAGACCTGTGATAACTATCATCGATAAAAGTGGGTTTTAAACTTTCATCTATCATGATTTGATAAGGGATTCTGTCACCGAGATATTTAAATAAAATATTATCCAATTCCTCTTTTTCTTTTGTTAGCCTGTTTATTACTATCGGTGAGTACGTTTTAAATACTATTTTGTTTTTTTGGTTATATTCTGGCTTTAAAAGTCTTAGATAATCTTTTAAACGATGATTCATTATCAACTGTTGCCAATTTCTTACGATAAATTCAGGTCCTTCATCATTTGTAAAAGAGATTTTGACTTCTCTCTTGAGAAGTCTACTAAAGAAAAGCTTCAATGAAGCTTCATCGATATCTTTACCTATATCCTGTAAATTGATTTCTGCCTCTTCGTCTTTTACAATGATTTCTCCACTTAGTTCAAAAGGAACAAAACCTACATTTTCCATCAAGAAATTTCTAATATCCTGCATTTTTGAAACTCCTCCTAAAATTTCCATGACAAAAAGCCGTGGCTAATGCGTCTGCTGCATCATCAGGAGTTGGTGTTTTTTCCAACTTCAATAATAATTTTAAAGTCCTTTGAATCTGTCCTTTTTCAGCCCTTCCATATCCTGTAACAGCCTGTTTTATCTGAAAAGGTGTGTATTCATAAATTGGTATATTTTCTTTTTCTAAACAAAGTAGAATAACACCTCTAGCCTCTCCTACCTGTATGGCGGTTGCAACGTTTTTAAAGAAGTACAATTTTTCTACAGCAGATTCATCAGGCTTATAGGTTTCTATTAAGTTTCTAAGCTGTTCGTCTATGTTCAGTAACCTTTTGGGAAGTTCGTCTTCTTTGCTGGTGTATATTACACCATAATCAATTAAGTTGAACATGTTACCTTTTTTTTCAAGGACGCCGTATCCTATCCTCCCGTAGCCGGGATCTATTCCCAAAATTACCATTAAAGTACACTCCAAATACATTCAATTTCTTCTATTTCTTTGGGGATTTCTCTGGACAAGTTTTCGCATCCATTCTCAGTTATTAGAAGATCATCTTCTATGCGAACGCCGATACCCTCTTCTTCTATATAAAGGCCTGGTTCATTGGTAATAACCATTCCTGGTTTTAAAGGAATATTCTTACCTCCTACGTCATGGGTATCCAAACCTAAAAAGTGACTCACAGAATGAAAATAATATTTTGAAAGTTCTTCATCGGTTTTAATCAATCCTATTTTTTTACAACTTTCTGCTAACGATGTCTTAGCAATTTCATTCAATTCAAAAAGGGTCAAACCTGGTTTTACTTGTGACTGAACTTCTTTCTGGGTATTTAAAACAATTTGGTAAATTTCTGCTTGTCTTGGGGAAAACTGTCTAGTTATGGGAAAAGTTCTTGATATATCCCCACTATAATAATTATATTGTGCCCCCAAGTCCAACAATACTAAATCGCCCGCTTCTGTTTTTCGTTCATTGGCAGAGTAATGTAAAATCGTAGAGTTTGGTCCTGAAGCTACTATTGGTTTAAAAGCAAAATCTTTTACCCCACTTTTTCTTAAAGAAAAATCGAAATATGCTTCGAGCTCGTACTCGTACATTCCAGGTTTTGAATTTTTAATTATGTTCAAAATCCCTTCTCTTGTAATTTCAATAGCTTTCTTAATATTATTAATTTCTTCTTCATCTTTAATAGTTCTCAATTCTGCGATTTTTGCTGAAACATCTTTTACACTGACATATGGAAATAATCTTTGTATTTCTTGAGCAATTAGCTTTTCTTTTGTCAAATTTTCCCAATGAGGAGATTTTAAATACAAATATAGACTCTTAATGTTAAACCTTGATAAGGTGTCTCCAATATATCCATTTAATTCATCCAAAAAAGATATATCTTCTTCTTGAATTTTACTAAACTTAGAACAATGTTCTTTGCTTGGTTTTTCACCAACCCACCTAGCTAACTTTGGATCGTTTCTTTCTATGAATAGTTTTTCAACTGTTTTTGATTCGGTTTTGTGAATTACTAAATAAGCGTTTTCTATATCTAAATCAGTAAAATAATAGAAGTTTCGATCTGGGGTAAAGCTATAGGTTTCGTCTGCGCTTTTTACTGGACTCTTTCCTGAGTAAAGAATCAACATCGAACCTTCTTCCAAACTGCTGCTTATTTTCTCTCTTCTACTTTTCACATCAGCCATATTGACCCCTCCTAATCCGGGGGCGTTAAGGGGATTCCCCCTTAAGAACCCCTAATTTCGCAGAACATCGTTTGCGTAGCAAACGAGAATTTGGAAATTGTTTCTAAATCATTATAAAGAACCATTTTGCACAAAGCTGCAAAAGTTTTAAATCCACTCTTTTTATTATATCATTAAAATATCATACTTTTATTTAAAGAAATAACTTTTTTAGACGATTATATACTAGAAGTTAATCTAAAAAAGGAGTGAGTACAATGTTTGATGATGAGAATATAAAGTTAAAAATAAGTGGTGTAAAAACTGATAATTTAGATATTCCAGTAGATAAGTACAGTACTTTTGAAGAAATGGTACAAGACTATATTAACAAAACGAAAGGCGTTTTAACTAAAATAACCATCAATGAAAAAGAAATTCCTTTGAATTATTACGATGAAATAAAGGATTCTTTCTTTGAAGGTGGAGAAGAGGTAGAGTTGGAATTCACATCAAAAAAAGAAGTTTTGTTCGATCTTATCTCCCAATCACTTGAATATATTAGTAAGGTTAGGGAAAATTTAGAAAGGGTTTCAAAAGAAGTTTTGCTTAATACAAACGAAGGGCATAAAATGCTTAACAGTATTGCAGAAGGTTTGCAAGCACTATTAGACGTCATAGAACAAACACGAGCTTTCAGCGAGGAAGATTTTTACAACCCAGGAGACTTAGACGACGTACAAAATGTTGTCCAAGATATAATCAGATCTCAAGGTGAACAAGATTATTTGGAGCTTTCAGACATCATTGAATTTGATTTCAGTGAAGTTTTGTCTACCTTTGAAACGATTTTAAAAAATGCTCAAAAAACTCTTGAGAAAAAAGGGGTGTAATTTGAATGTACAATAATAATCAAAACGCTAATTATTATTTTGAAAACAGTATAAAAACAGCTAGCCCTGCAAAGTTAGTCGAACTTTTGTATCAAAATTCGATCGAAAGAATAAATAAGGCAATAAAAGCTATCGAGAATAAAAATTTTTCCGAGGCCAATAAACAGATCATAAGAGTTGAAGATATAGTCACAGAACTCAACGTTTCTTTGAATCTTGAAAAAGGTGGAGAGATAGCTAAAAACCTCAGAGCACTATACAATTACATGTATCAAAGATTGTTAGAATCAAATACCAAAAAGGATATTGAAATTTTAAAAGAAGTAAGATCTTTTCTACAAGAGCTCTTAGATACTTGGAAAGAGATCTTGAAAAAAGAAGTCAAAACTTCTCGAGAGTTAAACGCCAAATCTGTCGATCCCAAATTTGATCTTCAATATTAAAAATTCAAAAACCCTCCAAAATCATAAGCGAGTTTGGAGGGTTTTTGTTTAATCAATTCTGAAATCTATCCCATCGTAGATCTTCAACATCTTTATTTCGTGAAGTGATGGCTCCAAAAGCCTTTCTTCAAGAATTTTATCGGTATCTATACTTACTTTTGCAATGACGTCTTCTTCGTCTCCCAATTTAATTAGGGTATCCCCGTGTGAATTTTTTCTCCATTTTATATGCATTTAAAAAATTATGAAAATAATAGTATAATTAAAAAACCTGATATCCCTACAACTGCAACCGCAAAAAAATAACAAAAGATCGAGGAGGAAATATTTTGACTAATTTCAAAGAACAAGCTCATAAAATCTTAGAAGAAAGTCTTGTAATCGATGCACACTTTGATTTACTAATGGATGTAGCAAATCAAAGGAAATATGGGATTCACAAAGTTATAGAAAACGATCATCTCGACAATTTTCGTAAAGGTGGATTAAATGCCGTAGTTTCCTCTTTGTTTATCGAAAGTTTTTTAACCCCCGAAATCTCATTAAGAGAGGCTTTAGACCAAATCAGTTCATTTTACCAGGAATTAGAAGAATCAAGCGATTATTTAATGTTATGTAAATCCTACGAAGATATAATTAAAGCAAAAGAAAGTAATAAAATCGGAATATTTTTATCTTTTGAAGGAGTTGAACCTCTATACAACGATTTAGATTTACTCGATATCTTTTACCGTTTAGGTGTGAGATTTGTCGGGCTGACTTGGAGTAGAAGGAACTACGCTGGTGATGGAAGCAAGTTTCTACCGCCAGACCCCAAGAAAAACTCGAACGGTTTATCTGATTTTGGAATTGATTTAGTTAAAAAAGCTCAAAGCTTAGGTATGGTAATAGATGTTAGCCATTTAAACGACAAAGGATTTTGGCAAGTTATTGAGCTTAGTAAAGGACCTATAATAGCTTCCCATTCTGATTGTAGAAAGATAGTAAACTTAGAAAGAAACCTCTCTGATTCACAGATAAAGGCGATAGCAGATACCGATGGAGTAATAGGAATAAACGCCTATAACAAAATCGTATCGAATGATCCGGAAAAAGCCAATGTTGATGATTTAGTTAAACATATAGATCATATTGTAAATTTAGTAGGTATTGAGTATGTTGGTTTAGGATTTGATTTCTGTGAGCACCTAAAAAAATTCAACCCCCAGTTTGTGAACGAACTTAATCCATCCCCATCTTTTCAAGTTTTAGATAACCATTCAAATATTGTATTACTCGTTGAGAAATTACTACAAAGTGGATATGGTGAACAAGATATAAAGAAGATATTGGGAGAAAATTTTTCAAGGGTGTATAAAAAGGTACTAATTGATTAGAAATTTTAAATTATTAAATTGAAAGAAATCTGGTAAAATAAAAAAGAAGGAAAGAAAATAAAAGAATTAACAGATTAAAGCTATTCTTAACACAAGGGAATCATTCATTAATTGTGGCTGAATCTAAAAAATCAGAAAAAAGATCGTCAAAATGTAGTATAGAGGTGAAAAGCGTGGCTGAAAATAAAAAATATGTAGAACTCCTATGGGCAGGAAAATATAACAAAATTGACTTGAGTGAAAAGATGCCCATTGAAAAACCAAATCTTCCATTTCAGACTATTGAGACGGTGAATAAGCCAAGAGCCAAAGGAAGAAATTCGCTTCCACTTTTTCCAGAGGATAAATATCCTGAAAACTATCCAAAGGATTGGAAGAATTTACTCATTTGGGGAGATAACAAACTGGTGATGAGAGAATTGCTGGCCGAAAATGGCTCTATCTATGTACATTTAAATTGACATGTAGGGCATTATGTTAAGGTGATGATGGATGAAGTTTTCGACACTTAAGGAATTGAAGAGGTTGCCAAAATGGTTTGGTATGAAGGTTTAACTGATGAGCAAAGACCTATCGTTGGTTGCGATTCAGAGAAGTCAATTAGGCTTTTGGCAGGGCCAGGAACAGGTAAGACAAAATGCCTGATTCACCGTGTTGCGTATTTAGAGGAAGAGAAATTGGCTAAAAATCAAGATATAGTGGTTATAACCTTTACACGTGCTGCGGCTCATGAAATTCGTGAACGATTAATAAAGGAGCTAAAATTATCAGAAGAAGATCTTCCTTCGGTTCGCACTTTACATTCTTATGCCTTAGCGATGATGATGAAGCGACCCATATACAATGACATAAAAAGACCTTTAAGAATAGCTGATGATTACGAGGAGAAGAAGATAATTATTCGTGAACTTGCAAAAATGTTAAACATGAATTTCAGGGGTGTAAAAAAATTATTAGAAGAATATAACGCCGCATGGAATACTTTATCAATTGATAACCCTGATTGGAGAGAAACAAATAGAAATATTGAGTTTGAGAAAAAACTCAAAATATTACGTCAATTTTATAGTTTTACGCTTAGAGGGGAACTTCCATACAAATTTAAAGACATGTTAGAGGGAGAGCCGATTATTGCAAGAGAAATAGCCCCTTTATACCTGCTTGTTGATGAATATCAGGATTTAAATAGATGTGACCAAGCGGTTATTTACGCTTTAGCTGAAGCAGGTTCAAGGGTCTTTGTTGCGGGTGACGATGATCAGAGTATATATGTTAGTTTACGTCATGCCAATCCTGAGGGTATTAGACGTTTTCCCGAAAGATTCAAGCCTTGTGAGTCATTCAAAATAGAATTATGTAGAAGATGTCCGAGACAAGTTATAGATATTGCAAATAAGCTGATAAGTAATGACAGAGATAGGGAAGAAAAAAAATTAAAGTCACAACCAGACGCTCCAGAAGGTAATATAAGGGTTTTAAACTTCACAGGGCAACGACGAGAAGCCATTGGGATCGCGAATATATGTCAGGGCTTACATGCTCATTACGGCTATAAATGGTCTGATATTCTTATCCTACTTTCAAGAAAGAATTTGGGAAACTTAATCGCAGAAGAATTAGATAAGAGTGAAATTCCTTTTGTAAATATTGAGAACAAAAAGCCACTCGATGATGAAGCAGTTAGATTATCATATTCTGAATTGAGACTGCTCAGTGATGAGTATGATGCATTAGCTCTAAGAACATGGCTTGATCTTCAAGCAGGTATGGGGAATTCCGCTGTTGAAGCTTTGCGTGACTTATGCAGTGAAAATAGTATTGCCTTAATAGAGGGTGCGAGGGGAGTTGCTTCGGGAGAATACAATCTACCTAGATTTAGAAGTAAAATCGTGTCAGCTTGGCGAAGACTTGCTGAGCGTTTGGAGGTACTAAAAGGGGTGCAAGAAGATCTATTAACGCTTATCGAACTGTTATTTGGTATTAAACCCGAAGGTAAATCGGCAATGGCTGAGATATACAAATTTTTAACTCGACTGATCCAGGAAAAAACTATCGAAAACGTGGACGATTTGATAGCAATGCTTCAAACCACGGAGTTTGATCTGGAGCCAACTGATGAAGGGTTAGAGAATGTCGTAAGGATTATGACAATGCACAAAGCAAAAGGTCTTGAAGCACCTGTGGTAATAGTTCCAGGATTGGAAAACGATTTAATGCCGGGTTCTGAGGATATAGAGACTGTTAATGAGAAAAGGCGACTGTTATACGTATCTATTACCAGAAGTAAAGAAGTGCTGATACTTACACACTGCACCTATCGAAGTGGACGCGGGGCATATATGGGTGCTGGTGGCGGTGAAATTCAGAAGAAGAGAAGCGATTTTTTAAAAGAAATGGGTTTTAACTATTCTACTCTTGCTGATGATAAAAATACCAAGGATTTTAGGGATACAGGAAAATGGTTTTAGAACCCATAGATTTCAAAAAAGAAATATAGCATACAGATATAACATAATAGTGCTAAAGTTAAAAAAGGAGGCAAGAAGAGATGTCAGCCAATAAAACTCCTAACAAAAAATATGTAGAACTCCTATGGGCAGGAAAATATAACAAAATTGACTTGAGTGAAAAGATGCCCATTGAAAAACCAAATCTTCCATTTCAGACTATTGAGACGGTGAATAAGCCAAGAGCCAAAGGAAGAAATTCGCTTCCACTTTTTCCAGAGGATAAATATCCTGAAAACTATCCAAAGGATTGGAAGAATTTACTCATTTGGGGAGATAACAAACTGGTGATGTCTTCGTTGATAAAGCAAGGCTGGGCTGGAAAGATTAATTTAATTTACATAGATCCGCCATTTTTCACAGGTGCGGATTTTTCTGTGAAAACAAAAGTTGGGGAGGAGAAAATAGAAAAAGAGCCTTCCATTATAGAAGAACGTGCCTATAAGGATACTTGGAGCGGTGGAATTGCATCTTATCTGAAATATATGTATGAGCGACTGGTTTTAATGAGGGATTTACTGGCTGAGAATGGTTCTATTTATGTTCATTTAGACTGGCATGTTGGTCATTATGTAAAGGTGATGATGGATGAGATTTTTGGGTGGGATAATTTCGTAAATGATATTATTTGGTCCTATCAAGGCACAGGAGCACCCAAGAAAGGATTTAAACATAAACATGATATGATTCTTTTCTATTGTAAGACTGAGCAATTCTTTTTTAACGAAAAGGAAGCTGCTGAACCTATGACCGAAAAAACAAAAGCGAAATTTTCTATGGTTGATGAAGAAGGTAGAAATTATAAACACTATAAGCATCTGGATGGATCTTATCATAGACAATACCTCGATGAAACAAAAGAAATGAGATTAAGGGATGTATGGGAAATATCTACAATTCAAAGTTGGAATGAAAAATTAGATTTCGATACCCAAAAACCTGAAGCCCTTTTAAAACGTATTATCCTTGCCTCCTCTAACCCAGGTGATATCGTTGCAGACTTTTTCTGTGGTTCAGGTACAACTTTAGCGGTTGCTGAAAAACTTGGCAGGCGGTGGATAGGCTCAGATTTATCCAAGTTTGCAATACAAGTTACAAGAAAAAGGCTTCTAGATATCCATAATTCAAAGGATTTACAGACAGAAGCTCAAGACAAATATGGTCAGCCTGCAAGACCTTTTGAAATCTGGAACATTGGAAATTATGAGACAGTTTACTGGCAGGAGAGAGAAGATGAGTATCTTGATTTTATGCTCAAACTTTATCAGGCACAACCTTTAACTGGTTTTAAATATTTACATGGCAGAAAAGGAGACAGGGCCGTTCATATCGGACCTTTGAACGCACCTGTTACGATGGAAGAAGTGGAAAAGATGGTTATCGAGTGCAGAGCCAATGATTTCAACAAAGCAGATGCTCTTGGCTGGGAGTGGAGTTATGAAGTTAACGAACTCGCCAAAGCACGAGCAAAGGAAAATGGAGTCGAATTACGGCTTGTTCAGCTTCCTTCTGTGAATGAGATAAAATCCTCGCTTGTTGGTTTTGATTTGCAGTTATTAAAGATTCCAGATCAGGTGGTAGAGAAGGAATTAGCCAAATATATTAAATTCCCAGAGGTTGCATATCTCGAAATTGATACTAAAACGAAGGGAAATGAAGTTGTACTGAAAATCACTGATTTTCAAATTCCACCCACAGGAGAACTCGCAGAGATTGCCAGCAAAGTAAAAGACTCAAGGGAACTCATAGATTACTGGGCAATTGATTGGGATTACAAAGGCGATACCTTTCACAATCAATGGCAGAGTTTCAGGGTGAAAAAGAATCCTAAAGTCGATTATGAGGCAAAACACAAATATGATGAAGCAAGCGAATACCAGATAATGGTTAAGGTGGTGGATGTTTTTGGGAATGACACGAATAAGGTTTTGAAGGTGATGATAAAATGAGACCTACTGATCTTTTACAACCCGAACAGAGACGCCCAAGTAAGGCATATTTAGTCAATGAACTTCGAAAAGCAGTATACACATGGCGAGAAGAAGGCTATCCAAAAGTTACGCCCACAACAAAAAGGCTCTTGCAGTTCTGGTTTGAAGAAGACCATTTGGTAGAAAAAGAGCTCTTTCAATTCTGGTTTTGCCAGAGGGAAGCTATTGAAACGCTGATTTACGTTTATGAAGTAATGAAAAAACGGGATTTCATTGATATAGCAAGGGATTTCGGTGCTGGACCTATACAAGGTTATGACCCCTCCTATGATCAATATCCACTTTATGCCTTCAAAATGGCTACAGGTTCTGGTAAGACCTATGTAATGGCATTGAGCATTGTTTGGCAGTATTTCAATTATAAAAAAGAGAGCAAAGATGATTATACCTCAAAGTATCTGCTCATAGCAGGAGAAAAAAATGTAATTTATGATAGGCTGACAAGAGATTTCAAAGATGGCAAGATTTTCCGAGAATTGCCGCTTATTCCTCCTGAGTGGCAAGAGGAGTTCGACTTGAAAGTGATCCTTAAGGAGGATCCAATCCATATAATTCCAGAAGCAGTGTTGTTTTTGACCAATATTCAACAGTTAGAACAAAGGGAGAGTAAAAAGAAAGAAGTAGAGCAGTATATAGATAAAGTTATGGAATTGCCCGAGGTTTATAATGTTTCCGATATCTATCAGGAAAACAGGATAAAAGAGGTTCTTACCACTTGCCCTAATATAATGATCTTGAAAGATGAAGCCCACCACATATACAGTTTTGAAAAGGCATGGAAGAAGATACTTTTGGAACTTAACAAAGACTTGGTCTCTCAATATGGCAAAGGCATCAATATGGAACTCGATTTTTCTGCCACGCCCAAAACTGAAAATGGAGCTTTATTTCCATGGGTCATTGTTGATTTTTCATTGAAAGAAGCCATAGAAATGAACATCGTGAAATTGCCGCTGAAGGGGCTTGTAAAGGGTGCTAAAGAAATTGCTTCTAAAAAAACAGTTGAGAGATACAGAGCTTGGATTGATGCGGGAATAAGAAGATGGAGGGAATACAAGGATAAATTAAAGCCCTTATCAAAAAAGCCAGTACTGTTCTTTCAGTGCCCAGAAAATGAAGAGGCAGATGAGATATATGAGTATCTGAACTCTGCTGTTCCAGACCTTAAAGATAAGGTATTATTGATACATACAAATAGCACTGGAGAAGTTAAAAAAGCAGATCTATCTAAAGCGAGAGAGTTTGCAAAGACAATTGATGATCCAGATCCTGAAAAAAATCCATACGAAGCAATAGTAAGCACAATGATGTTAAATGAGGGATGGGACGTTAGAAATGTAAATGTGATTGTGGGACTTCGATCGTACACATCAAAAAGGAAGGTGCTCCCGGAACAAGTTATAGGGAGAGGTTTAAGAAAAATGTTCCCTGAAGAAGATGCAAATGTTGATAAATCAATAAACATTCTTGAAGTTATTGGACCACCAGGTTTGATGGATATTCTTGAGGAATTAGAAACCCAAGAGGGTATCAAGTTCGCTGAGTTCGATACTGGAAAATCACTTAATTTAACAACTATATATGTAGATGAGAATAAACTTGATAAAGATATCGAGATTCCGATGCTCTCTCCGAGGATTCTCCTAAGGGAATTTCAATTGGATGAAGTTGAGGTTGACAAATTACCTCCGGTTGCAATACCATTGGAAAACAAAATCTTAGAAATGGAATATGTAGCTGTAGATATGCTAAAAGGAATGGAAATTATAAAAAGAAAATGGAATTTGCCTGTACCGCAGGATTCAAAAAGTGTTATTGCCTATTATACAGACCAGATACTTAAGCAGTTGAAAATAAGAGGAGTATTTTCTAGTTTTTACCCACTCGTAAAAAAATATGTCGTCGAAAAACTATTCAGCGAAAAAGTTGACCTCGATGACCCAAGAGTTCTTTATAAGCTGAGTACTCCTGAGGTTCAGGAACAATTAACAAGATTGTTTGTAGAAGCGTTCAAAGATATGACTTTTATAGAAAAGGAGCCAGAAAAGATATATTTTATTAGACTTTCAGACACGCCACCTTTTCCCTCATCAAAAATGGTTTATCCTGCTGATAGATGCATCTTCAACTATGTTCCTTGCGATAACAATTTTGAATTGGATTTTGCCAAGTTTTTAGACAGAGCTGAAGATGTGTTAGCGTTTAGTAAAATAGTTCCCAAAATTGGTTTTTTTGTAGAATATAGAGATTCTGATGGGAATCTTAAGCTATACTACCCGGATTTCGTCATATTAACAAACAAAAACGAACATTTGATTGTTGAAACAAAGGGTAGGGAAGACGTTGATGTTAAACATAAAGATAAAAGAATGAAATTGTGGTGTGAAGATGCTACTAAAATTATAAAAAGTAAATGGACTTTCAAACGAATTAATCAAGAAGATTTTGAGAAATATAGATTTAAAAGCATTCAAGAGTTGATTTCAACTCTGAAAGATGTTGGGTGATATCAATATCAAAAACCAAAGAGGTGGTCTTCGAATGAGCCATTTACCCGTTGCTGTTGAAACCTTTTATTTTCTTGTATAGTTTTGTCAGAATTGATCATACAACACAGAATATAAAATTCACTTTTCTTACAGAAATTACTATTTTGTGTTATAACTGTGAATATGCTGCTTATATGCTATAAAAGTAAAATTCAATTTGATAGAATTCTTCAATCAAAACCGTTGTTCTTTGAAAGTTATACTTTAGTTCGTTTCACAAAATTATGGTTAGGAAAAACGAAATAGGAACAAAGGATTGAATAATCATGTACCGTTAGGAAAGAGATAAAAAATGACAACGTACTTGCTATTAAAAAATCCTAACAACCTTAAAAGAAAGATAAAGTTAGACTCGATGAATTGATGGAATATCAACATCTTGACACAGTTCAACCCTCCGGATTGGTACTTGAGTTTAAAAAAATGTTCGATTACAAGAAACCTTCTTATGCAGTTAAGTATTTTAAACGATGGTATGAAAAGGTAACGAAATCACATATACTCGATGAAAATGGTCGATATTTCTATCCTATGCCACTAAATAAATGATGTTATAGCTCAGAAAAAAACCTATTTGTATAAGTATAATTTAATCCTTCTAACAGTGCATATATACTCCTTTGGTGCTATTTGTAATCTCGCAGTCTCACCTTTGCTATTGTTATGGTGAAAACTCACATACGCCGGAACCTCATGGCTATGCCTTCAGAGGTAGGCAATAAAAGAGATTAAAAACATAAAATTAACGAAATTTTAGAAATAAAAAATTTTTAAAAATAAGATTTTGATTTAAAAAGGGCAACAAGGCAAAAACTTCTCTATTTTTGTGGGCCGATTGCGTGCTAAGAGGTACTAAAACAGATCTGATGAAACTTAGAATGAAGGAAGTATTTTTAAAATTTTCAAATTCTAGAATTATGGTTTCAAGCTTGTTTTATATTTTTTAAAGGGAGTAATAGAATTGTTTGAGGAGGTTTAAGATATGTCTAAATCTGTTTCAAATACTGATAGGATAGCAAAAGTGTTTACCGATTACTGTGATAGTAAAAACTACCAAGTCAAACAAACTGTAGAGAAAAGAAATTTGAGACTTGATATTTCAAACTATTCCGAGAGAACAATAGTAATAATCTACAATACAGGTACAGTACTCATTCAAGGTAAGCAAAACTCGTTGAAGATTGAAATGGAAAATCTAAAATCTCGTTATGAAGATAATCCGCAGTCTTTTCTTGGAGATGAGATAACAGAGATCAAACCGTGCGCGACAAGATATGATATTATGCTATTTGGACTCAGAACAAAAATAAAAGAATCTTTAAACAATCTTGAAGCAACAGTGGCAATTACCGAAAATCCAAGCCCTGCTATTGAATATAGGGCTAAAATTGCTAGGAACAATTTTTCTATAACTTTAACCCAATACAATAATGGCACCTTATTACTTCAAGGGAAAATGGATAAGCTTTTTGAGGATTGCTGTAACCTGATTGAAAGAATTGCTAACCCATCAGAGAAGGACGTGATAGCCAGATTCATATCAAGCGACGAAAAGAATTTGGAGTTTTTTGCAGCTAAATATACTCCTGAGCTCATAGATATAGCTGAGGATAATGTAAAGAAAAAAATAGGCATTGTTTATAATTATCTTGAGACTTATGATAGAAAATGGTTTGTAGCTTCCGAATGTCTCTGCTTAACTAAAATTCCTTTACCTGAGTTCTCCCCTTTAGTAATGCCTGCATCAAAGGCATTTGAGGGTTTTGTAAAAAAACTTCTTGTTGGGATAGGGCTTTTCGAAGCAGGGTATTTCAATACAAAAAATGCAAATTTCTCCAGTCTGAATGATAGAAGCAATCCAAAAAGAAAAGCTATTTGTGAAAAAGAAAAACATGCAGATACAATGCTCACAAGAATTAGTGTGTGTCTCGATACGAACAGAAACTTTATGATGCATAGTGACGAGAGTAAAATTACCAAAGTTGATTCGCAAGAAAAATCAGAGGACATAGTCAACAAGATATTTAATGATACAAAAGAAATATTTGACTATTTCAATGACCTTTATTCTTTATTTCCTCGAAATAAGGAATGAGTTGTATGCAGCCAAAAAATAAACTTCTTGAGAGCTATAAACATATAAGATCCGCACTAGAAAGCAACAATTTCAATGTATCTGATTGTAAAGAAATCGCTTATGGTGTGCAGTTTACCGTTTCTACTCTTAACTGGTCTGGACTAATTAGAATTTATCAAAACAAGAAGGATGTTTTGAAAATCGATTATTCGCAACTTAATAGTAAAGCAAATGTGATAAAAATCCAAACTTTAATAGAAAGTAAAGGAATACCATCTGGTTCAAAAAATTTAAATAAAAATGTTGGACTAGAATTCCCTATTATCGGCACAGATGAATCGGGGAAAGGCGATTTTTTCGGACCCTTAGTTAGCGCTGGTGTCTATGTAGATGAGCAATCTGCAAAAAAATTGATTGAATGTGGCGTAAAGGATAGTAAGAAACTTAGCGATGCTAAGAACTTAGAACTTGCCCAGAAAGTAACTAAAATATGTAAAGGGCGCTTTGCGATTATTGAAATATCCCCGGAAAAATACAATAACTTATATGAGCAGTTAAAAAAGGAAAAGAAAAATCTAAATACCTTACTTGCCTGGGGACATGCAAAAGCTATAGAGGAAGTTCTTTCAAAGGTTGATTGTAAGGTTGCAATCGCTGATCAATTTGCAGACGAAAGCTTTATCCTTAGTAAACTTCAAGAAAGAGGTAAAAACCTGCGACTTATACAGATGCACAGAGCTGAACAAAACATAGCTGTGGCAGCAGCATCGATTCTAGCACGAGCAAGGTTTTTAGAAAAACTATCTAAACTATCAAATGAATATAAAATAAACTTGTCTAAAGGTGTATCGCAGACAGTTATAGAAAGTGGGAAGAAGATTGTTGCCACATATGGAGAAGATATTCTCAGAAAAGTAGCCAAATTACATTTCAAAACAACTAATGATGTCCTTAACAAATAGTCGAAACGTAGAGAATATATATAACAGAACAGGTACAAAAAGCTAATGAATTTAGAAAAATAGGGGCTTTTGAGGAAGCATTTCCACTCGTTAGATATTTATGAAAAGAAACAGAAGATGAGTTTGAGGAGGAAAACTTCTTCTCTGCATTAGGAAATTGGAACTGCAGGTTATAGATAATAATTTTTGATAGAAAAGTATTGAGAGAGAATGCTATGGAGAAGAAATTAAAATTTTTCATAGCCAATTACTTTCAGATGAAAAGCCTTATATTGCACAATTTAGAAAATATAGTGTTTCCTTGCAAGACAAAAGTTTGATATTTGATAGAAGATTGGCATAATAGAAAAACTTTATTAAGTGAAAATTATCAGTCGGAGATTGAAAAAATTAAAAAGATGGTAACATTATTTACTTATTTATTTCAACAAATTTTCTTTCCTCACATGACTATAAAAAAGAAATTATTGGGATTAAGAAAAAAGAAAAATGAAGATAATCTTTCGAAAATAGCAGGTAATTAAGGCGAGGTAAAATGAAGTTTTACACAGGCAATAATGGGAAATAATACTATGTTGAATAAGAAAGCTTCTTGTAAACGTTCTGCGAAATTGTTTTGGGCTAGCTTAAATTTATTTATATTTTTCACAGAAAAAAGAAGTATCAAACCATTTCAAAAATATGATAAAATTAAAACGAGAAAGCATATGAAGGAGTCAACGAATGCCAGGATACTTAACACACATTATCTTCGGTCATAAGATTTTTCCAAACAGTTTAAAAAATGTGAAGATGTTTAACCTTGGATTGATGGGGCCAGATATCTTTTATTACAATATTTCTGATCCCAAATATCACATTATTGGTGAAACGTTGCATAATGTTGATTTGACAAGGTTAATAAGAGAGATTCAAAAGGAAAGTCCAGAGTATGCCTTAGGTTTATACCTACATTCTTATCTTGATATGAAAATACATCCACGAATCAATATCATAGAAAGAAACACTGGCAAATCACATACTAAAATAGAAACCTTGATCGATGCAGCTTTATTAAAAAAAGAGTGGAACACCACTGTTTTCAGGTTAGACAAGCATTTTTTCCCCAACAAATTACCAGCCAGGTTCATGAGGATCTTTGATGAAGTTCTTTACGAATATTACGAGATAGAAGATGTGAATATTAAAAGCTTGTATGATGTTTTTTTGAAAAACTTTTTCTTCTTATACAAATGGTATCCTATCAAGGCGGTTGCTTCGTATGTGCTCTACGTTGTTTCCGTGGGAAGATTCAATTACAAGGACTATTTTATATTTAGAACCCCTTCCTTGGATATTCTGAATGATTTTGGAATTGAAACATTGTGGAAAGAGTCTTTAGATGAGATTGATCAACTACTATCCGAAAAATTTAATTAAAACTAATGAAAAAGGGATGTGAAACTTTAATATGGCAACAGGTAATTTAGTAGTAATTGTTGGACCTATGTATTCTGGCAAAACTTCCGAATTAATCTCTTTCATTGAAATTTACACACTTGGTAAAAAGAAAATAAAAGTCTTCAAACCTTTGTTAGATAACCGATACAATGAAACTTACATTGTATCCCACTCTAATACATCTGTTAAAGCCATTCCCATCAATAACTCCGCTGAAATTTTGCCTAAACTTGATGGAGACGAAAAAGCGGTTTTTATAGATGAAATTCAGTTTCTAGACGAGCCCCTTAGAGAAGTTGTTGTCGAGATGATCAATTCAGGTAAGGATGTTTATTGTGCTGGTTTGGATTTGAGTTATAAAAATAATCCATTCAAAGTTACTTCACTTTTAATGGCTCATGCAGACACGGTAATTAAAAAGAAAGCCGTTTGCCATGAATGTGGGGAGTATAGAGGTACAATATCTTACAAGATTGTTGAAAATGGTGGAGAAATAGATGTTGGGGGATTTGAAAAATATATCGCCGTCTGTAGAGATTGCTACTTGAAGTTGAATGAAAAAAAACAAAATCAAGATAAAAAACTGAAACAAGGGGGTTGATCTATGAGAATTACAAGCATCTATGATAACACAGAATTAGCCAATAAAGTGAAAATCCCTTGGTTGGGCTATGGGACGTACAAAGCCCATGGAGATGAGTTGATAGAGGGTGTAAAGTACGCTTTAAGTATAGGATACAGATTGATAGATACTGCAGAAATGTACGAAAACGAAGAAGAGATAGGTAAAGCAATCAGGCAAAGTAAAATACCGAGAGATGAAATTTTTATAACCTCCAAAGTATGGAATACGAACCAAGGTTTTGAAAGTACTTTAAACTCTTTTGAAAATTCATTAAAAAGATTGGGAACAGATTATTTAGACTTATACTTAATTCATTGGCCTGTAAGTGGAAGATATATAGAAACCTGGAAAGCTCTTGAAAAGCTGTATAAGGAAGGTAGAGTAAGGGCTATTGGTGTGAGTAACTTTTTAATTCATCATCTCCAAGATATAATAAACAACTGTGAAATTACCCCTATGGTGAATCAAGTAGAATTTCATCCATACTTACTGCAAAGAGATCTTTTGGATTTCTGTCAAAGAAATAAGATACAGCTAGAGGCTTGGAGTCCATTAATGAGAGGAAGAGTTCAAAACATACCTCAGATAGTTGATATAGCAAATAAGTATAAAAAAACTCCCGCACAAATAGTATTGAGATGGGACTTGCAACATGGGGTGGTAACCATTCCAAAATCTGTGCACAAGGAAAGGATAAAAGAAAATGCTGATATTTTCGACTTTGAACTAACAGAGGAAGAAATGAAGATAATAGACAATTTAGATCAAAGTAAAAGATTTGGGGCAAATCCCGATGATTTTTAAGGTTAACATAGCTTTTAACAAGATTAATTGATTTTTCAACAATGAAATGATATAATATGAAAGCGTCATTACAGGAGGCTGGGTCCTGCGCAATAGGAACCCGCGAAACTGGTCAGGCCTGGAAGGGAGCAGCCATAAGCGGAGATTTCTATGTGCAGCAGGGTTACCCAGCCATCTTTAATAATTTTGGAGGTACGAATAAATTGACTCAAAAAAAGAAAAATAATAACGAATATGAAGATGTTCAAATATACGGTCCTGAAGATATTGCTTTCATGAAAGTTGACGAAGTAATAAAAAAAGTTAATAACGATCTGAACCCTGTAAAAGAAAAAGAAATCAAAAGAACACCCTCTTTTGAGCATTACTACACCGAAAACCCAACTTCAGAACTAACGGTAAAAGAATTAGTTTTAATATTAAAAAATGGGCATAAGTATCTTTTTAAAGCCCCTTCTGGAGTGTATGGAAAGAAAAGGATAGACAGGGCAAGCATTTTATTAATCGAAAAAGTAGAATTAACAAATGAAAAAGTTTTGGACATGGGATGCGGATATGGTGTAATAGGTATATCCTTAAAAAGAGAGTTTCCGGACATAGATCTGTATATGAGTGACGTAAACAACAGAGCAGTTGATTTTTCTAAGATAAATGCCAAAAATAACAACGTGAACGCTGTGATCAAACAAGGAAATCTATTCAAACCATGGGAAGATGACTACTTCGATGTTATTGTTAGCAACCCTCCAATAGTTGCAGGTAAAGAAGTATTACATGAACTAATCGAAGAATCTTATCACCATTTGAATGAAAATGGCAAGATATATTTAGTTGCTTACCACAATAAGGGTGGGAAAGCATTAGAAAGTTACATGGAACAAATTTTTGGCAACGTAAAAGAGTTGGAAAAATCCGGAGGTTTTAGAGTTTATCTTTCGATAAAGAGGGGCTAAGATGTTTTTTGGATGCAAAAATCTTTCTTTCAGTTATTATGAAAAAAAAGTACTAACGAATATAAATTTAGACGTCAAAAAAGGCGAGTTTATCGGTTTAGTTGGGAGTAATGGAAGTGGGAAATCTACGCTTCTAAAGCTTCTATGTGGTATTTTATTCCCTCAAGAGGGAGAAGTAATTATCAAAGACCAAAAATTAGATGAACATAATAAAATAAAGGTCGGTTATATTTTTCAAAACCCTGAAAATCAAATTATAGGGGTCACGGTTGAAGAGGATGTGGCCTTTGGGTTAGAAAACATAGGGGTCCCAAGAGAAAAAATGCTAGAAAGAATCGAATGGGCACTTTCAACGGTAGGGTTGGAAGGGTTGAACCACGCAGACCCAAATGCATTATCTGGAGGGCAAAAACAAAGACTTGCAATAGCCTCCATTCTGGCAATGGAACCTGAGATTATACTCATGGATGAACCTACTTCCATGTTAGATCCAAAAGGTCGAAATGAAATCTATAAAGTTATACGCAATCTCAGAGAAATAGGAGAAACGATCATAATTGCCTCTCATCATTATTCTGACCTGGAGCATGTAGACAAAATAATCGCTCTCAACGATGGAGAGATTGTTTATGAAGGGGAGAAAGATCAATTTTACAAAAGTAACGTTATTCAATCTGAACTACCTTTCAACGAAAAAATAAAAAGACAATTTAATGCTGATTTAAAAGAGTTGGTTGATGAAATATGTCGATAATGTTTGAAGATGTAAGTTTTACTTACGCATTGAATACACCTTTTCAAAAGACAGCCCTAGCAAATATAAATCTGGAAATAAAAAAAGGGGATTTGTGGTTATTCGTTGGACATACAGGATCTGGGAAAACTACATTGATAAGTTTAATGAATGGATTGCTTCTACCCCAACAAGGAAGAGTCTTAGTTGAGGGATTATCCACAAAAGACAAAAAGGTCAACATAAAAGATATCAGAAAGAAGATAGGCATAGTTTTTCAATACCCTGAATCCCAATTTTTTCTTCCCACTGTAAAGGAAGAAATAATGTTTGCACCAAAAAATTTTGGGGTTCAACTAAGTGATGATTTACTAAAGTATTATTTAGAGTTGGTAAAGTTACCGGAATCATACCTCGAAAAAAATCCATTCGAACTCTCAGGTGGAGAAATGAGGAAGGTAGCTATTATCTCTGTTCTCTCATATAACCCTGATTATATAATCTTTGACGAACCCACTGTTGGATTAGATTACGTAACAAAAACTTCTATATTCAACCTTATAAAAGAACTTCACAACTTGGGAAAGACCATAATAATATCAACCCATTGGATAGACGAATTCGCCAGTTTGAAACCTAACGTACTGCTGTTAAAAAATGGAGAAGAAGCTTTTAAAGGCAATTTTGACGAATTTGTTTTACTGGATGAAAAAACTCTCTTGGAAGCTGGTATAATATTCAATGAAAAGATGCAATTGTATAAATGTGCTATAAAAACCGGGAAAAAGGAATTGGCTGAAAAGATTTCATCTATTTAAATAAAATTGAGGGGATGATGAAAATTGAAAAGGATTCTGATGTTATCTATTTTTGTTTCAATCTTTTTATTGCAGTTATTTTCTCAGTCTAGTGAAGTTATCGATCTAAGAAGAAGTTTTTTGATTTACACAGAAGGTGATTCCAGTATTGGTTCTTTGTTAGAACAATATTTAAAAAATGATCTCGAAGAACAAGGCAAATATAAGGTATTATCAAAAGATGATCTGTTATTAGAAAATCTTAGAGAAATGCTCGAAAATGAAGATTACATGAAGAAAAATCTAGATGCGGATTTTTTAGTTTATATTCAAATACTTGAAAGCTTCCCTAACTTAGAGAAAACCGAAGAATTAATATGGTGGGAGTACCGTATACTAGCGAAGGTCAACGTCGTCAAAATTTCCACAGGAGAAAACATCTATTCCAAACTTCTCACTTCAAGTGGCACCTCATACATAAATGCTAGTACAAGTGATTTTGAAGCGATATACTATTCAAGAAGATCCGCTACCAATAATCTTGCCTCTTCTATTTCTACGGAGTTGAACAAACTTTTTAAAATAAAAGCCAATATTATATCTATAGAAAATAAATATGTTCATATAGATGCTGGCAGAAACGTTGGAATAAGAGAAGGTATGATGTTTGAATTTGTAATCACTAAAGAATTGAATGGAGAGTTCTATGACCTTCACGGTGGGAAATTGATAGCCGAAGAAGTCTGGGATAACAACAGTTTGTTAAAGATACTCGAAGCCCCAAAAAATTTCAACTACCGAGATGAAAATGTTTACGTATTAGAAAATCCAACTCTCTCTCCAATAAGAACCATCACAGGAATATATTACGTGAACGAAGGATTTGAAAAAAACGGTGTCGGGTTCGAAGCTGGATTCGATAACTATGAACACTTATATACTGGATTCTCTTTTGTATTTTTGTTCGATGAAAGCACATTTGATGGAGATTTTGATTTCAAATTAGGTTATCTTAACTATCTATCAGAAACGGACGCAACCCTTTTATTGGGGATCTTAGTTGGGGTGAAAAGTGTTACAGCTTCGGATGACGCATCCGCTGTTTACTTTAAACTATCACCAGTTATAGATTATAGTTATTATATAAACGAAACCTCTGGACTATACATAGAAGCGGGATATAATTTCCTATTCCCCATAGAAGAAGTAGGAAATATCGAAACGACAAATGATTTTAAAATCAGTGCAGGATTCACTTTTAGATTCTAATATATTAGAATTTAAAGCAGAGGTTTGATGGAGGTGTGTTTATCATGTTTAAGCTTCGTTCCGAATACGAACCTCAAGGCGATCAACCAAAAGCAATAGAAGAACTCTCTTCTGGGATCAATAAAAATTATAGGTTCCAAACTTTACTGGGCGTTACTGGATCTGGTAAAACATATACAATGGCTAATATTATTGCAAACGTGAATCGACCAACTTTAGTTCTCTCTCCGAATAAAATCTTAGCCGTTCAACTATACAACGAATTCAAAGAGTTCTTCCCGGAAAATAGAGTCGAATTTTTTATAAGTTATTACGATTACTATCAACCAGAAGCCTACATCCCCTCTCGAGACATATACATAGAAAAAAATGCAGACATAAACGATATTTTAGTTAAAATGAGGCTCTCAACGTTAAAATCAGTTTTAACAAGGAGAGACGTAATTGTAGTTTCAAGCGTCTCAGCTATCTATGCCTCGGGCAATCCCGATGACTTTTCAAACATAAACCTTTATCTGAGAGTGAATGAAGAGTATTCTAGAAGAGAAATCTTAATTAAACTTGGTAAAATGCAATACACAAGGCAAGAAAAAGATTATCTCGGTGGAACGTTCAGATGGAAGGGTGATGTTTTAGAGATATTCCCTCCTTACGAAGATTTTGGAATAAGGGTAACTTTTTTCGATAACGAAGTCGAAAAGATCGAAGCACTTGACGTATTCAACAGAACCATAATAGAAGAATTTGATAAAATTACTATTTATCCAGCGAAAGAATTTGTAACCAGTCAGGAAAAGATTTTTTCAGCTATTGAAAGAATAAATGCCGATCTGCAAACCCAAATAGAATATTTCAAAAGGGAAGGTAAACTTTTAGAAGCTCAACGAATAGAGCAAAGGGTAAAACAAGATTTAGAATTCCTTCAAACATTGGGATACTGTAAAGGGATAGAAAATTATTCAAGGTATTTCGATGGTAGGAATCCTGGAGACTCTCCATGGACACTTTTGGATTACTTCGATGAAGATTTTGTTACTTTTATTGACGAATCTCACATAGCGGTACCACAGTTAAGGGCAATGTTCAGAGGGGATTACGCGAGGAAGAAAAACTTAGTTGACTACGGATTTAGATTGCCGTCAGCTTTAGATAACAGACCTTTAAGATTCGAAGAGTTTTTGGAAAGAACCAATCAAATTATCTTTGTATCAGCTACCCCGGGGCCATTCGAAATGGAAGTATCAGACCAAATAGTTGAACAAATAATCAGGCCTACGGGACTTGTAGATCCAAAGGTTGAAGTAAAATCGACAGAAGGGCAAGTAGACGACTTCATTTCCGAAGTAAAAGAGGTTGTAGAAAGAGGAGAAAGGGCTCTAGCGGTGGTTTTAACGAAGAAAGATGCAGAAATCCTTTCAGACCACTTGAACCTAATGGGCATTAAATCACTATATCTACACTCTGAACTCGATACAATTGAAAGGTCAGAGGTAATAAAAAAAATAAGAAACGGCGAAATTGAAGTAGTTGTTGGTGTAAACTTACTTAGAGAAGGGTTAGATTTACCGGAAGTTTCTCTTGTTGCCATAATGGATGCAGATAGAGAAGGATTTTTAAGGTCTGAAACAACGTTGATTCAAACGATTGGTAGAGCTGCAAGAAACGTTCAAGGTAAGGTATTACTGTACGCCGACCGAATAACGGAGGCGATGAAAACTGCCATCGATGAAACAAACAGAAGAAGAGAAATACAGATTCAATACAATATAGATAACAACATCACTCCAAAAAGTATCATTAAAAAATTACCCGAAGACATGTTTGCACCATTCAAAGATAACGAGGTAAAAGAAGAAGATTATATATTCGCTGTAGAGGAGAACCTCTCTCCGGATGATTACTTGGCTATGCTTGAAGAAAAAATGTACGAAGCAGCCTCCGAATTAAAATACGAAGAAGCAGCGAGGTACCGGGACGAGATCAAAAGGATAAAAAGAAAATACAACATTAAACAAAATTAATTTTAAAAAACAAAAGAATGCAGGAGGTAGATGATTCAATCATCTACCTCCTGCCACACGATTGTATGAGCTACGTGGTATTACACATAGAGACATTTTTATTTCAGTTTAGTTATCATATTTTGTAGGCCTTTTTCCAATTCACTTGAAATCCTTTTTACTTCAGAAAGCAGTGCTTGTTTATCTTCTCTTGTTCCAAGTTCTTCAGCTTTTTTATGCAATTGGGAATGTAATCTTAAGAGCTGTGCCCAATCATCAGACAGTTCTTTTTCGATATGAAATGTTTTTGAAAAAATACCGAAACTACATCTCTCTGGATTACTTTCTAAATCAATATTAGGATCCTTTAACTTCTTTTCAAATAAATCAACCCAATTTTGATGAGCTTTTATAGCTTTTTCAAACTCTTTTATTTTCTCCTCGTTATTGTATAAACTAAAAGTTGATACAGTTTCTATAAGTGCATTAAGTCCAGTAAAAACATGCTCTGAAACATTAACTAAATTTTCACTATCTTTGGATAGAATATCCGTATCTTTAGTAATACCCTCGACACTATTTCTTATTTGATCGACCATTTTTGAAACAGAATTCATGTTTGAACTTATTTCTTCTGCTGTAGCAGTTGTTTCTTCAGTATTGGCAGAGAAATTTTCAATTATTTCGTTCATTTCGGATATTCTTGAATTCATCTCTTCAAACTGTCCCAATACATTTTGAGACTCATCCTCTGTTTTTTCTATGAGATTTGATGTTTCTTTATTGGAAAGATTTGTTTTTTGAGATATTACAATTAGATCAGTTATTATTTTTGCTATGTTTTCTGTGGCTTCTTTACTTTCTTCTGCAAGTTTTCGTATTTCATCCGCTACTACAGCAAAGCCTCTTCCAGCTTCGCCAGCTCTAGCTGCTTCTATGGCAGCATTCAAAGCTAATAAATTGGTCTGTTCAGTTATACTATCTATTGTGTTTATTATTTCTTTTATTTCTTCAGAATTTTTGGATAGGATTTCTGAATTTTTCATTGATTCTTCAGCTTTTTTTACAGCTTCGAACAACATTTCGTTCATTCTTTCAATATTTTTTACTCCTTCATCTGAACTTTGGTGTATTCCATTTGATATTTCGTTTAGATTTTGTGCTGATTTTGCCTGATTATCGTTTGCAGTGGTTAAATCTTCAATACTTTGACGTACCTCATGAATTCTCTCATCTGTATCTTGTGAATTGTAATTGATGTCCTTTGTTTTTTGACTAGTGTTATCCAAATGCTCTTTAGAAATTTGTGAAGACCTTGCGAGATTAGCACTTAAAATTCCAAAGTCTTGAGAGATTTGAGTTATTTTCATCATTGAATTTTTGAGCTTATTCACTGCTTCTTTGATTGAGTTAGCTATTATCTCAAATTCACTATCTAAATTCATGTCAGAAAAGTCCAAAACCAAATTACCATTTGAAAAATCGTTTACTTTATTTTTCAAATAATTAACTTCTTTAACTAGTTTTCTTGATATAAGTAGAGTAACTAAAATAATTATAATCAAAATAGCAGAACTGATAATTATAGAAAAAAATATCCCGTTGTTATTGTTAGAGATAATTTCACTGTAATCTATTTTTGTCCCGACATATCCTATTACTTTATTACTAAAATCTACTAGGGGGAACATAGCCATTAAATAATTATCTTTTATATCGTAGAAAAAATCATTTCCCGATTTTATTGATTCTACATTGTTGGTGAATAAAGAAAGATCATATTTATTTGATTCAAAAATTTCTACTTCACCACTTAAGTCATTATCGAAAATTTTAAGGACAGAGTCTCCTTCGATTTTCTCTAAGAGTTCCTTGTTTATTGATAAACCCAATTCTGCTGTACCTTGAAATTCATTGTTATAACTCACTGGAGCTACATATCTAAAACCTAATCCAGCTCTTCCAATTTCAGGGCCTGAAGTAGGTTCTTTTGTTTTGTTTACCTGATTTATTGTTTCCCTGAAAGAACTCAAATCATCACCGTATTGTCCTGTGTCATGTAATCTCAAAAAAGTAACAGAGTTTTTGTGAAATTGAAATTGCTCAATATTATTTTCCCTTAGCGTGTTCCAAATCGGAAGGGTCAGTTCTTGAAGCTTTTGACGATCATTTTCTGCAAAAGCTTTTGTGATGTCTTCATTTGCCAAAATAGAATCTAAAGTTCTTTTTAAAGAGTTTTCAAGGTTTTTTAATTCGCTTAAGTAACTATAATTTACCTGTTCTACAAAGTTTTCATTTTGAAAATCATAAACCTTCTGTTGATAAAAAATAGATACAAGAATTATACTTATAACCCCAACTATTACTATTACTGGAACGAAAAAGTTTAACTTTGTTCTAATTTTCATATGTGTTCCCCCCTATATAATTTGTGGTACGGGAAACTAAAAGAATGATACTAAAAATTTGTTTTTTTAATTTTTACCCTTCTCGATTGTGAGTTGCGTGTAAACTTCGCACCTTTTTTCTCAAAAATCTATCCGTGTCAAAAAAGAATCTGAAAAGACCCCAAATGAATATAAAAAATATACATAATGTAACCCACAACATTTCAACTTCTCCCATTGCCCCAAAAATACCTGTTCCTCTTATACCAGTAATGATAAAAGCCAACAACCACTCTTTACTCAAAAGAGCAACAATGGTTATAGCAAAAAGAATCCACGGCTGGTTAATAACCAAAGAAAACACAAACAAAGAAGCCAAACCGGCAATCCATAGGATTATTCTGTAGATATTTCGACCTTTACTTTTACTCTCTTTTAAATCTCCTGCCAACTCTGACACCTCCAAATTTATTCTTCATCTTCGTTAACCTTCAACAAAGCCAGGAAGGCCTCTTGAGGAATATTGACTTTACCAATCTCCCTCATCCTTTTTTTACCTTCTTTTTGCTTTTCTAGCAATTTCATCTTTCTGGTCACATCTCCACCATAACACTTCTGAAGGACATCTTTTCTTAAGGCTTTAATAGTGGATCTTGCGATTATCTTACCCTTGCAATATGCTTGGATAGGTATCTCGAATTGATGTCTAGGAATTAAATCTCTTAATTTATCCACTAATTTTCTTGCAAGTGTATAACTCTGGCTCTCATGAACAACGTAAGATAAGGCGTCAACTTTCTCTCTATTTATTAAAATTTCTAACTTCACTAAATTAGACTCTTTGTACCCTGTTATCTCGTAATCCATTGAGGCGTAACCTTTACTGATAGCCTTCATCTTATCGAAGAAATCGAAGATCAAATCAGCCAAAGGAATTTCAAAATGTAAAACCACCCTATTTTTACCTGCATTTGATACATGAGAAAAATTTCCTCTTTTTTCGACCTGAGCAAGATTGATCAAATCTCCCATATAATCAGGTGGCGTGATAATATCCAACTTGCAAAAAGGTTCGTAAACTTTTTCTATCAAATCTTCATCTGGAAACTCTGAAGGATTTGTAATTTCTATTTCTTCCCCATTTCTTAGCTTGGCTTTGTAAATTACACTAGGAACAGTGAGTATAACGGCAAGCTCAAACTCCCTTTGCAAACGTTCTTTAACCACTTCCATGTGAAGTAAACCTAAAAAACCTACTCTAAAACCATATCCCATAGCGGGAGAACTTTCGGGTGTGAATACAAGAGAAGCATCGTTCAATTTCAACTTTTCAAGAGCCTTTCTTAACTCCTCATAATACTCTGGCAAACCTGGATAAAGTCCCGCATAAACCATCGGTTTAACTTCTTTGTATCCAGGAAGGGGTTTTTCTATGGGATTCAGTGCATCAGTAATCGTATCTCCTACTCTTGCCTGCTCAATATCTTTTATTCCAGCCACAATATAACCTATTTCTCCAGCGGACAGATCCTCTGTTTCTATCATCTCAGGGTGAAAAATCCCGACCTCGATAACTTCATAGGTCGCATTAGAAGCCATTAATTTAATCTTATCGCCTTTTTTTACCTTACCACCAAATATCCTACAATAAACGATGATACCTTTGTACTTATCATACTTAGCATCGAATACTAGACCTTTCAACTTGTCTGAAGTATTGCCTTTGCTAAGAGGAGAAGGGACCTTTTGAATAATCAATTCAAGTAAATCTGTAACGCCCTCTCCAGTTTTAGCACTAATAGGGATTATTGAGTCAGCTTCAATACCAACCAAATCATTTATCTCCAACATCGTTTCATCGATATTTGCAGTGGGAAGATCTATTTTGTTTATTGCACCAATGATCTCCAAATTGTTTTCCAACGCTAAATACGTGTTAGTAACGGTTTGAGCCTGAACACCTTGTGTGGCATCGACCAGTAAAATAGCACCTTCACATGCTGCCAAACTTCTCGAAACTTCATAGGTAAAATCAATATGCCCAGGAGTGTCCAAAATATTCAGCTCATATTCATTTCCATCCTTTCCAGTATAAAAAACCTTGACCGGATGTGATTTTATAGTAATTCCTTTCTCTCTTTCTAAGTCCATTGAATCTAAATACTGTTCTCTCATATTTCTTTCGTCTATCGAATGTGTCAATTCCAGTATTCTATCCATCAAGGTTGTTTTTCCATGATCAATATGTGCAATTATTGCTATATTTCTAATAAAATTGGGATCAAACAAAAAAGAAAGCACCTCCACAAACCTAAAAATATAGAAATATTATATCATAAATAAGAGAAACTAAAAAGACTTACTGCTGATAGACGACTCAATATCTTCCAATTGCCTTGAGTATCCATCAATTCTTTCTTTTAGATCTTTGAAATGTTCTAGGTTATTTATCTCCTTTTTAAATGCCTCGTAGTTTTCAAACATACTTGTTTGCATTTTTACCTTTAAGCTATTTAAAAAAGATTCAACATTAGATTTAAGTGTATTTTCTAAAGCCTTCATTTGATTAGAAATTTCATTATCCAATCTTTTTTGAACACTTCTTGAGATGTATAACCTGTTCAACAGATTTTTGTTTTTAAACGTCACTGTTTTAAAGGTTCTATCTAAAATTTTGTTGATTTCTTTTTCTAAATCATTGGAAAAAATAATAAACTCTTTATCAACATCCAACTTTAACTTTTCCCTTAAGAAAGGATCGATTCCTAATCTATCTACAACTTCCTTCTTATCAAAAAATCTATTTATTCTGCTCTTTTCTTCATCCGTAATGTTTAAAATCTCTCTGGTTATTCTATCGTTCAGGGTTTTTGATACTTCTTTTTTGAATTGAGAAATCTCATACTCGATATTTTCTTTCACTTTTTTCTGCGTCTTATAAAAGTTTAAGATTGAATCTTTCAAATCAGTTAACTTATTCAAGTAATAATTTTTTATAGCATCATTAATTGAATCAAACCTAATATTAAAAAAAGAATGATTCTCTCCCAAAAACGCATTAAGGGTTTCATAATATCTCTCAAGAACTTCCAATTCATCGATTTTTTCGTTCAAAATGTTGCTATTTTGGTCAACGGAAAATCTAATCTTACCTATAATTGTTTTCAACTTCATTCTTTTCTTGTCATGACTACCTATTTCGTTAAAAATATAATCTCTAACCTGTTGGAACCCACTATCAGGTTTAGACTCAATTTCTAGCTTAGCTGAAGTTAAAAAGATTTTGGGATCTTTCAAATCTATTTTGTTGCATCTATTTATAAGCTCTTTTTTAGCCATTTCTATCTCTTCTTGTGAAGCTCTATCCTTCTGGGAGAGAATAAAGATGACATCTTTTTTCAAATCCTTGATGATCTTTTCGATCAACTCCCAATCGCTTTTTGTATATATATTTTTCGAGTCGAAAACAAACATTATCAGATTGCTATTTTCTAAAAAATCTCTGGTAATCTTTTCATGTTTCTCCATTATTGTGTCCGTTCCTGGGGTGTCTATTATCTCTATTCCTTCCAAAGAATCCAAATCTTTGTAGATTGTAACCATATCACCTCTTGTTTCAACGTTCCCTTGACCCTTTCGAACGATTGTTATTTTGGAAGTCTGAGGTCCTGGTCCGACCTCGAAGATACTCTCTTCTCCTTCTTTAATTCCAAGTAAAGCGTTTAAAAAGCTACTTTTACCAGCTTTAACTTTGCCTACAACCACAAAATTGAAAAGTGTTTCGAATTCATTTTTTACTTCGTCAATTTTATCTTTAATCAAAAAAGAATTCCTATTGATAAGGTCTAAATAATCATTCAACAAGGCTTTTAACTTAGATTCTTCTTTCTTGAATTTATCGCTAACTAAGGGTATTCCCATAGAACACCACCTCTCATTTTTGAATCCGGTTTTATAAATTATATAATATTTATTATCGATTTTTTACTTTTTAACACATGTCTGTCGATCCCCTGGGTTTTTCACCCTATTGGAGGTCGACAGACAATTGAAAAAAACTAAAATGCCCTAAAAATCATCATCATCATCATCATCATCGATAAGATCTTCAAAAGTTAGATCTTCAAGATCTTGGTAATCTTCATTGATGTCATATACAACTGGTGTATCAGAAATATAACCTCCATCCTCAAGTTCTGCCTCAAGGTCCCAATTATATTCTAAATTATTTTCTTTGTAAAACTCATAAGTTAAACGATTGAAAATATTCCAATATGCGTAGCTTTTAATTTCTTTAGGTAGAGTGTCAAAAAAATTAGGGTCTTCAAAATCTTTGAAAGTCTTAACATATTCTTTTAAATACTCTTGATTCTCATACTCTTCAAATAGGTCTTTTAACTCTTCTTCTTTTAAATTGTGAATAATATTTTTAAAGTCATAATCTTTGGCGTCAAAACGACCTATATAAATAGCTTTTCCAGATGATACTTCACTGGCTATTGTTTCAGTAGAAGGTGAATTGACTATATACGCTTTACCGTTTTCATCAAGGATAACATCAACAATTCCTTCGTTGGTATTGAACGCTTCATCAATAGCCCATTCTACTTGAATCCTTAAATCATCTTTATATTCTTCTATCAAACTTTTCCACTTTTCATCCATTTTAAATTCCTCCTTTTATTGAGTTTCAACTAATTATGGTAGTACTTTCTCTCTTTAATTGTTTGCATTAATGTGAATAAATATAATATAATTACAGTATAAAAAAACGAAAGGAAGGGTCTTTCATGGATATGTCAGAATATGATAAATTAAATAACTATGAATTGTCTCAAGTAATAAAAAGGTTGAGGACGGAGAACCAACTTGATGAAGCTGAGAAAATAGGGAAAAGACGCCTAGAGCAATATACACATGAATCAAAAAATAATGATAAAAGCATTAATTTAGTAAAAAATCAATATTCTTGGATACTATATTACAAATATTTTAAAAATAATCCTAATTTTCATGTAAAATACTACAAACAATTAAAAGAACTTTTAGAAATGTACAAAGACGGTGCTGATAAATATTCTTCGTATTCAAGAACGGTAGATTTACTCGTAAAAAACGTTAAAAATAGCCAAATCTCCTCGGATCAAAAAATTTACTATTTATCCTTGGTTAATCCTGACAACCTAGACAACGAAATTAGGCCGAACGAAAAGAATCCTGAGAAAAAGCCTTTGGATTCTATTTTTGCTAGTTATGTTAGTTATACTGCAAAACTTTTACATGTAAAAGATCTCGATAGGTTTCTTAGCTTCTATGAAAAAACCGAATCAAAAAAACCAAACTTTGCAAATAGTCAAAATAAATATTGGCATATGAGTAAATATTACCATGCGAAGGCTCTTCGTGGGGATCTAGACGAAGCTATAACTTGGCTTAAAATTCTCAGAAACCAATTAAAAAGTGGAATTATAGATCAATTCATTGCTGAAGCATTGAAAAAGAAAGACAAGAAAAAAGCTTTGTGGTATTATATAAAATCTGTTAAAACGGATGAAAATTATAAAAAAGTGAACAGATCTTTCTGGTATACTTCAAATCTTTTGAGAGAGCTTGGTAAGGTAGAAGATTCAAAATTATTTTACTTTTATTTTAAAAAAATAAGGGATAAATACGGCTACAAATTTACGGACAATTTTGTAATTCAAGAGTTTGAAAAGGAAGTTCTCAATGTTTCAGATAAAGAGGCAAAGAAAAAGATCGACAAATACTTTTATGAACTTATGCCTAAAGAAGAAGGAACAATTAAGATATACTTTAAAGATAGAGGCTTTGGTTTCATTACATCAAAAAACAACATTGAATTTTATTTTAAATCTAATAATTTCATAAATTTGAAAGATACTTCAGAGATCATAGCCCATAAAAAAGTTAGTTTTTTACCGGAGGTAAAGCTTAATTTTGATCCAAAGAAAAATCAGGAATTTTCATATTTTGCTGAATACGTTGAGTTGATAAATACAAAAGCTGAACCTAATACATAAAAAATAGTCAAAGAAAAATAGTCTGTTGAGGCCCCAACGGGGTTCCAACAGACTTTATTTAAGATTAACTTTTAGATTTGAAATACGTTAATTCTCGAGCAAGATATCCTAAAAAACTTAAGAGTTCTTCTTTAGTGTACTTGGCTTTTCTTTCTTTAACAACATCTTTAAGCATTTTGAAGGCTGATCGGTCTCTAATGATATGTTTATCTACTTTATTTTCATTGATAGCTAAAAATTCATCAACGTCATAATTTTTAATAAAATTTATGTTGCCTTTTATAGTGTTGATAAATCCGTTAAGATCATCTATTTTTACTGCGAAATTATCGGCGATTCTCTGGGCATCCTTTATTATCGCTTTTTTGTTTGTCATTTGCCATCACTTCTTTTTGAGTCTTCTATTATTTGATTAAGATTTTCGTTGTTCGCTTCACTCATACTTTTAAGATATGCATTGCCGCATGAATATATGAATTGAGCTAATTCTCTTTCTACGTAAACTTTTCTTGTGTTTTTGAATGATTTATTCGGTTGAATTAACTTTAAAGGAGTAAAACGTACCGATCCCATATCTAAGTTTTTACCCCTTCCAATTTTGAGATCAAACATATATTTGGGAACAATTCCCATCGCCAAAGACAACAACCCCATTTCAACCTTTGTCAGCCCTTTGATGAGTATTTCAAAATCCAAGATTGTTTCAGTGGGCAAAACCTCAAATAGAACTTTGTGATCTAAATCTTCGTGATCATTGTGGCTGTACAAACGGATCGATGGATAGCGATTATCATGTTTTTGGCTCCATTGTTGTTTTCCATCTATAATTTTAGTTTTTACTTTTTTTTCATCAATTATTATATCGTTGAAGAGAAGCCTTGAAGCATATTTCCCTCTTCCAGTTATTGCGTTCACTGGGTCTGGTTTTATGTTTTTAGGATCTCTTTCAATTTCTTCATCGTATGACTCGCTTAAAGCCTGCATGTATGTTTTTATAGCCCCTTTTAGTTGGGAACCAGGCAGAACAATTTTTCCACCCTCTCTTTGCAATAAGTAAGTAGGTTTCTCATTTTGAAATTTAAACAAGTTTTGGGTGAAACACAGAGGCTTGAGTGTCTTTATGTATCCAATTAAGGTTCCATAGAATAATTTGGGATCTTTGTATATATCGGAATGTTTTACCGTCGTTGCTACAGAGGCTGACGGTTCTTTTCTCTGCACATAGTAGTACCCTTTTGGAGATTCGTATTCTTGCATTATTCATCATCTCCTTGTATATAACCCATCCTAAAATAAACAGGAAAATTATCCTTTTTTACGCCATTGACTTTTGTTTTGGGTAAGTTTTTAATCTTGGGGTTTAAGCATAGTTTCTCATTTGGTTCTATACTTTCCAGATCATAAATTTCTTCACCATAGTTGTACAAGTAGTCAAATTCTTTTGCAAATGCTCTAAAGTAGAAATCTTTGTAATTTGTGGATTTTAATTTATCAAAGATTTCCTTTGCTTCTTCAACTGTCAACTTTAAATAAACGAATTCTTTGTAATCGTTGTATATCACTTCGCATTTTAACTTTTTATCAAATTTATCAAATATTATATTCATCTTATCACCAACTTTCGGGTAGTTTTGTCAACATTTGATCAAAATAACTTTTAATTTCATCTTTGTTGGTAATCTTGATTTTTAAACCTATTAAATCTTCTTCCTTTTCTGCATTTTGGAAGTTGAATTCAACGTTTTTGTTCATAAAGCGACCATTTTCAAATGTAGTGAAAGTTATGGCATTTTTATTTGTAGAATATATCTCCAACGATTTGATTTCAACATCTAACTTTCCTAATCCTCTAGATTTTTTACCGCCAACTTTAACAAACCCATCATTTATATTGTTTATCGTTTTGTAGAACATCAAAACTTGCCAAATTTCAGGATTTTTTAGAAGTACATTACCATAAAAATTCCCACCGTTTAATACTTCAAAGTCGTATAAAGCTTTTTCCACAGTGCTTCCTGTAAACCTGTCAATCTTAATTCCGTTTCTTACAAAAGTGTATTCTTCTATTTCTTTTATTTTTTTGGCTTTTTCATTATCCCCGTCATCACTTTCAAAAGGGAAGAAGTCTTCAAATCTCACAACAGAAGCCATTTTCATGTTTCCAAACATTTTACATGCATAACATACTTGTGGATATATTTCTTCAGCTTTTTCAACCTTTTTTAGCTCAAATTTGTCACCACAATCTTTATTACGGTTTATAGAAAGTTCACAAACTTCTTTACCCATAGATTTAAGCAAAGCTTCTGCGTCTGCTCTAAAAACACCTTTTAAAGAACTTCCTGGTATATGTACAGTTTTTCCCCAAGGTGTGTTTAGCCTTACAAATTGTGCATCGGTAGCTACTGGACTTATATCTATGTCACCAGAACCTATGTGAAAACCACTTTTGGGGGTTATCTTGAGATGGAATATATGAAAATTTCTTATCG
This sequence comes from Petrotoga sp. Shatin.DS.tank11.9.2.9.3, assembly GCF_003665005.1. NCBI lineage: Bacteria > Thermotogati > Thermotogota > Thermotogae > Petrotogales > Petrotogaceae > Petrotoga > Petrotoga sp. Shatin.DS.tank11.9.2.9.3. Next base: position 467,555 of record NZ_JGVT01000003.1, read on the forward strand.
TTTTAAACATTTTTTTCACCAGCTTTTGCTAAATAATCTAAAGTTGCCTTTTTTATTTCTTCTATTCTAATGGGATCTAACGGTTGGGGCTCGAATTTACCCTGAGTGACATCTTCTAAATCTATGGAGCTAATTTTATAATTAAATTTTAGCTTACCTAAGCCTACTGATTTTTTACCACCAAATCTTACAAGTCCGTTGTTCACCATATCTATGAGAAATAGAATGTATCCAACTTGATAATCCTCTACGTTTTCCATTAAAATGTCAGTTTTAAAAGTTGTTCCGACAGATACGATCTCGTAATCATATTTGGCCTTGTCTGCAGTTATTTCGGTGTCTCTTCTGATCTTTACACCATCTCTATTTTCTATGTTTTGCCGATTTTGATCTGCTATCGCATCACTGAAAAAAACCCTAGAAGAAAAAGAGTTAGAACCAAAAAGATTGCAAACTTCGCAAATGTTTTTTTCTATGTGGGCAAACCATTCATTTTCAGTTTTATATTTCTTCCTTTCCTTTTGATCGATGCATGGTTTACCATTTTCTTCTTCACAAACGTTGATATTTTTGGATTTTAGTATTTGCTCTAAGGTTGATCTAAAAACACCTTTCAAAGTTGAACCTGGTATCACAGCGTTCCCTTGTGAATCTTTTAGTACGCTGTTATCGACTTCTAATGGGGATAAACCTTCCTCACCTGATCCCACATGTATTGGTGTTTGGGCGATGATTTCTACATTGACATAATATTTATTCACAAATTTATCAAAAGCTAACATTTACAATCATCTCCTTTTCCCGTATTCATTAGTCTTGTTGGGAGGAAAATTCTTTTTATTAGGATAATTGTTGTTTGCGGGGGATTTCTGATTATTTCGATTATGATTTATCTCATCGAGATATTTTTTATACCTCGCCATGTAACCAAAGAATAACCCCAAGGCTTTGAGGTAGATTTCATCTGATTTAAATCTCTTTTCTATTTCATTTAGTTTATCTAAAACAATCATTAAATAAGTTTTTTCATCATTATTTGAAGCTCTTCCAATTTGGTAGTGTAGATAATTTAAAAATTCCTCTTTACAATCTGATTTAATTGCGGTAGCTGCGTATTTTCTAATCTGCGTATTTTTTGGAGCTTTTTTGCCATGCTCATCCATCAGTTTCTTCATCTCATTTATGAGATACGTTTTTTCTTCTCCTGACAACATTATTTAACACCTCCAACGGTATTCAATTTTGAATAATCTACTACCAAAAAACTTCCAAACCCGCTTCCTGTTCTGTGCCCCAAACCATCTAAAAACATTTGCCAAATTTCTTCTATACAATTTTCATTCTCAGATTCCAAAATGATTACCGATCCTGCTTTTAATGTTTCATAGAAAGTTTTAGTGTTGTTTGTTCCAGTATTCCATGAGGAAAAAGTGTCTTTTCGATAAATAGTTTGATTTACCTCAAAACCGCTAAATAGATCTTTTAACTCTTTACCAACAGGAACTATTAGATCAGATGTGAGTAATAGTGGAATATATGTCCTCTCAGATTTTATATGTCTTTTTACACTTTCTGTGAAACTTTTTATATTTTTTTCGAATTGCTCTTTTAGATTATGTAAGGGGATTATCTTTGCCTTCATTTTTCCAAAACCCCTAGTTTTTGAATTTCCAACTGAGATACTCTCGATCCTGGCAATCATTTCTATATATTCCTTATTTGAGGATCTTATTATCCCAACCATTTTTTCGAAGTGTTCGGTGATGTAACTTCGTAACTGTCCTGCTTTAGTGGCTCTTGTTTGCCTGGAAACTGCAGTTTGAGTATACTGTTTGGTATCTGATTCAACATTAATTATTGAATTGTTGAAATAATCGAGGTAACCCCCAACATTTTCAAGTCTTTCCCCATCAGTCGACATATCTTCTAAAGACAGTAAATTTCTACCTATGTTTATATTGTTTTCGACCATTTTTGCCAAAGCCAAATCGAAGATGCCTGTATCAGTACTCTTGTACTTTCTTTTCATAGTGGTGGAAGGAGAGGGAGCCATTAACTTATCTTCTTTGGAAGGAACTACTGTTGGAAATTTTACTTCTTCGTTTAGAATTATCTTTTCAAATAAAGGATCATTGGAAATTATTTGAGCGTAAGCCCCTCTGATTGTTTCACCGTAGATAATTTTTGATGATTTGTACATATAGTTTTTTGATCTCTCTTTTATAGCTAAAAAAGGTTCTAATGGTTCTAAAACAAGAAGTGCGTAATTTTCAAAATCTGTACTTACTTCGACTTTTGAGTTACTATCTTGATATTCAAAGGAAATATCAACCAATCCATAACCTGCTGATTTCATCCCACCGATTTTCTTAACCATTTTTGTCAATCCATCCAATAACTCTTTTTCTTTAGCGGTTAATTCACCATCGACATAAATATAACCTTCCAAAATATTACCGTTAGCCAATGCGTTTGTACTAAAAAGCTTGTTGTGAGCATGGGTTTTGGTTTTTCTATTGAGTACTACGTGTGTTTTTTCAATGTATGAGGGATCCTTACAAATTATCTTAGAGAACTGTAATTTCCCTTGCTTTGAACCTTCCATTCCAAAGAGGCTAAATACTTCTTGTTTGTATGGGGTCAATGTATCGGCGGTTTCTCTTAAAGCACCTTTTAATGCAGAGCCTGGTATGTAAGCTGAGTTTATGTCTCTTTTTTGTGATTTGTTCCAGATACTAGAAACCTCTTCAGAAACTAACAAAGGGGACTTTGTTTCAATGGCCACTTTTATTTTCATTTTTCTCCCCCTCTTCAATAAAATTTAAAAGATCTATAGAGCTTAAGACTCTTGTTCTATTTTCTTCTGGAAAAAATATATATGTGTACAATTCCTTTAATCTTTGTTCGTGTTGGACGTTTTTAATATTTTTTACGAAGAAATAATTAATGTTCAACTTAATTACAGGAGAGATTTCATTCATCAACTTCACAACCTTTATTAAGAACTTCTTCTCGTCACTATTTAAGCTTTCCAACAACTTTAGATAACTTTTGAAATAACTAATCTCCATTCCTTCTGCCATAATTTCTTTAATATCGTTGTTAGGGCTGAAAAACTCCTCACTTTTAACTTCTGTACTATTGTTCCATAACACCCTTGTAGCGATGTAATTTTTCTCTGTTTGACCGTTTTTATAATCATTGTAAAACTTAGACTTAGCTTGCTTCAAAAGATTGCTCGAAGCCTCAAAAATCATTTTTAAGGGCATACTCTTTTTACAAAAAAGTATAGACCCACAGTAACTTATGCCGTTTCCTTTGCCATCGATATTCCCGAATTTTTCAGATAGAATTTCATCTAACCTTAAAAATATTTCAAACGCTTGCTTTGCTGGAATAAAAAGCATTATGTCGTCTCCTCCAAGGATCGGAGCGGCGTACTTATTTTGCAAATTCTTTTCTTTTATAACTTGTTTGACAGCGCTTTCAGATGCGTTTTCGATGTTTTGAGATAATGTTATGTATTCTTTATCAGTTTTTATTCGGGAATAGACTTTTCCTAAGTTGTTACCATCGATATAGATGACCCCAAGCCAATCCGTCTGTTTATCTTTATCATGCTCTGTGTCAATGTCCAAAAGTGAGTCTGCGAACTTTTCTTTTTTTATTTTTTCTTCTCCTGAGTCTATCTTCTTTTTGCATATTTCACATACTTTCATTGTATTGGATTCGTTAGGATCAGCTGCTCTATGGATAATTTCTGAGGCGGGATAAGTGTTGCAAGCTTCACAGAGGTCAAATTCAGGGGTGATTCTTTTCATCTCTGTACTTTTTGAGTTTTTCTCTTCCCTCATATTTGAGGCTAATAAAGAAAATAATTTATAAAAATCTGTCTGTTCCGTGAGGTTGTTGAACTTAAGATTAAACTCTTTTTCTAATTTCGAAGTGTTTAAATCTACTTTTTCTAAACCGTGTATCAATTCTGAAGGATAAAAATCAACCTTTGAAATTGTTAAAAAGCCACCTGGTACAATCTCTTTAAAGCTTTGTCTTAATTCTTCCTCAATTCGTTTAGAATCGTCTTTTAATATTACCGCTAAGCCTGTTCCGCCAACCGCATGAACTACGTAAGAATTTTCTTTGCTTAAGAACTCGGTTACTTTTTTGTCGTAATCTGAGACCATCTTGCTTGCGCCTATAATAGCTTTAAACTCAGAGGAACTGAAGATATAATTCTTGATGCTGTCCACATCGTAAGATAAAACGGTCAGAGGCTTTTGCTTGAAAAAATCGTTGTTCTCGATCCAATCATTTGGTAGATCTGAATAACGATTTTTTAGAATACCATAAATCTTTTCCCTACTGAAAATATCAGGCATGATTCACCTCCTGGATTTTGACATGATTTTTACGTAATTGAGAAAATTATACCACAATTTATACACAATGGTCAAAAATTGTTGTTTATAAACTCTTCTATCTTTTCTTTAGCCAAAAGCATTTCTTCAGCATTTTCCGCTGTTGTTTGGACTCCAAGATAAAGTGTACCTTTTTTTGTATTTAAGATAATTTTGATTTCATCACCAAAGATTTTTACTTGATTACGCTTTCCTGATACTTCTTTTTCGTTACCGCCCTTTACGTAAACTTTCTCTATGAAATCCAGCTTTTTGAATTTGTCCTCTAAATTGTATTCTAAAATTATTTTTTTCGAATGCTCCTCAGAGTTGGAATATTGCATTATAAGATCATTTTTTCTATGTTTTAGGCTTAATTGTTCTTTTTTTGTCAGGTTGAAAAATTGTTTAGCAGATTCAATAAAAACTTGTCCCATAGGATTTAGTTCTATGTACTTTTTGTTATCAATTTTCTCCACACTAAACAAAGGCGTTAACCGCTCGTCCAAAACTTTGTACTGATTAGCTATCTCAGGAGTGTATTCAATAAAACCCTCATCGTCAAATTGATCGATAAAATACAAGTAGTCAAGATACAGTTTGTAATCAAGACTTAATGGTAATGGTGGTAGTTTTATTACAGTAGGGAATCTTTCAAATTGATAATAAACTGGTATATTCATTCCTTGACCGAGAGCCAAGGCAAATGCTATTTGAGCCTTGTATCCCCCTGTTGCATTTATAATCGTAGAAGGTCCATGTTCTTTAAGTATTGCAGACATACTTTTAACTAGATTCTTTAAGCCATATCTTTTAAAATCTTCTCTATTTTCATCATCCAGTCTTTCTATCTTCTTAACTTCTACTTTTTCAAACGAAGAGTCTTTTGAATATTTAAAGTATGCTTCTAAAAGCTTACCAACTTTTTCCCCAGTTTTTGTATCAGATACCAAAAAGTACAAGTTTTTTCTTTCTTCAATGTATCCTTCTTTTATAATGCTTTCTACAGAGTTAATCTCAGCCCCTAACATCCTTTCATTTTCTTGCTTTATCTTGTTATCTAAAAGTTTATCTGCAAGTTCTTCTAGTCTTTCTGATTCATACAACTTTTTTAGCTCATCGTCTTTACTTATGTTTACATACAAACTAGCTCCAACCGTCGCTATCAAAGTATCAACCATCTTTAAACCCTCCTTTTATGTTAATTTTTTTGCTGCCTAAGGCAATTATTATTCTAAATCATCTAATATTCTGTTAAATATTCTTATTTTTTCAGTATTTGGGAGACTCTTTTCTTGTATTAATGCTTTTGCCAAATCCAATTTTGCAGTATATCTTTTTGTTTTTTCTTTTTCTTTTGTTTCTTGATAGGTTAAATTTTTTATTATCTTTTTTGTTTCATTATTTGATTCATTTATCAATCTTTTTGTTTCTTGACCATAATTAATTCTATCACTTCTTATTTTTTCTCTCAAAACTCTGCTTTCTTCTTTTATCCTTTTCTTTTCATAATTGTATCTCATACCAGTTTCTATTGTATCCAAGGTATTTTGAATAACATTTATACTTCTTAAAAAGTTCTGATTTTTGGGTTCTATTCTAGTTAACTCACCCATTTTTTTAGATTCTTCCATACAAACTCTCCTTTCATTTTTTATTTATCTTCTATTTTCTATCTTCTTCCTTTTGCTGTGTAATTTCGGTAATACCATTCTCTTCCTCTTTGTCCACATGTTTCTTTTATAAGAATTTTATATTCGTGAGTAATTCTATTATTTTCTTTTACTTTTTCACAGTATTTGATTTTTTCTGAATTTAAATTTCTTATTTCTTCTACTGTCTTTCTACGCATTTGGATTAAGCTATTTTTTTCATCTTCTAGATTTTTGTCAAGATAATCAAGATTGTTAATTCTTTTGTTTAGCACTTTTATTTCATTTGAAATTTGATCAGCTAAACTTTTTAGATTACTTATTTTATTATTTATTAGATTCTTTATTTGATATAAACTATTTGCTCTTCTTAATGATTGATAATGTTTATCTATTAATATTTTGTAATTAAGTTGGTTATCTCTATATCTCTTATATTTTTCTAATTCAATTTTTGCTTGTTGAATTTTTTGATACTCATTTTCAAAAACAGCTTTGTAATTATTTTCCATAACTTCTTGAACAAACATATTAACAATAAACGAACCTGCAAAAATAAATCCATACAAGAAGAAATTCATATAATCACTCCTTTATTTGTATTCATTATATTAGCAGGCAGTTATTAAAATATTAACCATCTTTAGACTTTTGTATGTTTCTAAACGAATTAATCCCCCCAAAGCCCTGCTATAATGTCATCTATATAACCTGTACCTCGGTATAAAATATTGCAATATGACTATTTGTTAAGATTATACATGTATGTTACCATATTTATAGTGCTTTGAATTTTTAATTTATTGTTTTAGAAACGCTCTTGAGTTCGGGTTTGTAAGATTCAAAAAAATGTTTATAGATTTGCTTGTTTTCTCTATCTAAATCAATGATTACTAGGTTATTTAAAGCCCTTGTCATGCCTGTGTATATCACTTCTTCGCTGTCTTTGGAATCTATTATTAAAAATATAGTATCTAGCTCTAATCCTTTAAAACTGTGAGTTGTGCTTAACTTAATTGAATTGTATTTAAAATTAAAATTGTATTTCTTACTTTTTCTAACTTTATCAAGTTCAATTTTTAATCTTTTTTTAAAGTATGGATCCCTGTAATCTTCGAGTTGTTCTTTTAGATTTTTTACTATTTTCTCAAATGTTTCTTGATCTTCAAAGGTTGTATGTGTGCGTGATTTCTCTTTTTCGATGTGAATTTTTTCCAACCTTCTAAGAATCCAAACCTTTGAACTAAGAATCCCAACATTTTTTGACTTCACGTTTAACCGCTTTAATTCATTGAGTAATATGTTCAGAATTGTATATTCTACATTTGGCTTTTCTCCGCCTAAGTAATAATAATTGTAATAATAAGAGCCAAAAAGTATTTGTTGATCTACATATCCTCCGATTTGTTCGTATATGTACTTTTTACTTAAGAACTCTTTCTGAAAACTATTTATTATTTGAATGAATCCATTATTAATTCTATGCGTATTCTTTAGTTTCTTCCATGACCCCGGAATGTTAGTTTCTGGCTTTTTATCCAGGCCCATCTTTCTTTTATAAATATTTTGTTTTTCATCTGCAAAGACTACATACTCACCATTTTCTGCTAAAAAACAATTTTTAATTATCTTAAACCACTCGTATTCAAAATCTTGAGCTTCGTCGATGAATATGGCTTGAAACTTTTCAAATTTATTCTTATTCTTTTCAAAAAACTTTACATCTTTATATATTTTTTTATTAATTATTGGAAAACACTCATTGTTCAGTTGGGAGGTTAAGAATTCGTGGTAGTTAATTATTATAAAATCGTTCCATTTAAATTTTTCTGGTATATTACTCAACATTTCCTTTATATAATTGACTAACGTTATATTGAAAGTAAGTATTAAAACTGGACTTTTAGTTCTTTTATAAGCATTTATAGCTCTTTGTGCCATGATTAATGTTTTCCCTGAACCAGCAACCCCTTGTATTTTTTGAGACCCAGGTCTGCTTGCGGTAATTGGTAATTGTTCGTCTGAAAAGGTAATTTCATCTTTACTATTTTCCATATAATGAAAGAAAGGGTATAAAATACTTTTAAACTTATCATATAGATCGTCATTAAAATAATTGCTCTTAGAGTTTGAATCCAGATGAGAATCTTTCATTACCTTTGAAAAGTAATCTCTATTTAACAGATCTTGAGTGATTATATAACTATATCCACTTTTTATTAGCCCATTTTGCTCTGTGATATATTTGCTAAATTTCTCCTTTATTCTTCTGGTGTTTTCGTTGCTAAAAAATACAGCTGTTTTTATTACCCCATAAATTTTGGGATTTTTAATTGCCTCTTCTGCCAACCCTTCAATGTGCATGTTGAAAATTGTATCTTTATAATTCTCTACTTGCCGGAAAGGGGAGGAAATTGGGGTCAGATCACTTTTTAAATTCCAATGAGTGTTTCTTAAATTTTCGCTATTTTTGTTGTCGTTGTTATTGTTAGGGGGAGTAATGTAGTAATTATCTAAATTCCAGTCTTTCACTTCTATAATTAATACTCCATGTGATTTTTTCATTAATACAATGTCTGGATTATCTCCGTTTATATTTGGTTGAAAAAAGACTTCTAATTCGTTGTCTGGATATGCTTTCAAAAAATTTAGAAACTCCCATTCACCTTTAGTGGGAGGGACTTTCATCTCTCTTATTCCCTCAAACGAAGGGAAAAAATTAGCCACCAAACTTCAACCTCCTTTTGGCTGATTCAGATTTTTTGCTAACTATGACCATAAACCTGTTAACCACCACCTTTTCAAATAGATGTTGATATCTCAAATACCTTCATGTTATTAGGAGGCAGTTATGTCATGCTTTAGTCTTTTCACTATTAAATCAATGTTATATATGCTCATCAATTTGCTAATGCCTAAAATAAAAAAACGCCTAATAAAGGCGTTTTGAAAAAACCAGCAAAATTTATTCCTTAAAGGTAGAGTAGACACTTTCCTATGGGTACGCATATTACCCTGTGGAATATATGTTTTTAATCCTTAAAGGTAGGATATATACAAACTCTCATTTGCAGGGCAAATGAGAGTTTGGAAAGAATTTCTAAGGCATTACGAAAAAGCTTTTTGCACAAGTCGGCAAAATTTATTCCTTAAAGGTAGGCTAATACACACACATCATTTTCGGGGCAAACGAGATTAGAAAAAAAAATCTAAAACATTATGAAAAAATCTTTTTGCACAGATCAGCAAAAGTATTCCTTAAGGTGGGATATACACGTGATAGGCCACCCGGACACGGCATGTGTCCTTGGCGTGTTTTTATTCCTTAAAGGTAGAGTAGACCACCAGGTAGGACTGTAAATTAAAGACCTACCGCTTGGAAGTGTTTATTCCTTAAAGGTAGGATATACACAAACAGATGAAATTGACGAAAGATTAAAAGAAATTCAGGTTTTTATTCCTTAAAGGTAGGATATACACA
>NZ_JGVT01000004.1:0-26636 GCF_003665005.1 Petrotoga sp. Shatin.DS.tank11.9.2.9.3
CTTAATTTAACTCCAGCTTAATTACCCACTATTTTCGTGATAGAACCAAAAATTTTTATCAAGGAGAGACTTAAATGAGTAAAAAAAAGAAAAAATTACTATCCGTAATAATAATTTTTGGTTTATTTATTACTTCCTGGATTTTTGCAGACACTGTTTCTAACAGTTATCAAAAAGATTCTGTAACACAGATCTATTTAGATAAGTTCGAAGAACCTATTTACTCAACGCTATACTACATCGTCAATTATTATTATGACAAAGATAACGTTGATTATGACAAAATAGTGGATTCTGCAATCGAAGGGATGATGAAAGGGCTTGATGATCCTTTTGCCTGGTATCTCGATTCCGTTGAGACAGAAGAAAGTCAAATAGACATAGAAGCTAAATACGGTGGGGTAGGCTTAACTATTAGATACGATTATGAAATGGATGCAGTTATTATCGTTTCACCGATGAATGGAACTCCTGCGCAAAGGGCGGGAATAATGCCTAACGATTACATTTTATCCGTTGACGGTACCCCCACATCTGAACTTGGCCTTAACAAATCAGCTTCGTTAATGAGGGGCGAACCTGGAACGGAAGTTACCTTAGAAATATACCGAGACTCTTGGACAGAGCCAAAAAATATTACGTTAATAAGAGAAATAATCGAAACTAAGACGGTAAAATTTGATACGATAAATTACAAAAATAAAAATTTAGGCTACATATTACTCACCAATTTTGCTAAAACTAGCTCCCAGGAAATGAGTGAAGCTTTAAATAATCTATCAAATCAGAACATAGAAGGATTAATAATCGATTTAAGAAATAACCCGGGTGGACTTTTACAATCAGCTGTTGATATTACTTCCATGTTTTTAAAGAGCGGTGAAGTAGTTAGTGTTAAGTATTTTGATGGCACAAAAGAAACAATTCCAACTATTCCTGGTAATTACTACAGTTTTTTACAAAATATCCCTATTGTTTTGTTAGTGAATGGAGGTTCTGCATCTGCATCTGAAATCTTAACCGGGGCACTTAAAGATAATGGTGCAGCAACCGTCATTGGAGAAACAACTTATGGGAAAGCTGCAGTACAGAACACATTTAGCTTATCCACGGGAGGAGAGATTTGGTTACCTATAGCTCATTATTTCACACCAAGCGGAGCAGATATTCATTTAAAAGGGATAAATCCTGATATAGAGGTAAGCAATCCAGAAAGGGAAGTAATCTCTATGACTGAAATATCTGAAGAAGAAGCAACTGAGGCTTTCTATACGACTACAGAAAAACCTGTACTAAATATAGAAGAAGATCTGCAACTGAAGACTGCCTTGGACTTTTTAACTGGAGGTAACTAAGTTGCGTTTTTATGGATGGGTTATATCTATTTTTTTATTATTCTTTTCTTTGTCAATTGGTTTATACCTCACAATGGGTCGAATAGAAAGTACCAATTACAACATAGAAAAATCTCCCAAATTCACAGTAAAAAATGTCAATTATGATATTTCTTTTTTAAACGATCAATTAAATGATATAAACGATCTTTCCATCATTACTCGTAATATAATGGATGATGGAGTTTTTGTAGGAACTCTAAATTTTGATTTTAGAAACAACAAGCTAACTATCAAACCTGTTACTAAAAACGCTTACGACGATTTCAGAAGTTTGATTATCTCCACAGGGGTTAGATACAAAGAATCAAGAAACGAATATGCATTATATGGTTTAACTTTAGCTTACTACCAACTTATAACTGATAATTTATACTTAGAATTAACTCCAAAGATATATGTTTTGAACCTTGAAAACTTTGATGAAAACACAATAAACATAATGAAATCCAGGTATAACTTATTCACACAACAGGATTATAGATCATATTCTTTCAATAGGGATATTTTGAATTCGTTGAACGAATACGGTGGGGTTATCGTAGATGAGGATTTACTTAACAATCCCGCAGTGAACCCTCTATTGGATGTTTTTAGACAGGAGAATATAGATATTGAACCAAATGTTTCAGTTCTTGTCTTCGAAGGATGAAAAAATGCCAAATATTTTTTTAGACTTTTTCAATTCCCTTATAAACCCAAAAAATATTTTCAATGTAACAAAAAAATCTTTTTTTATCCCATTTCTTATAACATTATTTTACCTTTTTTCTCCGATATTTTTGAGAAATCTGCAACTATTTGAAGTGGGACGTTTCGACGTTTCCAAAATTAAATTACTGATTTTTATTCTGCTTTTTTCTTACTTAAGTTCAGGGATGAGGTTGCTTTTTTCTTCTGATTCTAATTTACTATACGCATACATTTCTTCCGTTTCTCCTATTACATTAGGTTTATTAGGGAAGCCTTTTCTCTATTTCTCTATTTTATGGGTAATCATTTTAAGATTTTATATAGATTTGAAAAAGAAAAATTATTATTCGCTCATAATAGGTATTGTTTTTGACTTTTTCCTAGTATGGTGGTTATTGTGAGAGAAAAAAAAGACTTCTTTTTAGAACTTGCAAATTTCATCACACGAGATGCTTATTATATAATAGCCGTAGTTTTGGTCTTTACAGTTATCTTTGGATTTTTTTCAACAAAATTGAAGGTAAACTCAGATTTGTTGAAAATACTACCTCAAGACTCAGAAGTTGTTGTGGAACTTCTTGAAGAACAATCATTTCTTGAAGGCTCAGATATTATGGTTACTGCATTTTTTATCAACGATAGTGTCCAACCTTCACAAATTGCAGAAACCTTTCACGATTTGATGCTAAATGAACCTACCTTTTTGAGTTTCGTTCAAACGGATCTATCCTTCCTTTTTTCATATGGCATCATAAACTTAAGCCAAACGGATTTGATATACACAATGTATGAGAACTTACAAAGTTTCGGCAGTTTATTAAGTACAAATTTCACCTACAACTTTGAATTATTTGAAAAATTGGATAGTTTTTTGGAAGATATTTATGGTTTAGAAAATATTCTTCAAACTGATGGAAATAATGATTTAATTAGTTCCTACTACACTTTATCCCCTGATGGGAAAGTTATGATTATGGGACTTACTTTCAACAAACCTTCCTCTGATTTAGATTATGTCAACTATATTGTTCCAAAAGTGGATTCAATTTTGACGGAGATCGAAAAGACTTTCAACATAAAAACAGGTTTGACTAATTCTTACGTCACAGAATACGAATCTAATCGTACCGTCATGGAAGATTTTAGATTAACAACAACCTTATCGATTATATTTATAACTATTTTATTTGCTTTCGCATTCGGTAATTTCACTTCTACTATAATAGTACTTCTAGGTTTAATAGTATCTACACTTTTAACGATGGGGCTCATCACGTTAACTTTTGGAGAATTGAATATAGTGACGTCTTTTGTCATGGCAATAACTCTAGGCTTGGGAATAGCCTATGGAATTCATGTGATGACGAGATTTTCAAAAGAAATTGAGGATATTGGTGAGTTCACTACTGCATTGGCTTCCACTTACAAAGGACTTCTTTTACCTCTCTTCTTTGGAATGATAACTACTGTCATAGTTTTCTTGACGCTTTTTTTCATGGGATTACCAGCTTTTAACGAGTTAGCAATCGTTAGCTCAATGGGTTTATTGGTTTTTTTCATTATAATGATTTTTTTTGTTCCAACATTAATTTACGCTTTAAAAGTAAATATAAAAATCTCGCCTTTTACGGTCAAAATAGACAATGCTTTTAAAAAATTTCCTCACTTTATTTCAAAAAACTCAAAAATGATTTTTATTATAGCGATTCCAACTGTTTCGATATTAAGCGTTTTGGGTCTAATTAATTACACAAATTTTTCGTATACGCCTCCAGGACTAATATCTTCCAATTCAGAATCTGTGAAGGTCGGAGAACAAATTTTGGATCATTTTGGAAATATTTCCTTTGATACATTGCAATATCTAATGAGAGTTGACGAAGATATTGAAACAGTCAAAAAAGAATTATTAGATACGGGGGTTGTGGAATCTGTCAACAGTTTGCCAGACATAATTCAAGAAAATCTTGGAGAATTTTCTAAGATAAAAACACAGTTAGAAGGTTTATCTCAAGTTATAAATAATCCAATAATGATATCCGTTTTAAAAAAGTATAATCTATATTCTGACAGTCTAAAGCTGATAGATGCAGCAGCACGCTCTTCTGATCTTTACCATTTTACTTTGAACATAATGGATATTTTCCCTGAGGACCTCAGAGGTAATTTTTTAATAGAAAAGGATGGCCAAAAATATCTTCTTTTAGAAGTGACTCCCAAGTTCAGCCTTTGGAGTAACAATGGAATAAAAATTTTCTTTGACGCATTGGGGGAAAAGGGAGAAAACATTCTAGGCTTACCAAAAGCCACATATAAAATAATGGAGATGATCAGACAGAGATTTTATATACCATTATTTCTATCTTTCATCTCCATATGGGTTATAACTGCCATTGTTAGAAAAAATGTTGTTCAACCGTCAGAAGCCATGTTTAGCCTTATAATTTCTGTATTGGCTACTTTTGGTGTGTCGTATTTAATAGGTATAAGGGCTACTTTCGTAACCGTTCTAACTTTTCCCTTAATCTTTGGTATAGGTATAGATGGATTTCTCCATCTATACCACACGTTCAGTAATAACAAGATAAACTTTTGGAATATATTAAAATCTATAACCTTTTCACTTTCTACAACAGCGCTCTCTTTCTTGAGTTTTCAATTTTCTAGAGGAGAACTTTTAAAGGAATTTAGTTTGACGATGTCTATGTCCTTAGGTTTTACCTGGCTATTCACAGCCGTTATGTTCATTGTGAACAGGGAAATGCTCAGAAAATTCTGGAAAAGAAAAAAGTAATTAAGTTATTCTGCCTTGAACATATCGCTGTTTATCTGCAACGGTACATTCAACCAATAAAAGATACTCAGATCGAATTGAATGTAAGCAAAATAATCAAATCCTCCTTCTTCTTGTCCAAAATCATACTTGATATCTCCTCCTGCCTTTATTCCATCGAATCTATACTTCCCAGATTCAAAGGATATATATGGTTGCCATAATGTCTTTTCTACGTTGGTTCCAGTGTATATAGATTCATCCTCATACCCAATGTAAGGTTCTATCTTCGTATCAAGCACAACAAAAGGCTTATCTAACTTTGCGTTTATGCCAGAACTTGAATCATAGGTGATTCCTAACCCCAATTCATAAATATCGTAATTGTTAACAGAGTAGGGACCTATTTGGAAAACAGAATCTAATACGTACGATTCAAAAGTTGTGTTTTTAAATGAAATTCCACCTCCCAGGTATGTGCTTATCGTATTTCCTAAATACCAAAGGGAACTATTGGAAATATAGAAACTTGTTAGAATATCTTCTTCTATCAAGCTCAGAGTTATACTGTTAGTCGTATAATAATCAAAGGTCAAGGATAAATCTCCATAAACTTCGTTTCCATATGAATACACATCTACAAACCCTATGTAGTTCATAGCCTCGCTGATGAAAAATGCACCCGCTCCATATAAAATATTTTCTTCTGTATCAACAGCTAAAATTGGAAAGGGGACTATATAAGGATTTTCAAAGGTGTATTCTTTTACTTCAACATCTTCAGGATAATATATTTCATAACTCTCAAACTCAACTTGTTCAAACGTGCTTTGCAAAACAAAACTTTCTTTAACTGCATTTTCTAAATCTAAATAACTCAAATGGTATCCCTCATGATCGTAAACTAAATGGTACAACTTATCGTTCAAAACTACTGGTTCAAAACCACCGCTTAAATAATTTGTCAAGCGTTCAATTGCCCTGCTATTTGTGTTTAACCTATAAATATTGTATAACCCATCTTCGTAATTAGCTGAATAATATATAAAATCATTATCGATAAATAACCCAAGTTCTTTAACTTCATCATCGGTAATTTTATAAATCTTTTCTGATGATAGATCATATGAATAGATATCCGTTTGGTTATTGTAATTAGCGGAAAAATATATTATATCTTCTTTTCCCACAATATCGTTAAAAACATATTTACCAAAATCTATTAACTTTTTTGCTTCGTTAGTATTTAAATCGTATAAATACAAAGCGGTCAAGCCTTTATCTAATTTTGAATAAGCTATCCTATCGTTTCCCACAAAACCAAAAGCTTTAACCCTTTCATCTATTAGCCTTTCACCGTTTGGGCAATCACAATCATAATACAATTTGTTTGTGTAATATCCCATATTGTAGGTAGTCACTAAGTACAGAAGGTCACCTCTTGAATTTACATCGAATGAACTTACTGCCTTTTTAATTAACTCGTTATCCTTGTATATACCCTTTGGTTGATCGGGCATAACCAAATATCCGTAAAGAGAAACCCCATCAGTTCTAAGATTCCCTGTATCTTGATAAGTGTCATCGATTTTTAACCAAGATAATTTGTAACCTTTTTCATTTAATCGATCGTATTCATTAAGATATTTTTGCTTAATATCTACCAAAAATCTGGTCCAACTATCCCCTGTTACCCAATAAAACGCTTCATCCAAATTGCTAAAAGCGTTTGTATTTAAGACCCTTATTATCTCTCTAAGTGCACTCTCTCCGTAATTATTCACTATTTCTTTCACCAAAATTGTTCCATACATATAGTTAAAACCAGCAGGACTCCATATATCGATTGAAGAACCTGATCCCAAATAATATCTCGGGAAGTTGTTACTCAATATCTCAGATCTTAGATACATATTAAAGAGATCGTCTTCAAATCTTCCCCCAAACTCTTTACTTTCCATGTAAATAGAAAGACCCTCATGCAAATAGCTCGGCTGATGATACATGTTAAGCGTATTTTTAATCAATTTACTGGGAATCCAATATATAAAAGGATCTCTAACATCATTTCCATAAAAAATGTGATTCAACTCATGAGAAAAAACAAATTTACCCCAATCTTCTACATTTCCCCCCAACGCTAAAAAATCTTCTGGAGGATTAACGTAAAGTCTTATCACATTTGTACCTGTAGAAGCAAAAGAGTTTGTAAAATCAACATCGTCTAAAATATAAACCGTGATTTTACCAGGATTTGAATCATAAAAATAAGTATACTTTGCATACAACTCTTCAGCGGTATCGACTATTTCTTCGTAAAAATAATAAAGATCCTTCTCAAAAACAAACCTGTAATTCTCTGTTTCTACCTGATAAAGATCTTTTGGTGGTGTATAAACAGAAGAAGAAAAAATCGATAAAGAAATCGATAGGCAAAAAATCAATACATACAATTTTCTAAATCCTTTAATTGTCATCCCCAAATCACTCCTTTGATTTTTTAAATACTCATTCAATTATAATATAATTTTTTAAAAAATTAAAATGGTCGATGAGGTATTGACAAACTTTACTTTTTATGATAGACTTATCTTTGGAATTAATGCCGAGATGGCGGAATTGGTAGACGCTGCGGACTTAAAATCCGCTGGGTAGGAATACCCGTGTCGGTTCGAGTCCGACTCTCGGCACCATTTAACTTAATTATACTACATTACTTGGTGCGGGGTGGAGCAGTCTGGTAGCTCGTCGGGCTCATAACCCGAAGGCCGTAGGTTCAAATCCTACCCCCGCTACCATTTGTTATATGGCGGCGTAGCTCAGTTGGCTAGAGCATACGGTTCATACCCGTAGTGTCAAGAGTTCGAATCTCTTCGCCGCCACCATAAATGAAATTTTTTAAATAAAAAGATGGGGTACTTTACAGAGATGCCCCATCTTTTTTGTTTTAATATTTTGGTGAATTATTAATCACTCTTTCTTAGCCTCAAAATTCTGCTATAAAAATGAGTTACTTTTCCAGTTTCGAAGAAATCTTTAGAGGAATCCTCTATTATAATTCCCCTTTCTTTCAATGCCTTTCCAGATAATTTAATTATCTCTTTTTCTTCACCCTGAAGTCCTTCATAAACAGTGTATACAGCATCGTTTTCCAAACCTTTTAGTTTGACATCCACCTTATCAAACAAGCCAAACCTTCTAGGATTCCTCAAATATATCAAAACACCTTCATCTTTGCTTTTACTCAAATATTCCATCGCAAAATACCTATCATTTGTAACGGAAGAAAGTCTGAATTGATAGCCTTCTTGTACTATCTCTCTTATCTCTTTATACAGTTGAACCTGATACCTTGCCAAATCGAAATCTTTTTCAGAGAATTTATTCAAATCCGCACCGATTCCCAAAGATCCCATCATTGATGAATGAAATCTGTATGCCAAAGGATAAGTATCTTTTCCTCCCCAGTCAGTTACCCACCCCATCATTATTTTCGGTGCGTATGCATAAGAAAAACCCTCTTGGATTTCTAACCTGTCAAATGGGTCTGTGTTGTCGCTTGTCCATACTTGATCCGAATATTGCATTAAGCCTATATCAACTCTTCCACCACCGCTGGAGCAGTTTTCAAAAGTAACTTGGGGATGCTTTTCTCTCAAATATTTCAAAATCTCGTATAAGTTCCACACGTATTTAACCCATATTTCTCTTTGTTTTCTCGGTTCCACTTGCATCCATCCTGACTCAAAAACATGTCTGTTCATATCCCATTTAACGAAATCTATATCGTTCTGTGTTAAAAGATTATCCATGAAATCTACGATGAACTTTTTCACATCTTCTCGTGCCAAATTAAGCATCAATTGATTTCGTTCAAGCGACTTTGGCCTATTTGGAAAACTAATAACCCAGTCAGGGTGTTTTCTATACAATTCACTGTCAGGATTAACCATCTCTGGTTCTACCCATATACCAAAATCCATTCCCAAGGACTTAACATAGCTTATCAAAGGTTGCAAACCATTTGGGAATTTTTCTTTGTTCACATACCAATCACCTAACCCAGCATGATCGTCGTTTCTTTTCCCAAACCATCCATCGTCTATAACAAAAAGTTCCACACCAATCTTTGCAGCCTTTTCAGCCAATATTTTTTGATTTTCTTCGTTCACATTGAACGTCGTGGCTTCCCAAGAATTGTATAAAACCTTCCTTAATATGTGTGCTTTATCTTTTGGCAGTATATAATCGAGCTGGTAATGATGTATATTCTGGCTAGCCTTTGTAAAACCCTCGTCTGAAAAACCAAACACGAATTTAGGAGCAGTAAGCTTTTCTGAGGGTTCTAATATATAACTAAAATCCCAGTCGTTTATACCTCCGATTATAGCTATTCTTTCGTATATACGTTTTTGCACTACTATCTTCCAATTACCACTCCAGGCTAATTCACCAAAATATACCTTTCCATGATCTTCATCAGCAGAGTAATCGATCGCAAAAAAAGGATTTAGATAGGCGCTTGTTTTCCCAACCCTACTCTCCAAAACTTTGCTTCCCTCGTTTATTTCTTCCCTTCTTAAATGAAATTCACTCCCCCACATACCTGTAAGATAATTTAATTTTGCTTTTTCATCATTTTCAACATACAACGAGACAGATTTCATATCTTCTATCTTTATTTCTTGATTAGAATTATTTTCGATTTCAACCCATCTTTCTATGATATCGTACTTTTCTATGACTTTGTAGAAAAGATTTACGCTCAAATTATAATGATCATCGCTTAACCTGATTACTAGATCATTACCACTCACTTCAAAACTTTTGTAATTCAACACAACATCCCTAACACCATCGCAATACTCAACTTTCAAACAATGCTCTACATTGTTCTTTTCTCCTCTTACAGAAAACTCATCGTTCCACGTGTATCTGTCCATTAAAATTAGATCTTTAACTTCTGGGTAGTCTTGAACCCTTGGCAACTTTGATCCCCAGTACAAATTTTTAATTTTTCCTTGATCATCTAATCCAAAAACGTAACCCATATTTTCTGTTTCCAAAAGCCATCTCTTCGTTTCTTTATCAAAATTTATAGGCATTTAATTACCACCTTAATAAGTTTTTTGATTTCGTTTTTTTACAGAATTCAACTTTCTGCTTCCCCCCAATAATTTTCGCTTCCTAATACCTTTAATTTTATCATATTCACACATTATATAAACTTCAAAAAATGCATTAACCCGGATTTTTAATTTGTGACAGGCATTTACTAGTTGCTAAAATAAACTCTTGAAAGAAAGTGGGGAACTTTTTCCCACATTTGAATTAACTTTTCGAAATAAAATTCTTATTGTTTTACAGAACCTAAAACACCTTGGACAAAATACCTCTGAAGCATAAAAAATAGAATTAGGGCTGGTACCGTTGCAACCACTACTGCTGTCATAACCAAACCAAAATCAGGCTGGTAACCTGAGGCTAAATTAGCTATAAATAAAGCCATAGTACGCTTTTCTTGGCTTTGAATAATAACTAAAGGCTGTAGATATGCGTTCCAACTTGTTAAAAAGGAATAAATTGCTGCGGCTGCATATGTAGCTTTCATTGAAGGCATTACTATGGAGAAAAAAATTCTTAATTCACTTGCTCCATCAACACGTGCCGCCATGATAATTTCCCTCGGATATGTTTGAAAATTTTGTTTGAAAAAAAAGATTAAAAACACTGATGGGATCATTGGCAAAATAACTCCCCAAAGCGAATCTATTAAATTCAAATATGTCATCAACCTGAAAACAGGAACCATCAAAGCGGCAAAAGGAACCATCAATGTTAACAAAGTCCCACCATAAATATATTTCATTCCTTTTGATTTATACATTTCAAACCCGTAACCTGCCATAGAAGACGCAACAACAGACAAAATAACGACGAAAAAAGATATTTGGATAGAGTTCCAGAAAACTCGACCCAAATCAAAATTGGTTATAAGATTTTGGATGTTTACGAAAAATTGATTTCCGAATGTTAGTTTTCCTTTATTGACATCTAAAGATGTATTTGTGCTGCCAACTACCATCCAGTAAAAAGGAAACACCGAAATAAAAGCCGCAATCGCTAAAAACAAGTATATTAAAGCGTATCTGATTTTTCTACTCATTTTTCCTCACCTGCCACTCTAAATTGCATCAAAGTTAAAATTACAGCTATTAGAACTATAACCCACGAAATTGCAGAGGCATATCCAAAATTCGGAACATACTTAAAACTTACGTTATAGATATAAACTGATGGTGTAAGCAAAGAATTACCAGGACCAACGCTTGAACCCGTTGTCACCCCTGAAGCTAACATCATCGGTTCATCAAAGAGTTGTAAGGTTCCTATTGTTGATAAAATAGTAGTAAAAAGAATTATAGGTTTCAACAAAGGAATGGTAATTCTAAAAAACTGGGTAATTTTACTCGCTCCATCTATTTCAGCGGCTTCATATATTTCTTGAGGTATATTTTGAAGTCCCGCTAAATATAACATCATATTATACCCTGTCCAACGCCAAGTCATGGCAATTATTAATGTGATTTTTGCCCAAACTGGGTCTAACAACCATCTGATGGGTTCTTTAATTATATTAAGGCTTAATAAAACATTGTTAATAAGGCCTTCAGTAGAAAACATCATTTTGAAAACGACACTGTATGCCACAAGAGAAGTAACAGCTGGTAAAAAAAGAGCCGTTCTGAAAATTTTTTTAAATTTTAACTTTGGATCATTAAGCAAAAAGGCAAAAATCAGGGCTAAAAATAACATTAAAGGAACTTGAATAATTAAGATTATAATAATGTTTTTCAATGATTGTAAGAAATAGTTATCTTGAAAAAGTCTTAGATAATTACCAAAACCAACAAAATTTTTCATTACACCTCTTGAAGAAAAAGTTGATAAATATAGAGAATAAATCAAGGGATAGAAAATAAACAAACCCAAAAAAAATACAGCTATACTTATAAAAAACCAACCCCATCTGTTTCTTCTTTTTTCAAACATCTTAGTCACATCATAAACCTCCTAACTGTAATATGAATAATGAAATTTGTAGTTTTCATAAAGATAATTTTCGGAGAAATACAAATGCTCAATAAATCTTCTTGGATCATTCTTTAAAAGTAATTTTAGAAAATAAATTATATTACACGGACTAATTATTACCCATCCTGAAGGCACCAAAAAGAAGGTCCAAAAGGACCTTCTTAATTATTAAAAAAATCCAACTACATTTTTAAATTGATCTTCAGCTTTTTTCAGTGCTTCTTCAATTGTTAAGTTACCATTGTATACATCTGGCATTACTCCCATGATTGCTGCGTCTGCTTCGTAAGTAAATAAACCATAATCAATCGAAGGAATCATAGTCATCCATTCTGAAAAATCCAAATATATTCTTTGGTTACCAAAGAAAGGATCTCGTTTTACATAAGCTTCACCTGTTTGAGCAGGTAACCAGGTTCCTATAGCTCCTCGTTCGTACAATATATTTTGATAAAAATCTACATCGTTAGCATATATTTCTTTCATGAAATCAATTGCTAAATCTTTGTATTCAGAATTTTCAAGTATATACCAACTAGATCCCCCAAGATTTGAGGCGTTGACAGAACCAGGAACATCCAATCTTGGAATTGGGAGGACACCCCATTTGCCTTCTTGAGTGGTTTCTGCTTTTATTGATCCAATTATCCATGCTCCAGTAATAACAGAGGCAACTTCTCCTTCATTAAATGATGCTACCCATTCATTCCAACCAGAAACTTCTTTTCCAATTTTTGAATCATAAAGTTCTTTGTAAATCCTAACCGCTTCATACAATGCTGGATTATTTGCTATGTTTGGTTCACCGTTTTCGTCAAAATACCAAGTTCCAGCTGATTGTAATAATATTCTCATTAAACCTCCATCATACGGATCGGCTCCAATCATATATTTCCCGGTTTCTTCTTTAACCTTTTTTCCTAATTCTATAAATTCAGTCATTGTAATTTCATTTAGATCTTGAACGTTTATTCCAGCTTCTTGAAAATAATCTCTTCTATAAAACCATCCTGTTACACCAGAATCGAATGGAATTCCATAGACTTTGTTTTTTAATGTCATGAATCCGAGTTTGTAATCGGCGAACTCTTCCCAATTAAAATAACTTGTTAAATCAGCAAAAGATTTAGGATACGATTCCAAATACTTCTTTGCGTTATAATCTTCAATCAATACAATTTCAGGAAGACCTTTTTTTACGCCAGAGGCCAATATTGTGTTCAACTTTTGCTCAACATCGGCTTTTGCCATACTTACAATTTCAAACTCTACATTTGGATTTGCTTTACTGTATCTTTCAGCTGCTTCTTCCATGATTGCCACATTAAAATTAGGATCCCAACACCATATGGTTATTTTGCCACTTGAATCTGCGGCATTAGCCGTTATACCTAATCCCACCATAAAAACTAAAAGGACTAAAACGTTTAAAAATCTTTTCATACCTACACCTCCCATATGTTTTAGATATATTTAATCATAGTACTTGTACTGCTATTCAAAGATCACCTCCTTCATAGCAAAAAACATATCAAGATTTCGTTCTTTTCAAAATCTTAACCCCATAACCCGGAACAGTTAGTTTTCTATCTGAAGTTTCACCTTCCAGAAGGTCGATATATTTCTTTTCATCAAGTTCGACAACCTTTTCTTCTTGAGTAAAGTTCATCACAAAAATATAGTCGTTCTCTCCATCAGTTCTCATTTGGGCTGTAATACCGTATGGTAATTCTGTATCAACAACCTTTTTCAATCCCAGTTCTTCAATCAGTTTCCCATAAAACATATCATTAAACTGCTCTTCATTTCTTGAGGCTATGTAATATGCTTTCCCTTTTGAAAAATCATTGACCGTTAAAGCTGGCCTCCCTTTGTAAAAGTCCTCTTTGTAGGTTGCCAAAGATCTAGCTCCTTCTAAATGGATCAAATCACATAGTTCCTTTGCTTCATACTCACCTTTCAGCCCTAATTCATTTTGATTATCGAAAGAAACGAGTCTACTCTCACCATCGTAAAGTGCATCTATCTCCTCAGACCAAATTCCAAGAACCTCTCTCAACGGACCTGGAAATCCACCTAAGAAACACAAATCTGTCTCGTTGACTATTCCCGACCAGTATGTAGCAACAAAAGTACCACCGTTTTTCACAAATTCTCTAATTTTTTCACCTATCCCTCGTTTAACCATATAAAGCATCGGCGCTATCAATAACTTGTATTTTGAAAAGTCACAATCCATATTTATAACGTCAACAGGTACACCATTCTTCCAGAAAGGTTTATAATTTTCTTTAACAGTTTCTTCGTAATGTATGCCTATGTTTCTTGGGCCCTGGGCATCTTTCATCGCCCACCTATTTTCCCAATCAAAAATAATAGCAACTTCTGGATTTACCGTTGTTCCTATTATTTCATCTAATCTTTTTAGTGTTTCACCCACATTTTTGATATCGTTGAAAACTCTGGTATTTTCATGCCCACAATGATCAACAACAGCTCCATGAAATTTTTCGCTGCTCCCTCTGCTTTTTCTCCACTGAAAATATTGAACGGTATCAGAACCATGAGCTACCGCTTGAATAGAAGATAATAGATGCATTCCTGGCTTTTTCAATTTACTTACTTCATGCCAATTAGTGGTACTAGGAGTACTCTCCATAAGCATGAAAGGTTTTCCGTTTTTTAATGATCTATTCAAATCATGAACCATACTTACTCCACAGGCCAAATCATAATCATCATTACTATGCCATATCGGATAATTGTCCCAGGAAATTACATCCACATAGTCAACAAATTTCCAGTAATCCAATCCCTCATATATTCCCATAAAGTTGGTTGTCACAGGTAGGTTTGGATTTATCTTTTTGAGTGGCTCTATCTCATGTTTGAAGAAATCAACGGTTTGGTGAGTTACAAATCTTTTCCAATCTAAATTTAATCCATGAAGTAAGTCTTCTCCATGAGGCGCGGGAGATTCTATCTGTGACCAATCGGTGTAGGTATGACTCCAAAAAGCCGTCCACCAGGCATCATTCAGATTTTCTAAGGTTTTGTATTTCTCTTTTAACCAATTTCTAAAAGATTCTTGGCAGAGATCGCAGTGACATTCCCCACCGTATTCGTTGGATACATGCCAAGCTATTACTCCTGGATGATTCGAATACCTTTCTGCTAATTTTGTGTTTATTATGTTGACTTTTTCTCTGTAGACTGGAGATGTATAACAATGATTATGACGCTTACCGTGAAGGTTTCTCACTCTATTTGGTCCTACCCTCAAAACTTCTGGATATTTCTGCGACATCCAGGCAGGCCTAGCACCACTTGGAGTTGCTAAGATTGTATATATTCCATTTTTGTATAGCTTTTCTATAACTTCATCTAACCAACCGAAATTAAACTTACCTTCTTCAGGTTCTAAAGTACTCCAGGCGAATATGCCTACAGACATAACGTTGCATCCAGCTAGCTTCATAAGCCTGATATCCTCTTCTAACACCTCTGGATATTTTAACCATTGATCAGGATTGTAATCTGCTCCATGTAGGAAATGTGGCACCTTTGCATTTATTGGTTCATACTTTTTAGTCATTATTTTCACTCCTAAATCTTCAGTTATTTTTAAAAAGGTTCTATCCTGAAATGTAATATCGATACCGTGAACGATACCAAAACAATTATATCAGAGTTAACATTCGTTGCAAAACCTTGTTATGGACAGCTAGGGTAAATTAAAGACAATTAAAAGTGATTATTCCCGTTTAGCTGAAATTTTCTCATTTTTTGAGAATTTTCACTCCATCTTCAATAGTTGTTTCGTAAAGAGATGGTTCTATTTTTGTTTTTTCATAATAATTCTTGGAAACTTGATCCTTGAAATTTTTTATCTGATTTTTCTCTACCAAAGCGATGGCACATCCACCAAACCCTGCTCCCGTCATTCTAGCACCTACACAACCTTTGATTTTTAATGCTTCTTCTACAATTGTATCTAGTTCAAAACCTGTTACTTCATAATCATTTTTTAATGAATTATGGGATTGGATTAAAAGAGCTCCAAAACCTTCAATATCGTTGTTCTTTAATAATTTAGAAGCTTGAATAACCCTTTGATTTTCTGTTATTACATGCCTTGCTCTTTTTAGCTCTATTTCATTATCAAGAAATTCGAGATCTTTTACACTACATTGACATAAATTATGAGCCCTTGTTTTCCTTACTTGGTTTATTTTTTCTAAAGCACTTTCACATTCTTTTCTTCTTTGGTTGTATTGAGAAGAAGCAAGCTCTCTTCTTTTATTTGTATTCATAATAATTAGAGAATACCCATCTAAATGACAAGGTATATATTCATAAGTTAGACTTTGAGTATCAAGCAATAAAGCTTGATCTTTCTTTGCATTTGATATAACAAATTGATCCATTATTCCAGAGTTCACACCAATAAATTTGTTTTCAACCCTTTGCCCTAAGAGGGCTAGGTATGTTCTATCAATTTCTTCAGCGGATTGATTTTGAGATAAGAGCATGAATCCAATTAGTACCTCTAAAGCCGCAGAAGATGAAAGGCCCGCTCCATTTGGAAGTTCTCCTTTAATCAGTATATTACATCCCTTCAAGGGGAATCCATCTTCTAATAAAAACTTTATAACTCCTTTGGCATAGTTCCCCCAACCATCCTCTTTTCTATAATCCACTTCCTTATTTAGATCTACTTTTATCTCATTGGGAAAATCCAGAGATTTCAGGCAAATTAAATTATCGTCCCTCAAATTCATTAAGCCATTTATTCCAAGGTTTATAGCTACTGGTAATACATATCCTCCATTGTAGTCTATATGTTCGCCTATAAGATTTATTCTTCCTGGAGAGAAGAATCTTTGTATGGGATTTTTACTAACTCCGTAGATTTCTTGAAAAGTATTTATTAAATCCATTTTGACGACCTCTCTATTGTATTTTTTTGAATTTTTCTATTGCATTTCTTAAAGTAATAGCTGTTTCTTCCACCGCCATGGTATTTGCCGCAGCCCAAGCCCCCATCTCGCTTGATGCGTACCATTTTATCTTATCCTTGTCTCTTAATGGGGGATAGAACTCAATATGGAAATGATAGTATTTGTAAGAATCTGCATATTCCTCTGAATTAACAGGAGTTTGATGGATATTCATCATGTAGGGGAAGGGTTTGTCAAACAACGCATCAAAGCCACCTGTTAACAGTTTTAGCGCCTCAGCCAGGTCCCATTTTTCTTTTTCGTCGAATTCTGTTAAGTTTCCCTTGTGGGATTTGCTCACTATGAAAGCACCATAAGGGTAGTCAGTAAAAAAGGGAAGATAAACGAGAAATGAATCATTCTCAAAAAGAATTCTTTTTTGAAACTCCTTTTCCTCTTTGTTCATTTCACAAATAAGGCATTTTTCATTTTCTTCGTAATATTCCTTACAGTTGTCGAGTTCTACTTTTAACTTCAAAGGAATCCACGAATAAGCATATAATTGACCGTGCGGATGGAGCATCGTAACCCCTACTTCTTTTCCTCTATTTTCAAAAGGAAAGATGTATTTTATTTTTTCATCTTTTGAGAGCTCCTCAAATCTTTCAACCCATAAATTTACTAACTTAAATATATGTTCTACTGGTAATTGAGGAAGGGTAATATTGTGATCGGGAGAATACAAAATCACTTCGCATTTTCCATAATTTTTTTCGACTTTGTACAAATCCGTTCCTTGTATATTTGGTTCATCTGGATCTAGTTTTAAAGCTGGAAAATCGTTGTCGTATACATAAACGTCATAGTTTGGAGGCACTTTTTTACCAGGTCCGGGACAAAAGGGGCACCAATCCTCAGGTAAATGGGGCCTATTTTGTCTGTTATCGGCAACCATTGTGTATGTTTTTAATAAAGGGTTCCATCGTAACTCTGCCATACAATTTCTCTCCTTTTTTGTTTAAGATTTCCTCACTACGAGTTCTATATCTAATACTTTCCTTGTTGATGAGTTGTCTCTTTTCTTACTCTTTATTCTTTTATACAACATCTGAAATGCCTCATAGCCCATTTCAAACTTTTTAACTTTTACCGTTGTCAACTCTGGATCGATTAACCTAGAAAAGGCTATATCGTCGTAACCAACTACCGAAACATTTTGTGGAACCTTTAGATTATTTTCTTTCAAAGCTTTGATCGCCCCGTAAGCTATTAGATCGTTGTAGCAAAATATTCCGTCGAATTCTTCTTTTTTTCTGATCATTTCTATCGTTTTATCGTACCCCGCTTTAACGTGGTAACCTTCGTGTATCCCTTCACATATCTTGATATCATCCTCGAAAAAAGTTAACCCTTTCTCCTTTAAAGCCTTTTTATAACCCTGAAGCCTTCCATATGATGCAGAGTTATATAGTTGATCGGTGATCATTTTTATCTTTTTACACCCTTTTTCAATAAGATATTTGGTTGCAAGATATCCTCCTTTTACTTCATCACTGAATATCTCATCCACATTCCAACCATCTATTTCTCTACCTACAAGTACAATGGGGAAGTGCTCTTTTATCAGTTCCTGTATATCTTCATAACTCTTTTGCATTGGAAAAAGAAGAATACCGTCAACTCTCCTTTCTAAGAGAGTTTTTAAAAACTTTTCTTCATTTTCGTATAAACCTTCGGAGTTCATAATTATTATTTGATAATTATTCTCCCGTGCTGCTTTATCAATACCTTTGAATACTTCAGAGAAGAAAGGGTTGGAACTATCCGGCATGATTACTCCAATTGTATGAGTTACGTTGGATTTGAGCATGGTAGCGTATATGTTTTTAACATAGCCTAATTCTTGGGCAATTTTTTCGATCTTTTCTTTTGTTTGTGGGTTTATATCTGGTTTATCGTTTAAAGCCCTTGATACAGTGTTGACAGAAACCCCTGCTTTTTCAGCGATATCTTTAATGGTTACAAAACTACTTCGACTTATTTTTATCACCTCTTTTAATGTTAACGTTAACGGTATCAATTCAATTTTACACCAAAAACCAAAAAAATCAAAATGATTTTTTTGTGGTACAATTTTTGTAGAACAATTAAAAGAACAAAATAGATCATGGATTTCATCTGGTTAAAAACTTATCGAACGATTTGTTTGTTATCACTGCTTACTTCACAGATACGATCAAAAGAGGTGAAATTTTATGGGAAAAGAAATAAAAATTTGGTATGACAAAGAGGGAGATTATTTGGAAATAATTTTTGAAAAGAAAGCTGGTTATTTCAGAGAAACAGAAAACGATGCGGTAATGGAAAAAATAGATGAAGAAGGAAACATCATTGGCTTTTCCATACTCAAAGTGAGTTCTTTGGAAGATAAGCCTTTATCAATAGTTCTTAAAAACCATTTAGTTTAATTACTTCGAGGAAATTCCAGTTAAATACCCTACGTTCTAAAATAAGGTCTAGGAGCATTCAATGAGCAGATTTAATCATCTTTCAAAAAAATCAAAATGATTTTTTGTTGACAAAAGAAGATTTTTTGTGTATAATATATATGTAAATTGCATATATATGAAAGGAGGTAATTTTATGCCTTTTTTAGATGGAACCGGACCTAGAGGTTTAGGCCCAATGACGGGTAGAGGTTTAGGAAGATGCAGTGGTTTTTATGGTAGAGGTTACGGTTATGGTGCAAGAGGATTCGGAAGAGGTTTCGGCTACGGTAGAGGTTATGGTTACGGTCCAAGAACCTACGGCGGATGGGCAGGAGCATATTATCCACCGTCTTATCCTGTAGGAAGTGACAAGGCTTTTTTAGAATCCCAAAGAGAGTATTTAAAAAACGAATTAAACTACATTGAAGGAATCCTGAAAGAAACAGACGATAGCCAGAAAAAAGACGAGTAAATTTAATATTAGGGCACAACTCAGTTTTAGATTAAAAATGAGTTGTGCCTGCTTTTATGCATCATATGTACATTACAACGGTTGAAGGAGAGATCAATTTGCCATTGAAGATAGCCATTTTGAGTGGAAAAGGAGGAACCGGGAAAACTACCGTATCAACAAATTTAGCCAAAGTTCTTTCAAAAAATATGAAAGTTTTGCTTTTAGATGCGGATGTTGAAGAGCCTAATGACCATTTATTCTACAACGTCATATTCGAAGAAGAAAAAAGTGTGGATGTACTCATACCAAAAGTAAATAAAGAAACATGCATCCTGTGTGGACTGTGTGCAAAAGAGTGCCAGTTTGGTGCTATTAATGTCTTTGAAAAAGGAGTATTCGTTTTTCAAAATTTATGTCACGGTTGTGGCGTTTGTTCTGAAATTTGTCCAGTAAGAGCTATCGATGAAGAACCTAAAAGCTTAGGAAAATTAAGATTTGGAAAGACAGATTATTTTGATTTTGGTATGGGGCTTTTGAATATAGGAGAACCCTCCGGTGTAAGGATTATTAGAGAATTGAAGAAATATATTTCGGATGACTACGATGTAACTATAATCGATGCCCCTCCTGGTACTTCTTGTCCAGTTGTGGAAGTTTTACAGAAGGTAGATTTTGCTGTTTTAGTAACTGAATCATCTCCTTTTGGATTACACGATTTAAAACTTGCAATATCGTTAGTTAAAGAAATGGAAATCCCTTACGGAGTGGTAATCAATCGCTACGATCCTGCATTTGCCGAGCTAACAGAGTACCTTGAGGGAGAAAAAATTCCTCTACTTATGAAAATCGATTTTGATAAGAAAATAGCTAAATGGTACTCGGAGGGGAAATTGATCGTAGATCAATCCGAAGAATTGCTCAGAAGTTTTGAACTTTTGTATGAAAATATAACAGAGGTGTTCGCATGAAGCAAATAGCTATAATTAGCGGAAAAGGTGGAACTGGAAAGACAACATTATCTGCTTCTTTAAGCTACCTTTTCCAAAATCCTGTAATGAGTGATTGCGATGTTGATGCATCTAACCTTCATTTGTTGTTATCTCCTGTTGAGTTAAAACAAAGCTATGAATACTATGGTGGGAAAAAAGCTGAAATAGATTATGAAAAATGCACTAATTGTGGTATTTGTAAAGACAAATGCAGGTTCGATGCAATAGATTTTCAACAGGGTAGATATGTTATCAACGAATATGCATGCGAAGGTTGTAAACTTTGTGTACTCACCTGCCCGGAAAAGGCGATAAAACTTGTAGAAAATTTAGCTGGATATTATTATGAATCAAAATCTCCAAAAGGGGTTTTGGTACATGGCGATTTGAATCCGGGGGAAGAAACTTCGGGAGGTTTGGTAGCTGAGATAAGAAAAAAGTCTTTTTCTGTGGGTGAAAGTTTAAAAAAAGATGTTATCATAATAGATGGTGCTCCTGGTATAGGATGCCCTGCAACATCGTCGGTAGCTGGTGTAAACTACGCTATTATAGTTACCGAACCTACCCTTTCAGGATTTCACGACCTTCAAAGAGCGGTTGAAACTTTAAAGAAAATGAGAGTGAAGTTTGGTGTAGTAATCAATAAATTTGATTTAAATGAATTTGTGAGTTCTTCCCTGGAGGAATGGTGTTTTTCTGAAAATATAGATTTTTTAGGAAAGATACCTTTCGATGAAATGGTGAATTTAGCCACAAGAGAAGCTAAACCAATAATCTTGTACGAAGATTCTATCTCATCAAAGTACATAAAATCCATATATCAAAAAATCTTACAAATACTTTTTAATAAATAGAGAGGTGTGTAAAAATGAAAATTGCAGTTCCAGCTAAAGAAAAGACATTGGAATCCGAATTAGACGAAAGATTTGCAAGAGCAGCTTACTTTTTAGTTTACGATACAGAAGATGAAAGTTATGAATTTTTTTCTCCTGACAATAGCCAAGAACATGGGGTAGGAACAAAAATTGTG
Source organism: Petrotoga sp. Shatin.DS.tank11.9.2.9.3 (assembly GCF_003665005.1). Lineage (NCBI taxonomy): Bacteria > Thermotogati > Thermotogota > Thermotogae > Petrotogales > Petrotogaceae > Petrotoga > Petrotoga sp. Shatin.DS.tank11.9.2.9.3. The sequence goes on from NZ_JGVT01000004.1 coordinate 21,858, forward strand.
AACGAACTTTCAGATCAAGGAATAGATGCAGTAATTTCCAAAAATCTTGGAGAAAATGCCTTGACAGCTTTAAAAGCGGCAAATATCAAAGCCTACATAGCTTCAGATGGCAATGTCCAAGAAAATATCGATCTTTTGAAATTAGAAAAACTTCAAGAATTCTAAAAAGGTTACAAGATGGGGAGCAGGGTGAAGCCTTACCATACCTTTCCTTATGGGTGGGGAGTACGAAAGGACAAAGCCTTTTGCTTTTCCTTATGGGCGGGCAGCGGGGCGAAGGGGCGCTAAATAAAGTTTCTAAAGACATTAATATCTAAAACTACGGGAGGGAAAAAATGAAGATTGCTATTCCATTGATAGAAAATATAGGAGAAAACTCAAGAATCAGTGAACATTTTGGGCACGCTCCTTATTTTGCCTTTGTGGATTTGAAAGAAAATAAAGAATACAGCTATGAAATAGAAAAGAACCCTTTGGAAAACCATTCAACAGGAGAGATCCCTGAATACATGCATGAAAAAGGTGTTGAATTAATGGTAGTCAGAGGGATTGGAATGAAAGCGATATATGCCTTTGAAAATCTTAATATTCAGGTTATAAGAGGGGTAGATGGGACTTTAAAAGAAATAATTGAAGCATTAGCTTCTAACAATTTAAAAGATCAAGATTATACGGTGAAATCGAAATTTCATGATCAAGGAGTTTAAAGAATGTCTGCTTACCAAAGAGGTAGAGGAAAAGGGTGGAGAGGCAAGGGTAGATTTTTAGCCAATTTTATTCTTTTAATCATTGCCGAAAACCCAACTTATGGTTATGAAATTGCCAATAAATTGGATGAAATGGGTGTGGAAACAATCGAAGGTATTGGTCAGATGGGCAGGATATACAGAATACTTTCAGAGTTAGAGGGTAGCGGATATATAACTTCAAGTTGGGATACTTCTAAGAGTCCCCCTGTGAAGGTTTACACAATAACGCCAATGGGATTGGAGTATCTCAGATACGCTCTTGAGGGTATTAAGATGGAATCAGAAGTTCTTGATACCTTCATTGACAAATGTGAAAAGATCCTTAACAGAAAAGAATAACTTGACTTTTAAAAATACCATTGGGAGGGTTTAATTATGCGAAGAGAAGGAGGAGGCATGGGTGGCGGAGGTTTTTGTGTTTGTGTAAAATGTGGGTATAAAAAACCTCATACACCAGGCGTTCCTTGTCAAGATGAAAGATGTCCAAATTGCGGAAGCGTTTTATTACGTGAGGGTTCATATCATTATAATCAAGCAAAAGAGGTTTTAGAAAAGAAAAGAAAAAAGAACTCAGACGAAAAAAATAATCTCAATTAAATACCTAAAATATTGAAGGCGCCTTTTTCTAGGCGCCTTTTATAATTCTGTATTATTAAATTAAAAAGTTAAGTCCAAATTTCTGTTCTTTATTTCATTTTTAATCTCCTCAATGAAACGTTCTTTTGAAACATTTTCTATGGTATCGCCCTTTCGAGTTCTTATATTTATAGTATCTGAATTCATTTCTTTTTCTCCAAAAACTATCATATATGGCACTTTTTTCATCTGTTCACTTCTTATCTTGTATCCCACAGTAGCATCAGAATCATTTACGTAAACCCTAATACCTTCTTGTTCTAGAACACGAGAAAATTTTTTGGCTTCTTCGTTGAATTTTTCAGAAACGGGAAGAATCGAAACTTGAACAGGAGAAAGCCAAGTTGGAAACTCTCCAGCAAAGTTTTCTATTAAAATACCAAAGAATCTCTCTAAAGATCCAAATATTGCTCTATGAATCATAACTGGCCTCTTTTGTTCATCGTTTTCATCTGCGTATATCATCTCAAACCTTTCAGGCATCTGAAAATCAAGCTGAATCGTGGTACATTGCCATTTTCTTCCAAGCGAATCTGTAACGTTAAAGTCTATTTTGGGACCATAGAAAGCTCCTTCTCCTTCGTCTATTCTATATTCCATATTGCTCTTTTCCAATGCCTTTTTCAAAGCATCGGTAGCCCTCTCCCAACTTTCAATATCTCCCATATGATCTTCGGGCATCGTACTCAAAATGGCTTCATATTTAAAACCAAATGTTGAAAATATTTCGTTTGTTAGCTGTATAACTTTTATTATTTCTTCTTCCATTTGTGACGGCATGCAGAATATATGAGCATCATCTTGAGTGAAAGCTCTGACTCTAAAAAGACCGTGCAAAACCCCACTTCTTTCGTAGCGATGCACTTTACCAAATTCAAACATTCTTATTGGTAAATCTCTGTAACTAACGAAGTTGTTTTTATATATCAATATATGCCCTGGGCAATTCATCGGTTTGACCGCCATAGGCATATCTTCTTTCTCCGTAAAAAACATGTTCTCTTTGTAATGATCCCAATGCCCGGATTGGTGCCATAATTTGATATTCATAATTTGAGGAGTTTCTACCTCTACGTATCCATATTTTTTATGAATTTGCCTGGCATAAGTCATCAATTCATTTAGAATAATCTTACCATTTGGTAGGAAAAAAGGCATACCAGGAGCCATCTCAGATTGTAACATGAATAAATTCAATTTTGGGCCTAATTTTCTGTGGTCTCTTCTTTTTGCCTCTTCAATCATATTTAAGTAATCGTCAAGTTGTTCCTTTTTTGGAAAAGCGGTACCATATATTCTTTGGAGCATTTTGTTTTTTTCGTCTCCCCGCCAATAAGCCCCAGATACGGATAGAAGCTTAAAGTATTTAACATATCCAGTAGAGGGAAGATGAGGACCCCTGCACAGATCACAAAAATCTCCTTGAAAATAAACCGAAATAGTGTCTTCTTCTAGTTCTTCAATTAATTCCAGTTTGTAAGGTTGATCCTTAAATAATTCTATAGCCTCTTTTTTACTTACTTCTTTTCTAATAATCTTTATATCTTCTTTAATAATCTTTTTCATTTCCTCTTCTATTTTTGGAAAATCTTCCTCTGAAAGGTTGTACCCTTCAATATCAAAATCGTAGTAAAAGCCGTTTTCAATAACCGGCCCTATAGCTAGTTTGACTCTATCCTTCCCAAAAACCCTTACCACCGCCTGAGCCATTATATGAGCCATCGTATGTCGATATATTTTTGGAGCTATTTCATCATCCAAAGTTATTAACTTAATAGTTGAATCCTGCACTATAGGGTTATTCAAATCTTTTAATTCACCGTTAATTTCTGCAGCTATGGCCTTTCTGTACAGCCCTTCGGATATACCTTTAGCAATTTCTGCAGGGGTAATTCCGTCTTTAAATTCTTGAACAGACTCATCTGGAAAAGTTATTTTCACCATTTAATCACCTCTAACAATAATTTAATTTATAAGGTCAAACTTTCAAGTTTTTCTATTAGATCTTTTTCCAGTAACTTATCTATTATTTCATCTAAATCTCCATCAAGTATTTCGTTTATTCTATGAGTGGTATAGGGAATTCTATGATCTGTAACCCTATTTTGTGGGAAATTGTATGTTCTTATTTTTTCGCTTCGCTGTGCGGTACCTATCTGTGATTTTCTCTCTTGGATAAGTTGAGATTGCTGCTCTTCTAACTTTATCTCAAAAAGTTTTGCTCTTAGTATATTTAAAGCTTTTTCTTTATTTTGATGTTGGGATCTTTCATTTTGACAAGTCACAACGATCCCAGTCGGTAGATGGGTTATTCTAACGGCAGAATCCGTTTTGTTAACGTACTGACCACCCGCCCCACTTGCCCTATAGGTATCTATTCTGAGATCATTCTCATTTATCTGAACATCTATATCCGTTGCTTCCGGTAACACCGCAACGGTGGCCGTCGAAGTGTGTATCCTTCCAGAAGATTCTGTTTGAGGTACCCTTTGTACCCTATGCACACCACTTTCGTATTTCAATCTTCTGTAAGCACCTTGACCTTTTATTTTTAGTATGGCGGTTTTAATTCCACCAAGTTCGTTTTCGTTTAGATCAAGAACTTCATATTTCCAATTTTTTCTTTCAGCATACCGTAGATACATTCTCATTAACTCAGAAGCAAAAAGGCTTGCTTCATCACCACCGGTACCAGCTCTTAACTCCATGATGATATTTCTCTCATCATACTCATCTTGAGAAACTAAACCTTCTATGATTTTTTTTCTTGTTTTTTCTTGTTTTTCCTCCAAATCTTGGAGCATTGACTGATATTCTTCTTCAGAGACTTCGTTACTTTCATACATTTCTTTTAACGCTTTTATGTCTTGTAAACTTTGTTCGTAACTCTCAAATAGTGCATTTAATTCTGAGAGTCTAGAATGCTCCTGTCCTAATTTTTTTAATTTTTCGATATCGTTAGTAATATCTGGATCACTTAGTTGTTTTTCTAATTCTTTGATTTTTTTCTTTACTTCTTCTCTAAAATCTAATATATTCAACTTTCTCACCTTTTCTATTATATCATTTTTTTCTTTATTTGTTTTAGAGCCATTTTGACCCATTATCTACTCTTTGAATTTGAAAATTATTTTATTTCAAAACCTGTTTTAGCGCCCCTTCGCCCCGCTCCCCACCCATAAGGATTGGGGAGAGTTTTGTTATTTTATATTTTAAAACTTCCAACTAATCCTTTTAACTCTGTGGCTAATTCACTCAACTCTTTCGCTTCTTCGTTTATCCCTACCCCTTGTTTTACTTGTTCGTCTATTACACTTCTTGACCTTTCTAGTTGTTCACTTATTTCTGTCACCGCTTTCGCTACCCTGTCCATCGCTGTGCTCATCTCTTGTGC
>NZ_JGVT01000004.1:27263-187189 GCF_003665005.1 Petrotoga sp. Shatin.DS.tank11.9.2.9.3
TCCATCTGGTTTTTGAGTTCTTCTGAGTTCTTCCTGCTTTCTTGTGATGAGCGCGTTAGACTTTCTGATGCCTTTTCTACTTTGTCTGATGCCTGTTTTATTGATCCCACGGATCTTCTCAGTTCTTTACTCATTTCTGATAGAGCGTTAGCCATCTGACCTATCTCGTCTTTGCTTTTACTTTCAAAGTTTACCGTTAGGTCTCCTTCTTTGAATTGGTTTATCTTGTTTTTGAAGTCTAACAGTGGTTTCGTTATACTCCTTATTAGATAGATGATCATGATTATCGATACTATGAAGGCTACTACGGTTAGGATGGCTGTCAAGGTTATTGCTTGATTGTTTTCTTCTATGAGTGATGGACCTAACGTGTCTTGTTGGACCTTTAATTCATTTCTTTGTTCTTCTAATAGGTTTATTAACTCTACCCTTGCTTGTTCCATCTGCCCGATTATAGGCTGTTGGGATTCTATCGCTGTGACTATTTGATTGAAGGTGTTTCTGAACTGTTCAGCCATATCTTTCATCTCGTTGAACATTTCAGTTAGTTCGTCAGAGGTTAGACCATATTGCATAATCAAAAGTTGAGAATCCAAATCATTAAAAGCGTTTAAAACATTGTTTTTATCACCAAAAGATTTGGATGAAAAATACATGGAAGATAAATTATCTATATCATCCAATATATTCATTGAACTATCCGCATAAAAAACGAGGGTTGAAACGTTATTTTTTTGGGCTAAGGTTTTAAAATCGGTAATAAGTTGGCGTAATTCATTTGATATATCTTTAAAATCCTGACTTGCGAGTCTATTTTTTTCTTCATTTAATTGAACAATTTGATTAAAATTATTTTCATAGTCCTCTATCTTTGTGATTATGTTTTGTACAAGTGTTGAATCGGTAGTTTCACCTGTAAAGAAACTTTGAACCGCGTTGATATTTTGAGTAAAAGTTTCTTTTGTTTGTTCATCGTAGTTAATCACATAATCTTTGAAGGCTAAAGCAGCTCCAAAAAAGTTGTCTTCTATTTCGGAGATCTGATTCGTTACCTCAGATAAATCCCTATAACTACCCAAACCATCGTTGGACTTTACCAAAGAAAAAATATTGAAAAAAATCGCTGCCCCAAATAAAACAAAAATTACAACGATAATTACAATTATCCTTCCTCTTATGCTTTTGAATGACATGGAATTTTTCCCCCTTTATTTTTAATTATCTTATCAATAATTATAATATAAAACAGTACTCAAAAGCAAATAAAAAGTTTTTAGAAACATACCTTTCTAATGCGAAATAAAAAAATAACAATAAGATATGGTAAAATAGTATAGGGTATAATTAAAGAAGAAAGAGGAGGTAGATTATGCAATATAACAATCTTGGTAAAGCTGGTATAAAAGTAAGTGAAATTTCATTTGGATCTTGGCTAACTTTTGGAAATCAGCTCGACACAGAAGGGGTCAAATCATGTTTGCGTACAGCTTATGAAAACGGTGTTAACTTTTTTGACAACGCTGAAGCTTACGCTAATGGTCTTTCTGAATCTCTTATGGGAATGGCAATAAAAGAGTATAGAAGAGAAGATCTTGTAATTTCCACAAAAATATTTTGGGGTGGAAAAGGCCCAAACGATAGAGGGGTATCAAGGAAACATCTTCTAGAAGGAACATGGAACTCTCTAAAAAGGCTACAAGTTGATTATGTTGACCTTATATTTTGCCACAGACCAGATCCAACAACACCCATTGAAGAAACAGTATTCGCAATGGATTACATAATAAGAAACGGTTTAGCTCTTTATTGGGGAACTTCCGAGTGGAGTGCGGAACAATTGGAAGAAGCTTATCAAATAGCGGATAAAAGAAATCTTATTCCTCCCACAATGGAACAACCTCAATATAACATGTTTGTTAGAAATAAGGTTGAGAAAGAATTTAAACCTCTTTATGAAAAATATGGATTGGGATTAACAACATGGAGCCCGTTAGCCAGCGGGGTGCTCACTGGAAAATACAACGATGGAATTCCTCAAGACAGTAGACTTGCAAAATTTGAAAACTTACGAGAAGAGTTCGAAAAAGGCGGACTATTATCTCAAGAAAATATCGAAAAAGTCAGAAAATTGACAAAAATAGCTAACGATTTAGGTGCTACAATGGCTCAGCTTGCTCTTGCCTGGATATTGAAAAATCCTAACGTTAGCACCGTAATAACTGGTGCAAGCAGGCCAGAACAGGTAAGAGAAAACGTAAAAGCTTCCGAAATAAAAGAAAAACTTACAGATAGTGTAATGGAAGAAATTGAAAAAATTCTAAACAACAAACCCTAATAAAAATTAGTAAAATCCCACCAATGCGGTGGGATTTTTTTAATTTTCTTTAGTTTTATAGAAATCCCTAACCTCGATTATGTCAAGCCACAAACATTGGAAATAGTGATATTTAATTTGCTTTTTGAAAAATGACAACTTTCTTTTATCAACGACTTTGTCTAAATATGTATGGCTAATCCTTCCACGCTTTCTTCTGCGCCAAGCAGACTTTCAGTCAAAGTGGGGTGAGGATGTATACTATTCGTTAGTTTCTCTACACTCATCCCATATTTTACAGCCAAAACTCCTTCCATAATCATATCTGTAGCATTCGGAGAGACAATAGCTACACCTAATACTTTTTTAGTCTCCTTGTCAGCTATTATCTTTGCAAAACCATCTAACTCTTCCATAGTCCTTGCTCTGCCGGTAGCAGATACAGGAAATTTTGAAACGATAACTTTTTCAGAATCTACTTCTTTTTCTTTCAGACCTACGGTTGCTATTTCTGGGTTAGAGAAAATAATGTTTGGCACAGCACTGTAATCCATTTCCTTGGTTTCACCTGCAATATTGTGGGCTGCTACTATACCTTCATTCATAGCCACATGAGCTAACATAATATGGGCTCTAATATCTCCTATTGCATATACGTTTTCAACGTTTGTTCTCATTTTGGAATCTGTTTTAACCCCTTTTTCTATCTCTACACCTAAATTTTTAATATCTTGCGTTATAACAGGCCTTCTCCCCACAGCAAGTAAAATCTTTGAGCTTATTATTTCTTTGGTCTCACCGTTGAATTCGATTTTTGATACGTATGAATCTTCATTTTTTTTAATATCTATGACCTTATGTTTTTCTAAGACTTCCACACCTTTTTTAACCAAAGATTTTTTTGCTTCTTCTGCTACATCTTTGTCCTCATTGGGGAGTATATGTTCAAGCAGTTCAACAACATAAACTTTTTTACCTAAACTTGCAAAAAATGTAGCAAATTCTACACCAATTACCCCTCCACCAACTATCAAAATCGATTCAGGCATATGTTCCATCTTAAACACATCGTCACTTGTCCAAATTCCTTGAATTTTATCAAAGGGGGGAAACATTACTGGTTCAGAACCGTGAGCTAAAATAATGTTTTGCGTTTCTATACTTTTATCGCCAACTTTAATATGATTTTTATCAATTATTTCAGCGACACCTTGTATTAAATCGATATGATTTTTCTTTAATAGATACTCTACACCTTTTTTGGATTGTAGAACAATTTTTTTCATATGGCTCATTATTTCGCTTATTTCATATGTTACTTCACCCACTTTTATGCCTAATTTGTTCGATTTTTTTAAAATCTCTTCGTAAAGATGTGAAGAGGTCAACATTGCTTTTGTGGGGATACAACCTTTGTTGGTACAAGTTCCACCAAGATTTTCTTTCTCAATAACAGCAACCTTTTTCCCTAATTGCGATAACCTTATTGCCGCAACATAACCGCCTGGACCTGATCCAATAACAACAACATCGTACATTTGAGGTTCCCCCCTTTTAATTTCATTGTTTATTGCCTTTAGAATCTCTAAAACATTATATATAGCGTCCTTCCCCCGCTCCCCACCCAAAAGGATAAAAATATTTTTATCTTTTATTACATAACTGCCCTTTTAAGGAATAAATCTGCGGTATCTTAGAACCTTAAGCCCAGCTGAAAGGATAATGAAAATTTATTCCTTTGTCCAACAGTCCATCTAATTTCATCTTTCAATATTATAACAAAAAAGGGGAGATTTTCTCCCCTTTGACATAATTCACTATTATTTTAGGTCTTTTAACGCTTCCAAAACCAAACCTGCGTGCATTAAAGCTGGACCTCCACCCATTAACACTGCAACCCACGCAGCTTCCAAAATTTCCTCTTCTGTGGCACCTGCTTCTAACGCAAATTTCACATGACACGCGATGCACCATTCACAATTTCTTGCTATAGAAAGTGCAACAGCTATTAGCTCTTTAGTTTTTTTATCAAGCGCGGCTCCTTCTTCTTTTTCGATTGCCTCCATCATGTTTTGGAAACTCTTCATTTGCTCTGGGTTTGTCTTAGAAAACTCCTTCATCCAGTCCATTGCTTTTTGAAAACTATCTTTCATACTCACCGAAATCACCCCTTTTATAATTTTTGTTATATATTTCACAATTTTTTCAAAAAAGAATTTCAAATCCTCATATTTCAACAGTCTTTTTTCACCATTATCAAAATTATTATAACTCAAATTTGTTAAAATTTTAACAAGCTAATGTTTCGTTTAAATCAAATTATTATTCAAATACTCTTTACTAAAAAAAAGAAAAAAAGGACCCTTTTATAGGATCCTTATATTGTATTGGCTGGGGGAGGAGGATTCGAACCTCCACTGACGGAGTCAGAGTCCGCTGTCCTGCCGTTAGACGATCCCCCAATCAGCAAAATTATTATATCACAATTTTTTTTGGTTGACAAGTAAATTTGAAACTCTAAAAAAAGAGGTCGATTGGGGACAAAACCCTTAGCCCAAATATCTAGAAATTTCTAAGTATTCGGTTTTTTTAACATAGGTTCAAATGTTAGAAACTATTTTGTGGGAAAATAACTGCGGATTTTGTTCCTTTCAAAAATTTTTTAATGGAGACAATAATTATTATGAAATGTGAAGGCTGCGGTATAGGAATACAAACAGAAGACCAAGAAAAACCAGGATATATCCCTGAGAATGTTCTCAAAGAAAAAATAAAAAATAACGAATCTGTAGTTTGCCAAAGATGCTTTAAATTAAAGCATTATAATTATTTATTACCTATAACAATAAATTCCGATTTTTCCGGTGAGCTTGACAAGGTTTTAAAAGATTTTGAAACGGTTTTATGGGTGGTAGATGTAATAGATTTCGAAGGCACATTCAGAAAAGAGATTGCCGAAAAAATAAAAGGGAAGAATATTTTTTTAATCGTCAATAAAATAGATCTTTTACCGAAAAGCACACCCTACGAAAAATTAAAAAATTGGTTGCTCTTGAGAATCAAAGAGATGGGTATAAATATCCGGGATGATCATGTGAGAATGGTCAGCGTTAAAACAGGTATGGGAATAGAAAAAACAAAACAATTGCTTTTGCAAAAAGAGAAAGAAAAGGCATTGGTAGTAGGGGTAACCAATGTAGGTAAATCATCTTTTTTAAACAGATTAGTGGAAGCAGAAATAACTGTAAGTGCATATTCTGGAACTACTTTGAAGGTATTAAAAGCAAACGTACCTAACACAGATTTGCAATTATTCGATACCCCCGGCATTTTCACACAAGACAGGTTGTGCGATTTTTTTGATATTTACACTCAAGTTAAGATGATTCCTTCTAAAAAAATTAAGATTAAAACTTTCACTGTGAATGAAAAAAATGTTCTTTTTATCAGCGGATTGTTCTGGTTGAAAGTTTTAAAGAACGGTGTTAACAATTTACCACCTATAATCACTGTTTTTCTTCCAGAAGAGATATCTGCTCATAGAGCAAAAGAAGAAAGAGTTAATGATTTACTTCACAATAGAGAGGTTTTATTCCCTCCTTACAATGATAATTTTGATTTTGATCAAATAGAGTTTGAAAGAGAAAATGTAAAAATTGATAAGGGAAATGATATAGCCCTTCCCGGAGCGGGATGGCTTTCTATAAAAAGAGGTCCCTTAATAGCAGAAATATCAAAACCTAAAGGGCTAAGATATGTGCTAAGAAAATCAATGAAATAGGAAGATTTCATGTGGGCCGATTGTGGGGTGGGGAGCGGGGCGAAGGGGCGCTGTCTATAGAGTTTTCGAGCTTTGAAAGAAAGTAGGATTTCATAATTTATGGAGGTGTAAAAACTTGCAATTGAAAGAACCTGGAGTAGTTGTTGGGGTATCAAATAGGCATGTACATTTATCACAAGAAGATTTGGAAAAGTTGTTTGGTGAAGGTTATGAATTAACTCCCTTAAGACCACTGGGACAACCGGGTCAATACGCATCTGAAGAATGTGTAGATTTGATAGGACCAAAGGGTTCTTTCCAAAAAGTGAGAATATTAGGTCCGGTAAGAAAGGAGTCACAAGTCGAAATATCTAGAACAGACTCCTTTAAACTGGGAGTAAACCCCCCTGTTAGAGACTCAGGAGATATAGAAGGAACACCAGGGATTACGATAAAAGGACCTGTTGGTGAAATACAATTAAAGAAAGGTGTAATCATTGCCAAAAGGCACATACATATGCACCCAAAGGATGCCGAACATTATGGCGTTAAAGATAAAGACTTAGTTTCAGTATATTGTGATAAAGAAGGAAGAAGACTTATTTTTCAAGATGTTTTGGTCAGAGTCAGTGAAAAATATGCATTAGAGTTTCATGTTGATATCGACGAGGCAAATGCGGCTTTACTCAACAACGGAGATTATGTGAAAATTATAGAAAAATTCTAAAAATCGGTGCTTGCACCGGTTTTTTTCAATCAATATCAGAAGGTATTTCATAGGTTATACCCCCATATTTCCCTTCGGTTATTTCTCTTAGAAAGGCATTTCTTCCCCTTTCGTAATCTGGAACTCCGCCTTTTTTTATAAAATTTCTCTTCATAGAAAACCTTTCAATGAACTCAACTATATTTTCACAGCTTTCCCAATCTTTTAAAACTGAATCCAAAATATTAGGATACTCTTGTTTTAAAAAATCAAAAAGGTAGAAAAGAGCCTCATCTAATTCCGTATCTTCTGCTTTTAGAGAACCAATTAGAATTAATTTGTTAACAAGATCTTTGTTAAAAAGTTTTGGATATAACACACCCGGTGTATCAAGAACTTTTAAGTCCTTCGATACGGTTATCCATTGTAAACCTCTTGTTATACCAGGTTTATTGCCCACTGCTGCAGACTTTTTGCCTTTTAGACGGTTTATGAAAGTAGACTTACCAACATTTGGTATACCAACTATCATTAGAGTTTTTTCATTGAACTTTTGAGGGACGATGGGATAAATGTAGTTTAAAAAAAAGTCTTTAACATTGAATTCATTGAGGCTAAGTGAAAAAACATCCTCACCTTTCTCTTTATAATACTTTTCCCATAACTTGGTTTTTTTCATGTCGCAAAGGTCTTTTTTATTCAGAATAATTATTCTTTTTTTGTTTCTAAAAAGTTGGTCTTCTTCATATGCCCTGCTGGCGTAGGGAGCCCTTGAATCGAGAATTTCTACTACCGCATTGACAAGTTTTAAATGCTTTTTTATCAAAGATTTGGTTTTTTCTATATGCCCCGGATACCACATGCTTTTAACCCCTTTGAACAGTCGTTTTTACCATGATTCTTATTTTACTTAAATTGTGGTATAATCTAAGTGATAAAAGTATACCTTATTTTGTAAAAAAATCAAAGAGGAGGGATAATCTATTCTGAGATATTCTATCTCTATACCCGATAATGTGGAACCGATTGAAATTTTTGGGGCTTATGATAGCCGGACAAAATACATAAAAAAAGAGATGAACGTAGATATACATTACAAAAACAGAAAAATTTTTATTGAAGGAAAGGATGACGACTCGGTCAATAAAACATCAAAGATATTCACAGAACTTTTAGAAATTTTAGATGAAGGGCATTTAATCGATTGGGATGAATTCCAATACGTGGTTTCTAGGTATAAAACCAACGGGAATGTTTCTAAGACTGAAGAAAAGAAAAAATCGATGAAAGATGTGATAAATACCCGCATTGTAGGTACTCAGATATTTGCAAAAACTGAAGGCCAAGCAAATTACATTGACTACTTAAAAAATAATGATATTGTTTTTAGTATAGGACCAGCCGGAACTGGCAAAACATATCTTGCAGTTGCTATGGCGGTAGATTATTTAAGATCGGGTAAAGTTCAAAGGATAATATTAACAAGACCCGCTGTTGAAGCAGGAGAAAAATTAGGTTTTTTACCTGGTAACTTTTATGAAAAGGTTGACCCGTATTTAAGGCCCTTGTACGATGCCTTACTTGATTTTATGGATACAGACAAACTAATTTCATACAGAGAAAAAGGCATTATAGAAATACTTCCATTAGCTTACATGAGAGGTAGAACGTTAAACAATTCTTATATTATTTTAGACGAAGCTCAGAATACAACTTATCAGCAAATGAAGATGTTTTTAACAAGAATAGGTTTCAACACTAAGGCGGTCATCACTGGTGATGTCACTCAAATAGACTTAGAAAAAAAGAAAGATTCGGGACTACTTTCGGTTAGAAAGGTGCTCAATGGAAACATTTCAGGAATAAAATTCATTGAACTTTCAAATAACGATGTGGTAAGAAATCCTTTGGTAAAAGAGATTATAAAAGCATACGAAGATTATGAAAACTCTGTATAAATAAGGAAGTGTTTTCCGCTGTATGAAGAACAAAAGTACAGAAAATAATAAGAGAACCAGTAAAAGTCTTTTTCAAAAAGCAAATCTAGTTTTTTCTAAAAATAAGGGTTTTATAATTAGGATGATTCTTTTTACATTTTTAGCCTTATTCACAGAATGGCTTATTTTCAACAGAATCTCGTTGAATTTTCAGTTGAGTTTTAACTTAGTATTTCTCGTATTTTGGATATTTATCGGAGAATTTTTGCTACCTAAGAATAAAATGTTTAAACTTCATCCTAAAAATTATTGGGCGGCTTTTTTAACGCCGCTCTTTTTCAATATAATACTAAATCTTTTTGTTTTCAAATATGTGAATATATTTGCAATATCGACCATATTGAGTACTTTGATAATAACCTTACTAATAGATTACTCTACCGGTTTAATTTCAGGTCTCATATTTTCCGCTTACTTTGGTATTTTATTCGGATTTGATTTGAAGTTCATGATTTTTTTATTTTTACCCGCAGCAGTTGTCGCCCTATCATCCAGAAAAACCAAAAGGAGAATAGAGATAATACTACCATTTTTTTGGGCTAGTTTAACGCAAATTATCGTTGCTTATGTAATTAACTTATACTATACCCCTTTGGACTATCTAATAATAATCGAAAGTAATTTTTTGAGCGTGTTGGTAACTATGGGTATTTTACCCTTCTTTGAATACTTAACCAGAGTTTATTCCGAGATTGGGTTGTTGGAACTTGGTAATTTAAGTAATCCTTTGCTAAAAAATCTTTCTTTGAAAGCACCAGGAACATACTATCACAGCATGATCATATCTAACTTAGCGGAAAGCTCTGCTGAGATTATCAATGGAAATATGGTTTTAGCCAGGGTAGGTTCTTATTTCCACGATATAGGGAAGGTGTGGAGACCTCAGTTTTTTTCCGAGAATCAAAAGAATAAAAACCCTCATTCCGATATAAGTGCTAAATTAAGTTCTTTGATTTTAAACAACCATGTCACTTATGGTATCGAATTGGCAAAAAAACACCGTTTACCTATACTAATAGAGGATATGATAGCACAGCATCATGGCACAAGGGTTAAGCAATTCTTTTACAGCGAATATTATAATCAAACAGGGATAAAAGATACCAACATGTTCAGATATCCCGGACCCATTCCTCAATTTAAGGAAGCTGCCATACTAATGATATGCGATGTAACTGAAGCCATGGTAAGAAGTATGCAAGACTTAAGCGCTGTTGATCTTAATGAAAAACTTGATAATTTGATAAATTCTCTTTTTTTTGAAGGACAGTTAGATGATTGTGGATTAACACTTAGAGAAGTCAAAAAGATAAAAGGCAGAATTATTAGAACCATAATGGAAATGAATCATAAAAGGATATCCTATCCCAAAGTTGAGGCAAAAGAACTTAAAGAGTAGAGGAGAACGCCTTTGAAAATAAACATTATAAACCAACAAGAGTTAAGAGAGATAGACACTAAAAAAATCAAAGATATCGCCAAAAAACTTCTTCTAAACGAGGTTGGCGAAGGGGATTTTGAATTAAACATATTAATCACCGACGATAAGAATATAAGCGAATACAATAAATATAGAGGCAAAAGTTCACCTACGGATGTTTTATCCTTTTCTTATGGTTTAAAAGAACCTGTCATTGGAGATATTGTCATTTCTGTTGAAAGTATAGAAAAACAAGCGCCTGATTTTGGCAATTCATTTGAAGAAGAATTCTATTATATACTTATTCATGGCTTACTACACATCGTTGGTTACGATCATGAAAACTCTGAAGAAGATGCTAAAAAAATGTTTGACGTTCAAGATCAATATTTTCATCAATTAATTAAAGACAGGAGGAGATAGAGTTGGCTACAGTAAAGCCCTTTCAAGCTTTAAGACCATATAAAGGGATAGAACAGTGCTTTTCTTGCCCACCCTACGATGTACTTGAGGAGGATGAAGTTAAGGAAATAATCTCTAGAAACCCCAATTCTTTCTTGAGAGTAACAAGGTCCGAAGTAGAGGCGAAAGAAGATTCTAAAGAAGCTATTTACAAAAAAGCCAAAGAAAATCTTGAATCCTTTATTAAAAATGGTGTATTAATCAAAGATGTTGAACCATCTTTTTATATTTATCGTGAAACCTGGCAAGGAGTTTCTCAAACAGGTTTTTTTGCTGTGGTGAGCGTGGATGAGTACGACAAAGGGATTATAAAAAAGCATGAATTAACAAGAAGTGACAAAGAAGACGATAGGACAAATCACATATTAAATTTAAATGCACAAACTGGACCTGTTTTCTTAACCTACAAAACCCAAGAAGACTTAAAAGCCATAATTGACAAGCTTATAAAAAACAAGGAAATTCTTTATTCCTTTTGCGATGAAAACAATGTGAAACATGAACTCATCAAAATCCAAGAAGAAAGCGAAAAAGAACAAGTCGAAAAAGCTTTCAAGAGTATCGAATATCTTTACATTGTAGATGGACACCATAGGGCTGCTGCCGCTTCCAGAGTTCAAAAAATACTGAAAGAAAAAGACACAAGTTACTCTTTGGATAAACCCTACAATTATTTTATGGCAGCTATTTTCCCCCACAACGAACTCAGAATACTCCCGTACAATAGAATAGTTAAAGATCTAAACGGTTTAAGCAAAGATGAATTTTTGAAAAAGATCGGTTCCTATTTTCAAGTAGAAGAAGCTCCTTTTTCACCCTATTCTCCTGATTCCTCACACTCTTTTGGAATGTATCTTCAAAAAAAATGGTACAAACTCACATTTAAAGGTGAAGAAAGTGAAGATCCTGTAGAAAACCTTGATGTGCAAATATTGCAAAAATACTTATTAGATCCCATACTTTCCATAAAAAATCCCAGAACCGATCCAAGAATATATTTCCTGGGTGGTATTAGAGGCGTAAAAGAAATCGAAAAGTGGGTAGACAAGAAAGATTGGAAAGTTGGATTTTCTATGTATCCCACCCAAATAGACCAACTCTTAAAAGTTGCAGAGATGAACAAGATAATGCCGCCTAAATCCACTTGGTTTGAACCAAAATTGAGAAGTGGTTTATTAATACATGAATTAAGCTAAGCCTTTTTTTCAGACATTTGGGGTGGTAGTTATAAAATACTATAATTTTGATTTAAAAAACAAAATCGAAACAATAAAAACTCATACCGTTGATGAAAAAATTCAAGTAGATGAAATAAAGGTATTTGAAAATAATCTGTACGGAATAAAAAGAAAATGGAAGATTTTATCTTCTCATAACTCCGTTGATTTCATAAAACGCATACTATGCCCCAGTGATAACGTTATGCTAACCTATTATCATGATGAGAAAGGTGAAATGTCTAAATATCTCGTTTATATAGATTTTGGTAAATACAATGTCAGCAGCGGCAATATTGAATTTCAAGATCAAGAATTAGATCTTCTAGTTTATAACAACTTAAAATATAAAATACTTGATATGGGCGAATTATTAAAAGCTTTTGAATGCAAAAAGGTCACCTTATCTGATATGCAAAAAAATTTAATAACTCTTGAGCATTTTATTAATAATTTTAATTATTTGGGTGTAATTGACGCTATTAATTTGAAATTCGGCCCCAATGCTATTAATTGGCTTTTGAAAAACAAAACTTGGGTGATAAACAGAGCCTAAGGGACCGCAGGTCGCTTCCTTAAAAAGGGTGGGGAGCGGTGATAAGAGTAAAGACCTTTTATCCTTATGGGTGGGGAGCGGGGCGAAGGGGCGCTAACACATGTAGTTTCTAATGGCAGTTTTCACTTCATAACTGGAGGGGAAAAAATTGAGAAAACTCTATCGTTCCAGAGAAAATAAGATTTTAGCCGGTGTTTGCGGAGGCTTAGGTGAGTATTTTCAAATAGACCCTGTCATCATACGGCTGTTATGGATTGTTTTAAGCCTAGTTTGGGGATTCGGAGTTATTTTGTACATAATCGCAATTTTTATAATTCCCCCTCAACCTCAAGGAAATAATTATTCTGAACAATTTGAAGAAACACCCGAAAACGAGCATAGTCATATTTCACATAATATAGAAGACGAAGACAGAAAAGTCGTCATAGGTTTGTTTGCTTTACTATTTATCGTAATTGGGCTAATTATTTTGGTAAGTATAATAACTCCTTCTACATTCTTCTTTAGAAATTTTATCAAAATCGTGATAAGTATATTACTGATTGGAATTGGTGCATATTTAATTTCAACCTCAAGGACAAAAAAATAGTTTTGTATTTCTTTCCAAGTTATATAGTTCCCTTAATCTTGAAAATCGAAAAGGGCCTTTTGGCCCTTATTTTTCAATTGGCAAAAATAAAGAAAACACTGTTCCTTTTCCAACTTCGCTCTCCACTTCTATTCTTCCATCATGCGCATTAACGATCTCTTTGACAATTGCCAGCCCTAAGCCAGTACTTTTTTCACTGCTTGTCCTTGCTTTATCTCCCCTGTAGAAACGATCGAATATTCTATGTAAATCTTCTTTAGGAATACCTCTACCCGTGTCTTCTATCGATATTTTAGCAAAATTACCAATTTTAACAGAAGAAATAGTAACTTTACCTTCATCCGTATACTTTAAAGAATTATCTAAAATGTTTATAAGAGCTTCTTTTAATTTATCTTTGTCTGCCCTGATATTTAACTCTTCCAATTTTTCAACTTGTAAGGTTAAACTCTTGTTATGGTATAAAGGACTAACTTTTTTTATTACTTCCTCCAACAAAGATTTCAAATTAGTTTTCGTGAAATTGTAAAATTGAGTTTTGTTATCACTCCTGGCTAAAAAAAGTAATTTATCGATAATTTCTGACATATAAGAAGTTTCTTCTAAGATCAACTCTAATGATTTTTTATACTCGTCTATCGACCTGTCTTTTTTTAAAGTCAAACTACTTTCAGCTTGTATTATGGAAAGTGGGGTTCTTAAATCGTGAGAAACATCTGCGGTGAATTGCTTTTGTTGTTCAAAGGCTTTTTCAAGTCTCGAAATCATTTGATTCAACGTGGAAGCTAACCTTCCTAACTCATCTTGGGAGTTTACTTTTATCCTTTCAGTTAAATTATTTTCTTCGATATTTTTTGCGGTATCTATAATTTTTTCAACAGGTCGAAGAGAACTATCGGCATAAAAAAATCCACCTATCCCCGCAAGAATCATCACCAAAACGCCAGTCGATATCCCACATTTTCTCCTCAAGAATAGTTCTGGTAACTACTATTTTTGGATTCCTCATAAAATACTCCAAGATATTGTATTCCTTCGGGGTTAATTTCAATTTTTTCTCCCCCATCCAAACCTCTCTTGTTAAGGTGTTTAAAGTTAAATCTCCCACTTTAAGAACTGGGTTACGAGTGAAACTTTCTCTTCTCAGCAAAGATCTAACCCTTGCAAATAATTCATCGAAATCAAAAGGTTTTACCAAATAATCGTCCGCTCCAGAATCTAAACCCTTAACTCTGTCTCCCACACTATCCTTTGCAGTTAACATCAATATTGGAGTATTGATGTTTTCTTTTCTTAAATTTTGACAAACGGTTATCCCATCTTTTTTTGGTAGCATTATATCTAAAACTATCAAATCGTATGAAGAATATTTTGCATAGTTTTCCGCTTCTTCTCCGTCGTAAACAACGTCGATACAGTATCCTTCTTCCGTAAGTCCTCTTTTTATGAAATACAACGGGGACACTCTCCAATTCATTGGAGAGATGAGAGCTGTTTTATTATTCATACTACACACAATCCCTTTCTAAATATGTATGGTTCAACAATTTCTGTCTTAACTGGTTTTGAAAGCCCTGCAAGTTTAATATAACTTCCCTTATTTTGTATACCTTTCACAGTATACTTTTTACCTTCGTATATTACTATATCCTTTGGTTGATAAAAATACCTTTGAGTACGTATACTCCTTCTACCTTTGGACACTTTCTGCCCTCTAAACTTTTTAAGGTTCTGTGTATTGTAGTTCTTATTACGCGTAGTTCTGCCATTAAACAGTTCTTGCCCTTTCTTAGTCGAACCATCTCTTGTGTCTATATACTTTGCGTCATAAAACTTTTCTAACGAACGATTGTTTCTCCTAATCTGTTCAAAGTATATAGGTTCTATTCTCCTTTGCCTAGTTCCACCTGCAATGCAAAATGCATCGTTATAATGAGTTTTATCGAGGTTAAGCTTTATTCTCTTCGATTTGGTTATATAACCGTATGTATATTTACAACCTAAAGCATTAACTAACTTCCATCTAACAGTAGACATAAAGGTAGCTTCTTTCAATGGTTTTTGTACAGGTTTCATACCGTAAAGTTTACCACCTTTTAAGTGGTTTTTAGGATCATGGCATTTAGTACATAACGTAATTAAATTGCTTGGTCTATTGGTTCTTTCACCTTTCCAGTAGCCTATATGATGTACTTCAAGTGGGACATTAATCTTACCGCATAATTGACAAGTATAATTGTCTCTGTACAATATATACTCACGAAGGTTGTAAAAGTTTTGTTGCTCACCTTGTTGGTACTCTATACCTTCTATGTTAGGATTTTTAATCTTCTGAGTATCGAATTTTGCTACTTCAATTATTGGTTCTCTTCCAAAAAGTGTGGGTAGAAAAAATGAAATATGAACAAATGATTAAATAATCTGGTATCATGTAAGGAAACACAAAAATACACAAGGAGTGATATCAGATGAGAAAAGAGCTACCAAAATTCTTCGAACAGATACTGAATATAACAGAGCCATGGTACATAGAAAAGATAGAACAGCAAGGAAATATAATCAACATATATGTTGATTTCAAAAAAGGTGCAAAGTTCGAATACAACGGTAAATATTACAGTGCATACGATACGGTTCAAAGAAGTTGGAGACACTTAAACTTATTCCAATATGAAACATATATACATGCTAGGGTACCTAGGATAAAAACAGATGATGGGACAAAGACTGTAGAGGTTCCTTGGGCTCGAAAAAACTCTGGATTCACCTTATTGTTTGAAGCTTTTATCCTCGAGTTGTACAACCACATGACGGTTGCTGAGATAGCTAAAAAGTATAATATAACCCAAAATAGGTTGTGGAGAATATTAGACTTTTACGTTTCAAAGGAATTAGAAAAACAAGATTTCTCAAAAGAACCGATAAAAACGTTATCTGTTGATGAAATAGCAAGGAAAAAGCATCATGTATATTTAACCAATTTCTTAGATGTGGAACGAGAAAAGGTTGTACATATAGCTGATGGAAAAGATGCAGAAACCTTCCTATCATTCAAAAAGAGATACACTGAAAAAAACGGTGATCCAAAAGACATAGAGTCCATATGCATGGATATGTCGGTACCTTTCAAAGCTGGAGCAAGGGACCATTTTCCAAAAGCAAAGATAATATTTGACAAATTCCATGTGCTTAATGTATTAAGTGTCCAACTTGATAAAGTAAGAGCCAGAGAGAATAAAGGGTACCATGAAATACTCAAAAGGACAAAATACTTGCTATTAAAAAATCCTAACAACCTTACCAAGAAAGATAAAGTTAGACTCGATGAATTGATGGAATATCAACACCTTGATACAGTTCAAGCCTACGGATTGGTACTTGAGTTCAAAAAGATGTTCGATTACAAGAAACCTTCTTATGCAGCTAAGTATTTTAAACGATGGTATGAAAAGGTAATAGAATCAAATATACCTGAAATGATTAAAGCTGCTAAGACTCTTTTAAATCACATAGAAGGTATCTTGTTGCACATAAAAACGAATATCTCTAACGGTAAAATAGAAGGTATGAACTCTAAACTTAGAGGATTTACTAAAAGGGCTTTTGGTTTTAAAACATTAAAGAATTTAAAAATCACTATCTTTATTGCCCTTGGTAAACTTAATTTAACTCCAGCTTAATTACCCACTATTTTCGTGATAGAACCCAATTATTATCTCAGTTATAGGAAGTATCTTCTTAATGAATTTTATAAACCGAATATGAGTATCTAACTTATGTTTGATTGATGGTGCTAACCAACTTTCCTTGATCCCCTTTCGGAGTGTTTCCTTCCTAGAAGATATTCTGTTGTCAAACTTTGGTTCTCTATACCTTAATCTACTTCGTCTGATTCTGCGATACATAACCTTTTCTTTGATAAGCTCACTTATATCATCCCTAAGCTCAACTTCGCCTGATAATAATTCTTCTTTTCCTGTTACAGCAGAAAAACCTATGTACTTGTGACCGCTATCTATACCAAGCGTTATAGGTTGAGTGTAATGTGTTGTGTCATAGGTCAGTTGTATAGTAAACGGTTTGTTTCTAACAACTTTTGCTTTACCTTCTCTAAGTAAATGTTTAACTTTACCGTGCCTTTTAGTAGGCATTAAAGGTGTTTCGTCTTTAGAAAGTACATATACCATTCTTAGATCTCCTTTCGGAAATAAATCCGCTATATAGCGGTAGGTCCACATCGCCAATGTTATATCGGGTTTGTCGTCAGCAACACTTCTCCTACCCCTCAGAGATGTTTAATCACTGACCGTAGAGCATAGAACTTGTGGAGCATCCTATGGTACCTATTTGGCATACGCCATTCCGATATAACGTAGCCCCTTCAACATTCGCTAGTAATAGCCGATTGCTGGTGGCTGAGGCTAATCAACTAGGGCTTGTTTATCACAAGCCACCGTCTTTAGACGGGGGTAGTTGACTATATTAGCAAGTTTTTCTTCATCTTCAACAACAAGGATTTTCATACTATTCACCTCGATAATTAATATTCTATCACAACCAATTTTCTGACTTTTAAATTAAACTTTTATGAAAAAAATAACTTTTTAAATGTTGACGACCCACATGAAAAAGGCTGCTATTGGAGCCATCGTCGGTATCGAACCGATAAGATAACTCGCAATCAACGAGATTAAAAATCTCATCTCGATCACCTCTTATTTTTCATTATACTCCATTTACTAAATTCTTAGAAAAAATAAGAAAAACCAACCTAATCAAAAATATTTGGATTTAATTGGGTTACATTGACTATAATCAGGTAAAATCAAGTTTGACTTTTTGTTTATTTTAATTTAAAATGGATACGAATAAATTCGATTTTAGAATGAATTAATTAAAGGGGTCAGAAAAATATGCCAGTAAAAATTTCTTTTATAGGAGCAGGTAGTGTTAGATACACAGTGAAATTAGTAGGGGATTTAGCAAAAACAAAGGAATTAAATGGAAGTTTAATCTCTTTCATGGACATAGACGAAGAACGATTAAATGCCGTAGATAACCTCGCTAAAAGATACACAGAAGAAATAGGTGGAAATCTTAAATTTGAGAAGACTACCAACCGTGAAGAATCTTTAAAAGATGCAGACTTTGTTATAAACACGGCATTATACAGAGCACCGGGCCATGAAGATGGTTATGTAAGTTATGAAATCATG
Organism: Petrotoga sp. Shatin.DS.tank11.9.2.9.3; assembly: GCF_003665005.1. Classification (NCBI taxonomy): domain Bacteria; kingdom Thermotogati; phylum Thermotogota; class Thermotogae; order Petrotogales; family Petrotogaceae; genus Petrotoga; species Petrotoga sp. Shatin.DS.tank11.9.2.9.3. The sequence continues at coordinate 45,501 of NZ_JGVT01000004.1, forward strand.
AGAGATGTGGCAGAAAAATATGGTTATTACAGAGGAATAGATAGTCAAGAGTTCAACATGGTATCGGATTATTATACATTCACAAACTATAACCATCTGAAATTATCATTAGATATAGCCAAATCGATTGAAAAAATTTGTCCGAATGCATGGCTTATACAAACCGCTAACCCTGTTTTTGAAATTACACAATTGATTAAAAGGCTGACCAACGTAAAAGTAGTAGGCTTTTGTCATGGGGTTGGAGGTATCCACGAAGTACTAAAAACTTTAGGATTAGAAGAAAAAGAAACTGATTGGCAGGTAGCTGGTGTAAACCATGGAATATGGTTGAACAGATTTCTATACAAAGGCGAAGATGGCTACCAAATCTTAGACAAATGGATAGAAGAAGAATCAAGCAATTGGGAACCAAAAGATCCTTGGGATACCCATTTAGCTCCGGCAGTTATCGATATGTACAAATTCTATGGATTATTACCCATAGGAGACACAACTAGAAACAGCACTTGGAAACATCATCATAGTTTACAAGCAAAAAAGAAATGGTATGGAAAGTTCGGGGCAATAGACAACGAAGTTGAAAGGCCGAAGTTCTATGAAGAACTACGTCAAATAAAAAGATTGATAATTCAAGTTTCGAAAGATCCAAGTATCAAAATAACAGAATACTGGCCTGAAGAGTTCCCGAAAGAAAAAATGAGTGGCGAACAACAAGTGCCTTTTATAAACGCTTTAACTAATGATGTTGAAGCAAGATTATTCCTGAATGTTTTGAATGATGGAACGATAAAAAACATTCCTAACGATGTAGTTGTAGAAGTGCCTGTAAAAGTTAACAAAAATGGAATATTCCCTGAAAAGATACAGCCAGATCTACCAGAAAAGATTAAAAATTACTATATAATCCCCAGAATCACAAGAATGGAAATGGCATTAGAAGCCTTTATAACTGGAAACAGAAATATCTTAGAAGAAGTTTTAGTAAGAGATCCAAGAACCAAAAATTATGATGATATTCCTAAGTTGTGGAATGAGATATTCGATCTTCCATTTAACAAGGAAATGAAGGAACATTATAGAAGTTAATAACGTGCTTAAAAGAAAAGGTCCTAAAGCATCTTTTAGAATTTTCAAAGACAGGAAGAATTGAAGTATAGGAGGTTTGAAGAATGTCTTTTTTGGACGAAAATTATTTACTACAAAACAACACTTCGAAGATGTTGTATAATTCAATTAAAGATCTCCCGATCTTAGATGCTCACAATCACGGGGATGTGAAAGAGATCGTTGAGGACAAAGGTTGGGATGACATCTGGCAAGTTGAAGGAGCGACAGATCATTATGTGTGGGAATTAATGAGAAAGAGAGGGGTCCCCGAAGAAAAAATAACTGGAAATGCTTCAAATAAGGAAAAGTGGATGGCATTGGCTGAAGTTTTCCCTGAGTTCGTTGGCAATCCTACCTACGAATGGGTACACCTCGATCTAAAAAGAAGGTTTAAAATAGAGGATAACATTTCAAAGTATACAGCTGAGAAAATATGGCAAGATACTTCTTTATTACTAAAAAGCGAAAGTATGAAACCTCAACGATTACTAAAAGAAATGAACGTAGAAATAATGTGTACAACAAATGACCCAACAGAGGATCTCTTATTCCATGAAAAAGCTAAAGATATTGAAGGAATAAAGATTCTCCCCACTTGGAGACCAGACAAAGCTATGAACATTGAAAAAGAAAATTGGAAAGATTTTGTAGAAAAGTTAGGAGAAATAACAAAAGAAAATGTTGAACGTTTTGAGGGGTTTTTAAATGCTCTTTACAAGACACACACAAAATTTGAAGAACTCGGTGGTGTTTCGAGTGACCATGGGATATTTGAACCGATTTCATACCCAGTTGAAAAACAAAGAGTAAAAGAAATATATGAAAAAGCACTTTCAAAAAAAGAGTTAACGAAACAAGAAATTTCAGACTTCAAGTCCTTTATGTTTTATGAATTTGGGTCAATGAACGCTGAAAGCAATTGGGTTATGCAATTACATATTGGCGCTATGCGAGATTACAGAGACAAGTTATATAATACTTTGGGGCCAGATACAGGAGGGGATATTTCAACCAGCAACGTTGACTTGGCAAATGGGTTAAGATACTTTTTGAACCAATTTGATGAAAAATTGAAAGTCGTTTTGTACTGTTTGGACCCTTCGCTATTTCCAACCGTCGCCACAATAGCAAGAGCCTTTCCAAATGTTAGCCTGGGAGCACCTTGGTGGTTCAACGACAGCCCTTTTGGAATGGAGATGTATTTAAAATATATTGCCACCGTAGACCTTCTTAGTGACTTAGCGGGTTGGGTAACAGATTCAAGAAAGCTAATCTCCTATGGATCAAGAACAGAGATGTTCAGAAGAGAGTTATCCAACGTCGTTGGTGAAATGGTAGAAAAAGGTCAAATACCTATCCGGGAAGCATTTGATTTGGTAAAAGATATTAGTTATTTCAGACCAAAAAGGTTGTTTTTTAAAAAAATTTAGATAAAAATTATTGAACTCGGAGGTTCCAATTCGATGAAAAAAGCATCCTTGTCTTCTTTAAAAGAAAACAATGCGGCACTTATTTTTCAATCATTAAGGATTCAAGGCCCTATGACAAGGGCTGAAATTGCAAGAGAAACACGCCTCATGCCTTCAACTGTGAGTTATATAACGAATCTTTTAATTCATAAAAAGGTATTGAAAGAAGTTGGAAGTGAAGACGTTTCTCGTGTAGGGAAAAAGGGTATTTTGCTTGATATAAACTACGATGACTTCTTGTTTATTGGATATGACGTGGGCTCTGCATATTCAAGGGTTATTGTTTCAAACGGGAAGGGGGACATCTTATATTCCAAAAGATTCGTCTCAGAGAAAAACGACAAATTGTTGAAGCAGATTTATGAAAATATAAAAATGGTTAAAAACAAATTCAACATAATCGGTATAGGTATGGCTTTTCCTGGTTATATAGATCCAGAAAACGGAGTGGTTATAAGATCTCACAATATTGATATATCGAACTTTGAGGTTAAAAAGGTGATGAAAAAAGAGTTCAACCTACCAGCCTACGTGGATCATAACACAATAATGATGGCACGGAACTTAATTTCTAACAATTCCCACAAAGAGAAAGATTTTTGTGTGATCAACATTGGCCCAGGTATAGGAGTGGGGATAGTAAGCAACGGAAAGATATTGAGAGGATATAAGAACGCTGCTGGGGAGTTAGGTCATGTGACGGTTAACCCCGAAGGAAGAAGGTGTAACTGCGGTAAAAATGGTTGTTTGGAAACAGAAAGCTCAAGTAAGGCGATTGTTAGAAATTACGAAAAAATATCCGGGAAAAATTTAGAGTGTGAAGGAAGTTGTGAATCGAAATTGGTATATGAATTAGCCAAAAAAGGTGATGAAAATGCGATAAAAGCATTTGAAAGGGCGGGAAAATATTTAGGAATTGGCATTGCTACTTTAGTCAATATCTTAAATCCAGAAAAGGTCTATATAGCAGGTGGGGTGTCAAACGGGTGGGAATTTCTAAAAGACTCTACAGAACAAAGTTACAACCAGCATATATTTTACGCAAACAAAGATGTAAACGTTGAAGTTTCTTCGATAGGAGAATACATAACAGCTTGTGGAGCTGCGACTTATGCCTTTGAAAAATATGTAAGAGAAGAGTTAATACCATGAGGAGGAAAATATAAATGTTTACAATTTTACCGAAGAAAGGGATTTCTTTGGGTCTTGGGGATAGAATAGGAATTGCAACCCCGGGCCATATAAAAGTTGCAAAGAAATACAACTTCTTTCCTGTTTTTGCACAACAAAGTATTAGGGAGTTAAACTTCACTGGAAGAACGTTTACTGATGTAAGAAAAGACGTACTAAACGCACTTGTTGAGGAAAACTATGTTGAAAACAGTGGATTTGATGGAGATCATTTGAAAAGTGATGAGGAGATTCAATATGCTTTAGATTCGGGAATTACAATGCTCACTTTGGATTGTTCAGAACATATGAATAAAGATTCTTCTATAAAAGACCAAATATTTGAACAATTTTATAACAAAAGCTTTTTTGTAAACGATATGCCCATAGAATATTCAGATAAAAACGAATTGAATAAAATTGTTTCAATTTATGCCAGTGTTATCGAAAGAGTTATAGATGTATGGAACAAATTTCCAAAGGTTAATAAAAAAGAGGTAACTTTTGAAGTTTCAGTTGACGAGACAGATGTTCCAACAGATGAAAAAACACATTTTTTGATCTCTAAATATATCTACGATGAAGGGGTAAAAATAGATACACTAGCTCCACGTTTCCCTGGGGAGTTTCAAAAAGGTATTGATTATATAGGAAATATACAAGAGTTTAAAAAGTCTCTTATCAAACAAGACAAAATAGCCAAATATTTTGGATATAGGCTTTCCATTCATTCTGGTAGCGATAAATTCTCTATTTATCCCATAATAGGTGAAGTTACTCAAGGGAATTACCACCTAAAAACATCTGGAACCAGCTATCTCGAAGCTATTAAGGTTGTAGCTCAGAAAGATCCAGAATTCTTCAAAAAAATCTGGCAAACATGTCTTGATAAAAGAGAAGAAATGGATAAATACTACCATCTTTCCTGTGACCCATTCTCAGTTCCAAAAGATTTATCTCCAACAGAATACCTACAAAACCCAGATGCAAGGCAAACCCTGCACGTTTCATATATGTTCGTTTTAAACCCTCAATACGACTTCAGAGAAAAGTTTTTTGAGATTCTTACAAAATACCAAAATGAATACCATCAAAACGTTGCAAACCATATAGAAAAACATGTTAAAGAACTTAAAATTGAAGAAAAAAGCTAAAGTTCTCTAAAAGGTTCAACGATAATGGTGTCATAATTTCTATACAGCCACATTCCTGGTTTTGCTCCTTTTGGTTTCCATACGTTTTTTCTTTGTGTGTAATCAACCGCCACATTGGAAGACATTTTTGCTTTAGAAAATGTTGCGGCAATTCTTGCTGCGTATTCTATTACTTCTTGTGGTATTTCTTTACCAGAAGATTTTATTATTGTATGAGAACCTGGGATCTCATGTGTATGAAGCCATATATCGGCCTGTGCGGCTGATCTTGTCAATTCATCGTTCTGCTTGTTATTTTTCCCAACCAGTATTTCAAAGCCTTTGTGATTAAATTTCCTAAAGGTTGTTTTTACTTTTCTTTCCCTTTTAGATTTTTTGTTTTCACTTATCAGCCCTATATCTTTCATTTCTTCTTTTATCTCTATTAAGGTTTCAATTTCTTCTGCAGAAGAGATTGTTTCAAATAACTGATTGTAATATTCCAGTTCGTTATTCACTTTTTTTATTCTTTTCTTAGCATATTCAACTTTTGATTTTGTCCTTTTTATATTTTTATACAGCTTTTCCAAGTTTTGTGTTGGTGATAAAAGTGGGTCTATTTCGATTGTGACTTCCTCACCAGTATTCCAATCGGTTACTGTAAAGTATCTTTCACCTTTTTTTATTTTGTAGAGATAAGTTTGAAGAAGTTCTCCCTTTTTTTCTAAGTCCATTAGACTTTTTTCTTCATTTAAATCTTGTAATATTTGTTCTTTTGTCTTTTCTAGTCTGTCGATTTCATTTTTTACCCTTTTTTCTAAATCCTTTTTTATTTCCAATAATCGTGATTGATCAGCCTTTTCTTGAAAGACTTTGAGCAATGCCTCTGATGGTTTTAATTCCTCATATTCAAAATTATTGGGAGTAATAGCGGAGAAGTCATATGTGTTTGCCTCATTGAAGTAATAAAGATGAGGCTTTTTGAGGTCTTGTACAGCTCTTTGGATACCTATTTCTTTCAAAAACTCTTTTGATTTTTTAGAAAATCCCATCAATCTATCATAATCAATATTTTCTTCGTTTTCTATGTTTTCTCTCAATATATTTGTTTGAGAATCATCGTAGTAAGGTATGTATTTAACTCCTGGAATTATGGGTCTAAATTCGTCATAAATCCTTTTTAAAGATTCTTCTACTTTATTATCTTCGTTAACGAGTATTACATTGGAATTTCTTCCCATTAATTCGAAAAATAGCTTATATTGACGCAGAGTGGAGGTTTCTTGATCATAGCTTTCAATTTCAAAGTAACCTATCCTATCTAAACCTAACTGTTCAACATTTACCACTCTTCCGTTTCTTATTTTTTTTCTTAAAAACTGTGAAAAGTTCGCTGGTTGTATTGGTACGTTTGGTTTTTGAGAAAGTAAAATAACATAGGAAGGGCTTTTTAACGAAAGAAGCACAAAACTTTGAGAGAACTGAATTAACACTTGGGATTTGATAGGTTGATAAATATTTTTAATTCTATCCCCCACAATGTTGTCTTTTATTTCTTTTAATACTTTATGTAATACCAAACCATCAAAAGGCAAGTAAGACACCTCGTTTATATTTAAAATATAGCGCCCCTTCACCCCGCTGCCCGCCCATAATCTTTAAGGGGCTTTGCCCCTTAAGAACCCCAAATTCAAAATCAAAGTTTTTTGCATAGATCTGCAACATGATACGTCATTTGCTTCGCAAATGAGAATTTGGAAATTATTTCAAATGCATTATGAATAAGACGTTTTGCATAGAGCCGCAAAATGTTTCACAAACGAGATTTTGGAAAACATTTCTAAAGCATTGCAAACAAACCATTTTGCACAAATCAGCAACAAACGTTTTGCATAAAACGGCAAAAGCTAAGCAAATGAGATTAGGAAAGTTATTCAAAAACATTACGAAAAAAGACCTTTTTGCACAAGGCTGCAATAAGAACACAAAAGAGGCAAAACAATCTAAGCCTCTTTTGTGTTTTGTAAAAATCTATGAAATTAAAATTCTACGCTGCTGAACCTTTCTTTCCTTTATCCATAAAACCAACTATCAAAGCAATAATACCAACGATAATGTCTATCCACGCATGCCAATTTGGCATGGTTGCAACACTAAAACCAGCAATAGCCATTATTACAAGGTAAATCCCAACAACTATCAACCATGGTTTAGACATACTACCCCCTCCTTATACACTCAACTTTACACAAAATTAGCCGATAATTTCAAAGGAAACATAATGATAAAAATATAAGTTGAACAAATTTATCGGCTTAAACCCTAATAAAATGATAAGATATATATGTTACCGATATAATAACATTAGAATAATTTTAGTTTAACAACGAAAATCATTATACTTTTAAGGTTCTCTAATTTGTGATATAATATTAAAAGTCAGAATAAATAATAAAATTTACACGCATTATACTTAGGAGGTTCACTTGTGATAAACAACAATAAAGCTCGATTCTTGTTATTACTATTTATCTTGTCTGGGATTTATTCTTTAGCTTCTACTGTCCTAATTTTAAATTCGTATAACCCAGGTTTATCCTGGTCAGATAAGGAATTAGAAGGGATATATTCAGTTTTAGAAAATGAAGAAAGTATAAATCTACACGTTGAATATCTTGATAGCAAAAGGTTTGGTGATGATAATAGCCTAAACATATTCAAAGAATATTTTGAAAAAAAATTTAGCAATTTTACATTTGATGTCGTTATTGCGTTTGATAATAACGCCCTTGATTTTGTTTTATCAAATTATGATTCACTTTTTTTGGGAACCCCTATTGTGTATGCTGGGATCAATCACTATCAAGAATACGATTTGAGTGAATTAGACTTTGTAAGTGGTGTTGTAGAGATTCATGATATAAAAGAAACATTAGAATTGGCACTAAATATTCATCCAGATACAGAGAATGTTTATGTAGTTGTTGATAATCAGACTAAAACTGGGGAACTTTTCAAGCAAGAAGTGGAGAATGATGTAATGCCTGAATTTCAGGGTATTAATTTTATCTTTCTAACTGATTCTCTTGATCAAATAAAAGAAGAGCTTGATACACCTTCGCAAAACTCAATAGCACTTCTTTTGGCTTTTAGTAAAGATATTTATGGAAATTTTTATGATTATACAGAAATAGAGGTATATATGGGACAATTTGAGAATCTTCCCATTTATACTACCTCAAGTGCGTATATGTCCAACAACGTTGTAGGAGGTAAAATTACCAGTGCATACGATCAAGGGCTGAAAGCCGGGGAAATAGCAAAGGACTTATTAAGCGGAGTTAATATTAAAGAGTTACCAAGAATTTACTTCCCTGATAATAAATACGTTTTTAATTTTCCCCAGTTGGAAAAATTTGGTATTTCAATCAAGAGTCTACCTGCAGATTCAACAATCCAGAACAAGCCTCCTTCTTTTTATGAAAATTACCCTGTTATTTTTTGGATAATAATGATTCTAGTACCTTTTTCTATTGTATTTATATATGTTCTACGAGAAGAAAATTTAAAACTTAGCTCTCTTTTGAATGAATTAAATAAGGCAAAGGAAGAGGCCCAAAGTTATAATGAAGAACTTACCGCAGCAAATGAACAATTAACTTCCTACAACGAAGAATTGATATCACAAAATGAGGAAATAGAAAGTAATTATCAGGAAATAGAACAACTGAATAATAAAATAATTCATCTGTTGGAAATTATATCCGAAGTTGAAAACGAAGAAGTAAAAGAGGAAGATTTCTTCCAGAAATTTTTAAATACTTTAATCATAGAAATTCCAGAAGCTGATTATGGTAGTGTTTCTATAATAGAGGGAGATAGTTGGAGATTTTTAGCAACGTTGGGCCATGATATTAATGGTCTAAAAAGTTTAAATCTTAAAAAAAGTTATGCAGTGCGTTTGGAAAAAGCAACAGTATTTGATAATATACAAACCGTAAATGAAAAGACAATGCCTGAAGATGTAGCAAATTTAATGTCCAAATTTACCAAACCAGTAAAATCTACTCTACTGAAAGCAATAAAAATAGATGAAAATCGATATTTAGATATTTCACTTGATATTAAAAAGGATAGCGATGAGAATTTTTCTGAAGAATCGGTAAGATTTTTTGATTCTCTGTTAAATGTGGCAAAAATGTTTTTTGTCAACAGATTAAGAACGCAAGAGGTAAAAAATGCTTATGCAACCTTTGCAAGTAAACTTTCTATATTGGCAGAATCACACGATGAAAACAGCAAGAAACATATCTACCGTGTAAGTGAATTATCTGCATTTTTTGCAGAAAAATTAGGTTTCCCCAAAGAACACGTTGAAAAAATAAGAGATTTTTCTCCACTTCACGATGTGGGGAAACTTTTTATTCCTGCCGAGATTCTTAATAAACCTGGTAAACTTAATGAACAAGAATGGGAAGAAGTGAGGAAACATCCACTATATGCCGATAATTTGTTGGATGATCCATATTTTGAAACAGCAAGAAAAATTGCCCTTTACCATCACGAACATTACGATGGCTCTGGGTATCCTTTTAGATTAAGGGGTGAACAAATTCCCATTGAAGCGCAGATCGTATGCTTAGTAGATGTATACGACGCTTTAAGATCAAAAAGGAGTTATAAAGCAGCTTTTTCACATAGGGAAGCCATTGACATATTGTTAAATGGGGATCACAGGACAAAACCAGAACATTTTAATCCAAAACTCTTAGAAATATTGAAAAGATATGAAAGAGAAATAGAAGAACTATATAAAAAATACGAAGAGTAGGAAATGATTTTTAATCGGAGGTGTTTGAATGGAAAATTCACAAATCGACTCAAAAACAAAAAAACATTTATTAAATTTCCAAAAGGCTGAGTTAACGGAACATATGATTTATAAAAGGTTAGCTGGATCTACTAAAGATACTGAAAATAAAAAAGTCCTAGAAAGCATAGCAAACGAAGAGTTAAAACACCACGATTTTTGGAAAAGTTATACGAACGAAGATGTAAAACCAAATTACATAAAAGTCTTGTTCTATTTTATCCTTTCTAAATTACTTGGATTAACCTTTAGTTTGAAGCTCATGGAAAATGGTGAAGAAAGGGCTCAGATCTCCTATGAGGATATTTCCAATGTAGTCCCCGAAGCAAAACAAATTGAAGAAGAAGAAGATAAGCATGAACGAGAACTTTTAGGTATGATAGAAGAAGAAAGACTGAATTACGTGGGGTCGATTGTGCTTGGTTTAAACGATGCGTTAGTCGAATTGACTGGTGCATTAGCAGGTTTAACCTTTGCCCTTCAAAACGGAATAATAATAGCTACATCTGGATTAATAACTGGGATAGCTGCATCATTGTCAATGGCGGCATCCGAGTATCTATCAAAAAGAGCCGAAAACGATGAAAGAGCATTAAAATCAGCAGCTTACACAGGAATCGCATATATAATCACGGTATTTTTTTTAATCCTTCCTTATTTGTTAATGCCCAATAATTATTTTTTAAGTTTAATTATAACTTTACTAACAGCTGTTATAATAATATTGATTTTCAATTTTTATATTTCTGTTGCCAAAGATTTAAGCTTCAAAAGTAGATTTCTTGAAATGGCGGGTATAAGTTTGGGTGTTGCAGGATTAACCTTTTTTATAGGTTTCCTAGTTAGAATCACCTTGGGCGTTTCAATTTAATTCGATACATATTTTAAAGGGGGAGTTTGCATTGAAAAGAATCAGTACCAAGATTATTTTATCTTCTGCTTTGTTAGTGATTGCAGTGGTAACCGTTATAAGTCTTGTATCAATTTTCAGATCCACTGCTCTTTTAGAAGAATATTCACTAAACGGAGTGGAAAATTTAACTGCGAGCGTTGCATCTGATCTAGGTTCACAAATAAGTATTATTGAAATAGTAGTGGATAATTATAGCGATTCTGCCTTTTTGGGATTTGATCCTTTTATAGCGAGTTTTTCAAATGCTGAAGTGATAAAGTTTTTAGATAGAGCTAAGGATGTACCCCAAAATTTTTCGCAAAAAATAGAAGGTAATGCAACTTCTTTTATAGTTTTCAATCCAGATATGTTAAGGACAAAAGAATTGTATTCCCTTTACTACATTGAGGGTGAAGATAAAAGTTTAGAAAATGAATATATAAAATTAGACGATACTTTTAACCCAGAAAATAAAAAATATCAGTGGTTTTTTGAAGCAAGAGACAAAGGTGAAGGTGTTTGGACCGATATATACTTTGATGAATATTTACAGACAAATGTAATCACTTATTCTGTTCCTTATTACGATCCAGAAGATGGAACTTTTGTTGGTGTTGCTGGGATGAGTTTTCCCTTGGAATATTTTGCCAACCTCATTCAAAAAGATTTAGGATACCAAAAAGCATATGCGTACTTAGTGGATGATAATTTTAATGTAATTTTCCATCCTCTTTATGACTCTGGAAAGAGTATAGAAGATGAAATAACGGATTACTTAGAAACCATAAGCTCAAGTACAGAAGGGACTTTTGTAGAAAGATTAAATGGTGAAGGGTTCTTAACGAGTTATTCTAAGCTATCCAATGGCTGGATTTTGTTCCTAAATTTACCTGAGAGTGAAATATACAGTGAGATAAATAGTTTAACGCTTCTTATAATCCTAATAACCGTTGTGGGAGTTGTTATAGCAATTGTAGTTGCCTACTTTGTTGGAAAAGGTATCTCAAAACCAATAAAAGATTTTTCAAACGTATTATTGAAATTCGGAGAAGGGAATTTGGATGTAGAATTCGAAAGTAAATCCAAAGACGAAGTGGGAGAAATGGCTAAATCGTTTAGTAAGATGCGAGATAACTTAAAAGAAACGATTGAAAGTATAAAAGATGTTTCTGAAAGAGTTGAAACATCTTCAAAGGAATTAAAAGAAGCCTCACAAAAATTCAAAAAGTCGGCAGAAGAAGTTCTCGACGAAGCAAAAAATATAGAGTTAATTTCGGAAGATAGTGCCTCATCTGTCGAAGAGATCACATCCGGTATTGAAGAAATTGCCTCTTCAGCACAAAGTTTATCTTCTGCTGCACAAGAGTTATCCAATTCAGCTGAAATGACACAAAGCCAATCTAACAAAGGAATGGAAAGTATTCACAATATAGTAAAGAAAATAGAAGTTGGTGTAGAGCAATCCAAAGAAGCAGAAGAAAATGTTTCAAAACTTTTGGAAAAAGCAGAAAATATTGGAAATATTATTCAAACTATAAATTCCATAACTGAACAGACGAATCTGTTAGCACTGAACGCAGCAATAGAAGCAGCAAGAGCGGGAGAAGCGGGAAGAGGATTTGCCGTTGTAGCAGATGAAATAAGAAAATTAGCAGAAGAAAGCGGTAAAGCAACGGACGAAATCGGCAACATTTTAGAGGATCTGAAAAAAAGTACCAACAATGTAAACGACGTAACCAATAAAACCGTAAATACTATTGCAGAAATAAACGATGAAGCCCTCAAGGTTCGAGAACAATTTGAAGGCATATTAAATGAGATAAATGGAATGATTTCAGGGGTGGAAAACGTAACTGCTAGTTCGCAAGAACAAAGTGCAAGTACGCAAGAAATGAGTTCTTCAATGGAAAGAATAGCTAGAACAGTGAATGAAACCAGCGAAAAAATTAAAGAAATTAAGATGTTGATGCAAAATCAGTCTGAAAACGCTGGCTCACTTAGTGAAAGAGCTCAAGAATTAGAAAAACTTTCTCAAAATCTCAATTCAGCCATTTCAAAATTCAAAATAAGTGTTGAATAATAGGGAGGAAATAAAATAAAGAAGTTATCAATTATCCTCATCTTTTTGATTTTAATTGCATTATTCACCTTTGGAGAAACATCGATAGGGATAAAAAGTCCTTTAGCTGTTTATACTGAAATCTATGAAACGGTACCTTTTTATCGATTTGTAAACTCAACTGAAGGGATAGGGCAAGATTATATCAAAGAATTACTTTCAACGACATTAGAATCTACAAATACAAACATTCAAAATTTTTTAAATGCTCCGATGGTATTTTATTCGGAGAAAGACTATTCGTTCGGCGAATTATTTAATCCGAACTATTTTAACCTTTTATTTGACCTGATGGTTAATTCGAAAAGTATCGCCATATACTCTACCGAATATAACGTCTTCAATGAGATTTTTACAAAGATTTTTGGTGCTAATAAAGTGAGCAATGATCTATACACCTTAGAAGAAAAAAATTTTGCTATTCAAAAAAATGAAGTGGGTATCTTTTTGAACATGGAACCGACAACCTATGATAACAATTCAAATGCTTTAGTATCGGGGTCTCTAGAAAATGTTTTAAATGAAAATAACCTTTGGGATTTTTACGTTACCGTTGATTCGAGAACCTTAAAGGCAACATTTGAGTCTAAAGATTACAGAGGTGCCCAGAAAAATTTTGATTTGACACTTTTGGAAAACAAGAAATTGTTTGGAGAAGTTTTGAACATACAAAAGTTAGACAAAACCAATTTCCCATCGTATTTTGAAAATTTTTTAACCCCTTTGGACGATGAAAGCAAAAATGTTATAGGATTTATAGTCAATAGTATCAAAGAAGAGGAGTTTATAGCCGTTAGTTCACAAAGTATAAGTAATAATGAGCTTAACTTATTCTTTGAAGCATCGATTGATACTTATAAACTCAGAGAATTTGCAGAAGCAAGAAATATGGAAGAAGGAAATATTGGAACTTACAATTATTATCTTTGGTCTAATCAAAGTGTGGAAAACCAAGTTTACCTTTATTTTATAGAAGAGGAATTCATATTTTCAAACGTTTTACCCGATAAGATGAATGTGTATTTGTCAGAAATACAACGATTCAAAAACACTAAATATTATGAAGAAATTGAAAGAAAAGAAAGTCTCAACAGTCTGTTAATTTTAGATATTTCAAATTATTTATCAGTAAATTTTTATAGTTCGTTAGATAGTTGGGTAATAAAAGAAGAATACGATAATAACGGCTTGTATACAATAGAAATAAAAATAAGATAAAAATTATAGCTAAGAAATTTTGATTCGAAAGGAGTGCATTATTTATGCTTTTTGGACTTATAGACAAGAATAAAAGTTTACTAAAAAAATATTCAAAAATCGCAAATAAAATAAACGAATTAGAAAAAAGTATGAAATCTCTCAGCGACACTGAATTATCTGGAAAGACCTTGGAATTTAAAAAAAGGTTAAAACAAGGTGAGAGTTTAGACGATATCTTACCCGAAGCCTTTGCTGTCGTACGAGAAGCCTCACAAAGAACGATAGGGATGCGGCATTTCGATGTACAGTTAATGGGAGGCATCGCTTTACATGAGGGTAAGATAACCGAAATGAAAACAGGGGAAGGAAAGACCTTAGTTGCAACACTTCCTATATATCTAAATGCCCTAACTGAAGAAAATGTTCATTTGGCTACCCACAACGATTACTTGGCTAAAAGAGATGCGAATTGGATGGGACCAGTTTACGAATATCTAGGTTTGAGCGTAGGATACATTCAAGCCAACATGGACAAAGAAGAGAGAAAAAAAGCATATCAAGCTGATATAACTTACGGAACTGCAAATGAGTTTGGATTTGATTATTTAAGAGACAATTTAGTTTACGAAAATACTGACAAAGTACAAAGAGGCCATTACTTTGCAATAGTTGATGAAGCTGACTCCATTTTGATAGATGAAGCTAGGACACCGTTAATCATTTCGGGCCCTTCGGATACTCCTTCCGAACTTTACAGAAGATTTGCATCTTTGGCGAAAAAATTTATAGTTGAAAAAGATTACACTATCGATGAAAAACAAAAGACTTTAGCGTTAACAGAAGAAGGAATAAGCAAAGCAGAGAAACTATTATCTGTCGATAACTTATACGATCCGAGCAACATTAAGTATTTGTTCCATCTTTTGAACGCCTTAAAAGCGATAAATTTTTTCAAAAGAGATAAAGATTACATCGTTCACGATGGAGAAGTTGTCATCGTCGATGAATTTACAGGAAGATTGTTAGCTGGAAGAAGGTATTCTGAAGGATTGCACCAAGCTATAGAAGCAAAAGAAGGAGTAAAAATCAAAGAAGAGAGTGTAACTTTTGCCACAATAACTTTCCAAAATTATTTTAGGATGTACAAAAAATTATCAGGTATGACCGGAACTGCAAAAACTGAGGAAGACGAGTTCAAAGCGATCTACAACACAGAAGTTATTGTTATCCCTACCAACGAACCTGTTATTAGGGAAGACAAAAATGATTTAATTTTTAAAACCGAAAAAGAAAAATATCAAGCAATAATAGATGAAATAGTAAAACGTAACCAAAAGGGCCAACCTGTATTGGTGGGAACAACATCCATTGAAAATAGCGAAACCATAAGTGAAATTCTGAAAAAAAGAGGAATACAACATGAAGTTTTGAACGCTAAATATCATGAGAGGGAAGCAGAAATTATCTCTCAGGCAGGAGAAAAATACGCCGTTACCATTGCTACGAATATGGCGGGTAGAGGTACCGATATTAAGTTGGGAGAAGGGGTCAAAGAGCTTGGAGGACTCTTTGTTTTAGGTACGGAAAGGCATGAAAGCAGAAGAATAGATAACCAATTAATAGGGAGATCTGGTAGGCAAGGGGATCCTGGTGAATCAAGATTTATTATCTCTTTTGAAGATGACGTTTTACGATTGTTCGGTGGAGACAGAATGAAGAATCTAATGACCGCTTTAAAAATAGAAGAAGGTCAGCCCATAGAACATAAAATGCTGAGTAGAGTTATTCGGGATGCCCAAAAGAAAATTGAAGGAATACACTTCTCGATAAGAAAAAGATTGTACGAATTTGATTCAGTAATGGACAAACAAAGATCTGTAATATACAATCATAGGGATTGGATCCTTGAACAAGGTAACTATGATGATCATATAAAAGAAATCTTTATGGATGTTGTGGAAAGAATAGTGGAATCCTCATGGGATGAAACCGAAGAAAAATATGACAAAAGCAATATTTCAGAAAAATTGAAACAATATTTAATAATTTCTGACATAAAGGGGAACACGCGTGAGGAAATAGAAAATGAAATCTTTGATCTACTTTGGAAGAGATATCAATACAAAAAAGAAGAATTTGGAGAAGATTTTAACAAAGTCGCAAAATTTGTTATGTTAAGAATAATAGATGAAAAGTGGAGGCATCATTTAGATGCGATCGAAGCGCTAAAAGAAGCTGTAGGATTAAGATCTTATGGGCAAAAAGATCCTGTTATGGAATTTAAAAAAGAATCTTACCTTCTTTTTGACCAGATGGTTGACAGTATATACGACGATATAGTCAATTATTTAATGAGAATAGCAAAAATAGTTCCAGAAAAAGAAGAAAGAGAAGCAAAAAAAATATATGCCAGTTTGAACTTTGTACATAACAACGTATCAGCGGTCGATGAATCGAATGATGGTGGAGAAGCTAAAAGTAAAAATATCGCTAAACAATCAACCAAGATCAAAAAAAGGTATAAAGTTAAGAAATAATTATTGAAACAATTTTTAAGAGGTGATCAGATGATAGAATACGAAACGAAAGTTAAAATAGACGAATTAAAAGAAAATTTCGAAGATTTAAAAGAAGTTTTTAATATAGATAAAGTAGAAGAAGAAGTTAAAAAACTTGACAAAGAAATGATGGAACCAAACTTTTGGAACGATCAAAACAGGGCAAAAAAGATCTCCAAAATGGCACAAAATTTAAAAGATGAAATAGATGAATTTAAAAAATTGGAGAACAATTTTGAGGAATTAGAAATAGCAGTTGAATTATCAGAGGATGATCCGTCGATGACCGCGCAAGTTGAAGCAATTTTAAAAGTTATCGAAAAAAAGATCGGTTCTTTTCGATTAAGAATGCTTTTATCAGAAGAATACGATGATGCAAATGCATTTCTTAGCCTGCATCCTGGTGCGGGTGGAACAGAATCACAGGATTGGGCATCTATGCTGTTGAGGATGTACACTCGATGGGCAGATAAAAATAATTATGACATTGAAACTATAGACTTTCAGGAAGGAGACGAGGCGGGAATAAAAAGCGCAACTATCAAAATTTCCGGTCCCTATGCCTACGGTAAATTAAAATACGAAAGTGGGGTACATAGATTAGTCAGAATTTCTCCATTTGACGCCAATGGAAGAAGGCATACTTCTTTCGCCTCAATATCTGTGATGCCTGAATTTGATGAAAATGTTGAGATAGAAATAAATCCAGACGATCTGAAAATAGATACGTATAGATCAGGCGGAGCAGGCGGTCAACATGTTAACAAAACCGATTCAGCAGTTAGGATTACTCATTTACCTACAGGTATAGTGGTAGCGGTGCAAAACGAGCGCTCACAACATCAAAACAAAGCTACGGCTTTAAAAATTTTAAAGGCAAAATTATATGAGTTAGAACATCAAAAAAAGTTAGAAGAAAAGTTAAGATTACGTGGTGAGGTAAAAGATATTTCATGGGGAAATCAGATTAGATCATATGTTTTGTATCCATATACCTTAGTTAAAGATCTAAGAACAGAGTATGAAACCTCTAATGCTCAAGCAGTCTTGGATGGAGAAATAGACGAATTCATAGAAGAAGAACTGTTATTCTTTGCGAAATATAAGTAAAAAAATTAATTTGTTTTTCTGCAAAAGAGGTGTATAATAATAGTAAGAAAATACGACGATTTTCATAAAAGTGTAATGGTTGAAGAAGTCTTATCCTATTTGATAACCAACAAAGACGGTATTTATGTGGATTGTACCGCAGGCGAAGGTGGACATATAAAAGCTATTTTAGAATACACCGATAATATGGCTAAGGTAATCGGCATAGATGTAGATTACGAGGTCTTGGAAATTGCAGAACAAAGGTTAAAAGATCTATCGGATAATGTGGTATTGATTAAATCTTCTTATAAAGATATAGACATGATTTTGAGAGGTTTAGATATTGACAAAGTTGACGGTTTTTTAATGGATTTAGGGGTTTCTACCTTTCAGCTAAAAGGTGAAAATAGGGGATTTTCTTTTACTAAAGACGAACCTTTAGACATGAGAATGGATGTTCAATCGGAAAAAGATGCAGCGTACATAGTTAACAATTATTCAGAAGAAGAGCTCAGGCGCATCATTTTTGAGTATGGAGAAGAAAAAAGGTTCGCTCACAGTATTTCCAAAAGCATTGTAAAAAACAGGCCTATAAACACGACACTAGAATTAGTAAACGCCATTAGAAAAGGACTACCCAGTTCGCAAGTTCACGAAAGGCACAGACATTTTGCCACTAAAACTTTCCAAGCTCTGAGAATAGAAGTTAATGAAGAATTAAAAAATATCGAAGAAACCCTTTCTAAATTGGAAAACTTTTTAAAGGTAGGAGCAAGGGTAACGGTAATAACTTTTCATTCGCTGGAAGACAGGATCGTTAAAAATTTTTTCAAAAACAATGAAAGATATAATTTTCTCACTCCCAAACCTACTTTACCTTCGCAAGAGGAAATAAAACGTAACCCAAGAAGCAGAAGTGCCAAATTGAGGGTGGCTGAGTATATAGGGATTTAACAAATGACAAGAGTTAGGGGGAGTTTTTATGGAAAAAAATGTGTACGCAAAAAGTAAAGGAATTGAAAAGACTAAATCTAAAGTCAAGTCTCTGGATATTGTTATAATCATTTTAGTTTTCTTAGCCTTTTTAACCGTTAGCATTTGGCTTACCATCTTTCTTAACTTTGGCAAAAATATTGAAAATTATAAATCCATAATATCCCAATCTCAGATGGAGCTTAATAATATGGAGTCACAGATATCTGCCTTGGATAACCAAATTGACAGATACATAGAGATCTTAAATATCATGGAGAAATAATTCAGCCATGAAACACAAATGGTTATTCTTCACCTTCTTTTTTCTTTCAGGATATGTTTTTCTAATTATCCTCACCTTTGTGTATAATAACCCTTTGGCAAAGGATTTTAACGAATTTTCAGCTTCATTAGAAAATAACAAATATTCAGAACTTGTGGATTCCAATGGAAATTTGATTGTATACAACCAACAAAAATATGAAGCTTGGATCGATTTAGGCTTTATGAAATTACAAAACGACTTTAAAAGAAATAAATATATATTGAATCAAAGGTTTAGTGATGATCAAATAGAAAACATAAAATTTTTAAAATGGGGAACTTATGATACCTATGAAGAAGCTTATATCGATCTAGGAATTTTAAACAAATATTCTAGAATATACCCTGTTACTCAACGTATTTACAATGAATTATTCTCTCTTGATTTACTAGTTGGAAAAGCGAATAAAACCTCTTACGGAATCGAACCTTTTTTATTAGATAATGGGGTATTAAACAGTCAAAAAACAACAAGTTTAAGTATAGATTTGAAAATGCAACAAATAGCATATGAAGAACTTCTAAATACTGTAAAAAAAGAATCCGCAGAAGGCGGAGTTATTGTTGTTATGGAAAGTAAAACAGGTAAGATTAAATCGAGTGTTTCACTTTATCCATGGAATATTGCTTATATGGGGTATATAGAACCAGGTTCCACACTTAAACCATTATTAATTTCTACAGCACTAGATGAACATATAATTAATGCTAATGATAAATTTTATTCAGGATACGAATACTACCCTACAGGCAAAAAAAACTTTAAAGTGACCGAATCTCAAGGTTATGGAATGGGAGAAATCGGGCTGAAGGAAACTCTATCATACTCGTCAAATATAGCGATAGCACAGATGATGGAAAAAATCCTCGAAGAATTTTCTAATCAATGGCTCTATCAAAAGCTTTTAACCTATGGTTTTGGGGAAAAAACAGGGATAGAATTCAAAGGCGAAGTCAATGGGGTAGTCCCTTATCCTGATGATTGGTATGAAATAACCCCTTTTCAGATTGCTCTGGGTCAAGGAATAGGTATCACACCTATACAATTAATATCAGCTTTTAACATAATTCCAAACGGCGGGACGTATGTACAACCAACTTTTTTAGAAGAAAAAGAAATCTCAGAAAGACAAGTTATATCTGAACCTACCGCTAAGATGGTAAAAGAGTGGCTGAGTTATACAGTCATAGAAGGAACAGCCCAAAAAGCCTATAAGGAAGGGTTGAGAATCGGTGGGAAAACCGGCACCGCTCAAAAGGCAGAAAGTGGCGTAGGATACGTTGAAGGTAGCTATTATTCATTGTTTGTTGGTTTTTATCCGGTTGTTGATCCCATATATACTGCTGTTGTTATAATAGATAATCCTAAAGAAGAATTTTATGGTGGAGAAGTAGCTGCACCAGTTTTAACTAACATTTTTTATAGATATGCCAAAGAAAGTAACACAATCCAAAATCAAAAAGTTTTTTATCAAGATATTATGCCTAATTTGACTGGTTATCCTATAACCGAAGCTTACAACATCCTGTTGAACTTAGGAATAAAAGAAAAAAACGTAATAATAACTGGTAATGGTAACACCGTTGTTTCGCAATCTGTTCCACCAGATAAATTCCTAAAAGATCACGAAATCATTCAACTTCATACAAGCGACTGAAGGAGAGGTAAGGTTGCAAAAAATATTAATTTTGGGAAATTCAACTATACAAAAAAGAATCAGAATCGAAGAAATTATTAAAAAATCTCCAAATTCTGAAATAGTTACGTTATCGCCGGAAAATTATGTAGATGAAGAGATCAACAATATTTTCACCATGGGAAGTATCTTTTCAACAAACAGAATCATAATAATTTCAGATTTTGACTCTTTCAAAATACCCTATCAAGAAAAGATGTCTACCTTACTGAAACATTACGAAAGCCCCTTTGAAGGTACACTCATTTTGGATATTCAAAAAGAAAATAAATATCTAAAAGAAATAACTTTCGATAAAAAAATAGAGGCAATGATTCCTCCCCCTTGGAAAGATGAACTGTGGATAGAAATGCTTAAGGATTTTGCAAGCAAGTTAAACAAACAATTAAGTGATGAAACAGCCGAGAAAATAATACAATTTGTTGGGAAAAATGAGGATTTGTTGTATGAGGAAATTAAGAAGCTTTGCATATACTCCAATACGGAAATTATATCTATAAAAGACGTGGAAGATGTTTCTACTTATTTTTCTTCGGCTAATTACGAAGAACTCTGCTATGATTTAGTAACAAAGAAATTATCAAATTCACTAATAAAGCTGCAGTCGATTGTAAAATCTTCTTCATTCTCCCCAATTGCCCTAGCAAATTATTTATATAAGTACTTTTTGGATCTATATGCGGTGATATTAAACGGCGAAAGAAAGACCAATTACAATTGGTCTGAAGTCATGAAAGTCAGCAAAGATAGCATGGTTTCACAACAACGAGTAGCTTCTTTTTTAGGTTTCAATTTTAAAAACGACAAAGTAAAAAAAATCAATGTTGAGAAACTCTACTTCCTTACTTCTATAGAAAAAATAATAATAGATATAGAAGAATTAGATAGATCCTTAAAAACAGGCGGTGACCCTAAAGTACTCTTCCCAAATTTTTTTGAAAAAATATGTTCAGCGTAACTATTATTGACACTTATCTACAATACCACTTATGGATTGGGGTATTTTTATCAGGAACGTAGTTCCCTTGCCTAATTTTGATTTTACCTCTACACTACCTTTGAGCATTTCAAGATTCTTTTTTACAATTGCTAGACCCAATCCGCTTCCAGGTTTATCTTTAGAAACTCTAAAAAATGGTCTAAATATGTCTTTTAATTTATCTTCTGGAATTCCAGGTCCCGTATCTTTTACCTCGATTAGAAAATGTTTTGTATGACTTTCGTAACCTACACGGATATCTATTGAACCTTCTGTGGTGTATTTCATTGCGTTCCCTATTACGTTTACAAGGACTTGATTTAATTTAGTCTCATCTGTTTCAATATCTACTGGTATATCAACGGGAAAATCAAGATTTATTTCAACATCAGGGGATGCTGTCGGCTCTAACATCGATAAAACCTCATATAATAACTTTTTTAAATTTAATTTTTCTAAATTCAATCTCTTCTCTCTATTTAATTTGTTGAAAGTTGAAATATCGTCTAAAAGTGAGTTCATATGTTTAGCAGAAAATAGTATCTTTCTTATGATACTTTTTATCTCATCTTTTTTTAAATCCTCATTGTTCAATATTGTTTCGGCAAATCCTATAATTGAAGTCAAAGGTGTTCTCAATTCATGACTAATAAAACTCAAATAATTAGAATTTGTCTCTACTGTTTCTTTTTCTGAATCCCGTAGGATTTTCAAAGTCAAAAAAATAGATGCTAAATTACTGAACATTCTAAGCATTTTTTTTGAATTATCATCGAAAGAGTCAACATGGAAGCTGTCAATATATATATGCCCAATTACACTGTCTTTATTTTTTAAAGCTGAAATCAAAGTTACCATTTGATTCGTTTCTTTATGTAATTTTTTACTGATTTTGTACAAATCGGTTTCAGGGGAATTGTAATCCAAAATATTCTGAATCTCTATTAAATCTCTGTCCATATAGTTACTTACATATGACTCGTTGAACGGAACAACCATTTCTTTAATTAGATCTTCATCGTAACCAATTCCAACTATGGCTTCATATAATGCTCCCCTAATTAACCAAATAGAACCGTATTCTGCTTCGGGTATGATCTTTATAGCAATTTTTAAAAGCTTTGTTAGAAAATCATTCTCACTTTCGTCCCAATTTATTTCCTGCAAAAGATCTACCATTTCTTGAAAAGTTTCCATAAAAGATTCTTTATCTATTTCTTTTTGCATTTTAGTATAATCCCCCCCATTAATTTTGTAAATCTTCTGTCACTTCTATTGTATCACAAATTAAACAAATAGAGTATTAATTGTTCAAAAATAACAATATGCCCTAAACTTTAAAAATAACTTAAAAAAAGACGAACATTTAATGTTCGTCTTTTCAAAATATGGCGGGGACGACGGGACTCGAACCCGCGGCCACCGGTGTGACAGACCGGCATGATAACCAACTTCACCACGTCCCCATCTTCTGCTCAATTATTTTATCACAAAATTTTCACTTTGTAAAGCCCCCACAAAGATTACTCTTTTATGTATATCTTCCTCTGTAATACTGCCTTACTATAATATCTCTATCCTTGAGCTCATGGGCGGCATATACAGGCCAGTACGGCTGCCTTAAAAGTACCCTCCCCAGTGCAACCATATCCGCTCTCTCGTTTCCTATTATCTCCTCTGCAATTTCTGGACTGGTTATCAAGCCTACAGCCACAGACGGTACCCCTGTTTCCCTTTTTACAGCTTCTGCATAAATTATATGATAGCCAGGATATAAATCTATCCTTGATGATAAAAGACCGCCTGAGCTGCAATCCACAATATCCACAAAGTCTTTTACAAGTTTTACTATCTCTATTGTTTCATTTATGTCAATACCCCCGTCTACAAAATCGGTGGCAGATAAACGCATAAAAACAGGCATATCGTTGGGTATGTTTTTCTTTACTTCAATTAATACTTCCCGCAAAAATTTTACTCTGTTCTCTATTTTGCCTCCATACTCATCACTTCTTTTGTTAGAAAGTGGTGATAAAAATTCATGAATGAGATAACCATGAGCAGCGTGAACTTCTACAGTGTCATAACCAACTTTAACCGCTCTTGCAGCCGAAGTACCAAAAGCTTTAATTATATCTTTAATCTCATTTTTGGTAAGTTCTGATGGAACGGGATATTCGTCACTCCACTTAATACTCGAAGGAGCAACAATCTTTTCGTTTTTCACCTCACATTTTCTTCCAGCATGAGCCAACTGAACACCGATTTTGCCTCCTACAGAATGCACAAAGTCCACCATTTTTTTCAAAGGATCGATTTGACTATCATCCCACAGTCCTAAGTCATTGCCAGTAATTCTACCTCGCCTTTCAACGGCTGTAGCCTCTTGCATGATAAGACCAACACCTCCCACAGCCCTGGTACCATAGTGGACAAAGTGCCAGTCGGTTGGCTTGCCGTCATCACCAGCAGAATACATGCACATAGGCGACATCATGATACGATTGTTAACTTCAAGACTTTTTAGTTTAAATTTGGTGAAAAGTTTAGTCATTCCAACACCTCAGCATAGTTTATTTTTTCTTTTGTATCTTTTTAAAAATCACCAAAATTTATGATTTGGGGCATAAATTTATTTATCCTAAAGAATACGGAAAAGATCCAATAGAAGCAATATGAGCTACTATCAGCAGTACCAGTACAATCACAAACATATACCATTTTGCATGAAACATCCTGAGAGTCTTTTTAAACTTTGAACTTGCTTTTGTAAACCTCATGGTAAAACCTGCAAACACCATCCACCCCATCACAGCTATAAGTATCCAGTGAAATACCGAAGCATACTGCAACATTAAAACGCCATGTACTAAAGCTGCCATAAATGCAGCGATATTTCCTAAATAATGCACATAGTGCCATCTATTTCTCATTTTGTCTAACCATTTCCACTGCTTTTTTGGTGAAACCAATTGATTAATAAGATGAAAAAACACATAAAGATTGGCAATGAAAAAAAGTGCCGCTGCAATCGTTCCCATGGTTAAGCCAAATGATATATTGGCTGGAATCTCTTGCATACCTATTACCCCCTGTTTTCAAATTTATTTCTGAAGCTCATATTCCCTATTTATACAATACTTTGGCAAACATTTAAAAAAATCGCTTCCTTCCAAACTCATGGAGGAAGCCCTGATGCTGATAATTTGATTATACCATATCTTTTTGAAGGTGTGTTATCTTATCACACAAATCCTATATAATGAGTTTCAGCTTCTCCGCCCCGCAGCCCAACCAAAAAAGGGAATGGGACCTCTGCGTACAGTTGACATTTTTGAAATTATATAGTAAAATAAACAATGGAGGGCCTAAAGAATCTCGTGCACGTAATGGTGCTTGGCACTTTAATAGTGCGAAATTCCGCATAAGGTCGGATATTATATTTTTTGATAATCAGGCCCTCCATTTTTGACCCCAAATAGGGGTTTTTTGTATGTATTGTCAACAACGGATTAAGTTGCCGGTGTAGCTCAACGGTAGAGCGGCTCATTCGTAATGAGTAGGTTGGGGGTTCAAATCCCTTCACCGGCTCCACAATATTTTTAGTAATCAAAGCGTCTTGAGACGCTGTTTTGTTTTTATAGGCACTATCAGATTGATAATTGAAAGGAGAATAGGAAGTGATACTCCAAGATTTTGAGAAAAAAATATTTAAATTTATAAGAGACTATAAAATTTTTAACAAATATGATAAAATTCTATTAGGAGTTTCCGGTGGAAAAGATTCAATGTCTTTGCTTCATGTAATGTTTAAATTATCCACAATTATGGGATTTGAAGTATCTGTAGCCCATTTAAACCATTGCATGAGAGAAGAGGCTGATAGTGACGAAGCCTTTGTAAGACGAGTTTGCGAGAAACTAAGTGTACCTTTTTTTTCCAAAAAAGCGGATGTTTTTACATACTCAAAAGAAAACAAGGTAGGCGTTGAAGTAGCGGGGAGAAATTTAAGGTATGAGTTTTTTTATGAAACATTAAGAATGTTAAGTTATAATAAAATAGCAACCGCTCATCATATGGATGATTTATTTGAAACAATGATTTACAGAATTTTGAGAGGAACAGGTATATATGGATTAGGCGGCTTAATCCCTATAGAAGAAGAAATAACAAAACCAATGTTATGTATAGACTTGGAAGAAATCAAAAATTATGTTACAATTAATAATATAGAGTATGTGGAAGATAAGTACAATTATTCTTTGGATTATGCCAGAAATAAGATAAGATATGAATTTACTCCTTTATTTGAGAAGATCAATCCAAGGTACAAAGAAAGTTTCTTTAGACTTGCAAAAATCATTTGGAGTTACAGGGAAGAAGTCAAAAGGAAATTTGAAGAAAGAAGTGAGATCAGTAAAGACTCATTAAAATTAAGATTAGAAAATGACTTTTTCGATGGCGAAATAATAAGAATTGCCTTTTTGAAGTTTGGTAAATATCCTCCAAATATGGAGGAAACAGAGAAAATCATAAAAATGCGCAAGGGTGGAGTAAGAAAGATAAATGGGTTAAGTATAACAAAAAAAAGTGATTCTCTGCTAGTTAAAATTTAATAAACTTATAGAATTGAGAAAAGAGGAGGTCTAGTCTTGCAAAATAAAAGAAACCAATCTAGAGTTCTTTGGCTATTATTAATATATATAACAATAGGTATTTTTATATATGTTGGAGTTAACAGCCTTATCGGTACTCCAGATGTTTCGAAAATAGAATATAGTGAGTTAGTTCAAATGTTGGAAGATAAAAAGATTGTCTCTCTAGAAATAGAAGATTCTGGCTATGCCAGAGCAAGAGATAATAGAGGACTTTATTATGAAACATATGCCCCAACTCTTTTATCAGACCAACAATATGTTTATGGACTTGCAAATCAAGGAATAGAGATTAAATATGTCAGAAGCTTAGAAAACAGTTGGTGGATCTCTATTTTAACGTTTCTTTTGCCTGTTTTCTTACTTATTTTTCTTTTCACCCTTTTGTTTCGATCAAGCGGGGGTGGAGCAAATCAAGGTATGAATTTTATAAAAAGTCCTGCTAAAAAATATGATCCCAAAAAAACCCGCACCACTTTTAATGACGTTGCAGGGGTTAAGGAAGCGAAAGAAGAATTAACAGACGTAGTAAAATTTTTGAAAGATCCAAAGGTTTTTAATAGGCTAGGCGCTAGAATGCCAAAGGGTGTGCTTTTAGTAGGGGAACCAGGCACAGGTAAAACTTTACTTGCTAGAGCAGTGGCTGGAGAGGCAGGTGTACCATTTTTTTATATTAGTGGTTCTGATTTTGTGGAACTTTTTGTTGGGGTAGGAGCAGCAAGAGTTCGAGATCTTTTCAATCAAGCTAAGGCAAACGCACCTGCTATCATTTTTATTGATGAAATAGATGCAGTTGGTAGGCAAAGAGGATCGGGTCTTGGAGGAGGTCATGATGAAAGGGAGCAAACCCTTAACTCCATATTAGTAGAAATGGATGGATTCGATCCAAGTATTGGAATAATAGTTATGGCAGCTACAAATAGGCCTGATGTTCTAGACAAAGCTTTGCTAAGACCTGGAAGATTTGATAAAAAAGTGGTAATTGATAGACCTGATGCCGAAGGAAGGAAGGATATATTAAAGATTCACTTTAGAGGCAAGAAAATAGCCCCCGATGTTGATTTAGAGGTGTTAGCCAGAGCTACTCCTGGATTCGTTGGAGCAGATTTAGAAAATTTAGTCAACGAAGCGGCGCTTTTGGCAGCAAGAAACGGGGAAAAGTTCATAACAATGAAGGATTGCGAAGAAGCTATCGAAAGGGTTATAGTTGGTCCCGAGAGGAAAACGAGAGTGCTTTCCGAACAAGAAAAAGAAGTCGTTGCATATCATGAACTAGGTCATGCTATTTTAGGAACTATCTTACCAAATGCTGACCCTGTACACAAAGTGACAATTATTCCTAGAGGTTACGCGGCCTTAGGGTACACCTTACAGTTACCTTCTGAAGACAGGTATCTGATGAATAAATCTGAAATACTCGATGATATTGCGGTAATGTTAGCTGGTAGAGCCGCAGAAGAAATAATATTCGATGAAATTACCAGCGGAGCCGAAAATGATTTAAAGCGAGCTACAGAAATGGCAAGAAGGATGGTAGAAAGTTTTGGTATGAGCGAAAAAATAGGTCCTGTAGCTTGGGCTAGCGAAAGTGAAGAAACGTTTTTAGCACGTGAACTATTTAGAGAAAAAAACTATTCGGATGAAACTGCAAAAGAACTGGATTCTGAGGTAAAGCAAATAATAAATAAAAGCTATGAAAAGGCTAAATCAGTGTTGTTAGAAAACAAGGAGAAGCTACAATTCATTGCTCAATATCTTTTAAAAAAGGAAACTATCTCAGGACAGGAACTAAGAGACTTATTACAGAAAGATACAGATGACCTAAAGGAATATGTTGAAAATCTTGGAGTATCCTCAACTCAAGAAGAAGCAAAGGTGGTAAACTATGAGTACCTTTCTAGAGAAAATAATCTCATTGAAAGGAAAGGAATTTAATTACTCCTTTAAAGTAAAAGATGAAAGTTATTTATGGTCAGAAGATAACGAAGTTATAAGTTTTCATGCTTTAAGCACCTCTTCTCTTTTAGAAGAAATACATAAATGTACGTATAATATTTTAAAAGATCTTTTGGAAAAAGATCAAGTTTCTGTAGTTTCACATAGTTGCATAGACCATCTGTCCTCTACACCTTATTCTTTTAAGGTATTCATAAAGTTAAAAATAACAGATGTTTCCTACAACAAAGTGCATTTTCAGGGAGAAGCCTTTGATGAAATTAACAAAATCGCAACTTTTGAATTAACTCGAAATATTGTTTCTAAAAAGATCCTGAGAAAAAACTTAAATCAAAAAATGGAGAGTATAAATTTGTCAGGACAAATTTCTGAGCGTTACACATGAAGATGAGTCTTAGTTAAATAAGTTAACCAAAAAAATATCCCAAAGGGGGGAAAGAAAAGTGGCAAAAAAAAGTATTATGATAGTAGAAGACGATCCGGCGATCTCTGAAATGTTATCTTTGAACTTGACCAAAGAAGGTTACGAAGTAATAACGGCTGTGTCTGCTGATGAGGCTTTAAAGAAATTAGAGGAAAAAGATACCGACTTTTTCATAGTGGATATTATGTTACCAGGTTCAATGGATGGATTTGATTTAATTAGAATCTTGAAATCCAGCGAAGATTATCGCAATACGCCCGTACTCATATTGAGTGCCAAAGATGATGCTGCTGATAAAGTAGCTGGGTTAGAACTTGGTAGCGATGATTATGTCACTAAACCTTTTAATGTAAGAGAACTAATTGCAAGAATTAAAAGCATATTTAGGAGACAAGCTGCATCAGCTCAAATGAAAGAAGAAGGACCCAAAAAAATTACAGCCAAAGATTTAATTATCGACACTGAAAGATTAGAAGTTTGGGTAGGGGGAAATCCAGTCAGCCTTACCCCGTTGGAGTTCGATTTGTTAGTTTTTCTTGCTAAAAATGAAGGAAAAGTCTTTAGTCGAGATGTATTGTTGGATAAATTGTGGGGTTATGACTACTACGGAGATACAAGAACAGTAGACGTTCATATCAGAAGGTTGAGAACAAAGATCGAAGAAGATCCTTCTAATCCAAAATACATAATTACAGTAAGAGGGAAAGGATACAAATTCAGAGATCCTGGAAAGGAAAGAAACTACTAAATATTCAATGGCAGAGGGTAATACCTCTGCCTTTTTTCCAATTGGATTTTATTAATAAACTAGGTGAAAATATTGGTCAATATATATATTATCGTTATTTTATTGCTTATTATCACAAATATTTTATTTATATATGCTTATTCAAAAAAGAGAAAAGAAGAAAAGGCTCATCAACGGTTTAAAAATGAGATTGCAAAAAGCATAAATATAAATATAAAAAATCCTGTTGATGATTTTCTTTTGCATCAACTAACTTTGTATATTAAAAATTTAGAAGAAAAATACAAATCCGAAAAATACAAAAGAAGGAACATATTTTCGATTCTAGATACCCTTTCCGAAGGAATAATATTGGTTTCTTATAATCAAAATGAAATTATCAGGGTGGATTTCGCTAATTCTTTTGCCAAAAATATTTTCACAACAGAAAATTTTGTCGGTAGGTCATTAACAGAGGTAGTTGACAATCACAATCTCATTGAATTGACTTTAAAAAGTTTTAAAACTAATAAAGATTTGGAAGAAGAAACTTCATTCTATTATCCAGAAAAAAAATACTTCAGATGTCAAGTTAAATCAATAAATGTTGAAAATTATAGAGTTATTATTTTGTTAGATATCACGAAAGAAAAAAATTTAGAAGATCTAAGAAGGGAATTCTTAACCATCATGTCGCATGAAATGCGGACACCTTTATCTGTTATAAGCGGATACTTAGAAACGATATTGCACGAACCTAATTTAGACGAAGAAATTTATCAACCACTAAAAAAAATAGAAGAAGAAATATCGAGATTAACCAGAATGTTTAACGATCTTTTAGATATAGAGAGATTGGAAAAAAATATAGGCGAAGAAAAAAGATTTGTATATTTCAATTTTTCTAATACGGTAAAGAGAGCCTTTGATTTCTTTAAAATTGTTGCTGATAAGATGTCCATTGAGTTTGAAGAACAAATAGAAGATGATCTATACGTTTTCGGTAATGAAGATAGACTCCTTCAGGTAGTGTATAATATTTTAGACAATTCTTTTAAATTCACAGCTTTAAAGGAAAAAGGCGAAAAGAAAGTATGGTTAAGATTGTACGAAAATGACAATACTATAATTTTGGAAATTGAAGATACAGGAATAGGCATACCTTCAAAAGAGTTAAAAAGGATTTTCGATCTATTTTACAGAGTAGACAAATCGAGAAGCAGGCAAGTACCAGGCTTGGGGATTGGTTTGTACATAGTCAAAACTGTTTTGGATAACCACAATGCAAGAATATATTTAGACAGTGAAGAAAACAACGGTACATTGTTTCAAGTCATCCTTCCTATCAAAACAAATAATGAAACGGAGGTTTAAAGTTGAGAGCATACGATATTATAAAAAATAAAAGAGATGCTAAAGAAAATACAAGAGAAGAAATAGAATTTATGATCAATGGCTATTTAGAAAACCGTATTCCAGACTATCAAGTTTCTTCCTGGTTAATGGCTATTTTCTTCAACCATTTAACAGAGGAAGAAAGTTATAATCTAACGGATGTAATGCTTAAAAGTGGAGATATTATAGACTTATCAAGGATCACAGGTAAAAAAATCGACAAACACTCTACTGGAGGCGTTGGTGACAAAACTACAATAGCCATAGCACCTATGGTTGCTTCATTAGGGGTTAAAATAGCCAAATTATCGGGCAGATCTTTAGGGCACACTGGAGGAACTATAGACAAGCTTGAATCTATTCCTGGTTTTAAAACCTCTCTAACCACTGAAGAATTCTTTGAAATAGCGAACAACGTAGGGATTGTTGTGGCTGGACAGACTGGAAATATTGCCCCAGCAGATAAAAAATTGTATTCCTTAAGGGATTCTACCGCAACTGTTGAGGAATTATCCTTAATAGCTTCAAGTATAATGAGTAAAAAACTCGCCATAAATAGTGACGGAATCCTTTTGGACATCAAAGTGGGTTCAGGGGCGTTCATGAAAAACATTGAAGATGCCAAAGAGTTAGGTAGAATCATGCTAAAAATCGCAAAAAGATACGATAAAAATACTGTTGCTTTAATTACCAATATGGATCAACCTTTGGGAGATAACGTTGGAAACGCTTTGGAGGTAATGGAAGCAATAGATACAGTCAAAGGAAAAGGCCCAAAAGATTTTTCTGAGTTATGTTTAGAAATCTCTTCTTATATGGCTTCCTTATCTGGTATAATAACCTATGAAGAAGCGAAGAAAAAATTAATAGAAAACATAGAACGCGGTATAGTAAAAGAAAAAATGAAAGAATGGATAAAAGCTCAGGGCGGAAAAGAAGAAGTAGTTGATGATCCCACTAAGTATCTTAATATATCCTCAAAAACTTTAGAATTCAAGGCAAAGGAACAAGGGTATATAACCTTTATTGATACCGAAAAAATAGGTTTAGCATCAATGGTATTAGGAGCCGGCAGACAAAAAAAAGAAGATATTATCGATAAAAGTGTTGGTTTAACAATTAACAAAAAACTTGGTGATAAAGTTGAAGAAGGGGAGACAATAGCTAAGTTGTTTGTCAGTGACAAGAGCGACGTTGATGCCTCTCTAAACCTTTTAAATGCTGCTTACAACATTAGTAAAGAAAAGCCTAAAAACATAAATAAAAATGTAATTCTTGATGTTTTATTTTCCAATGAGAAAAGTTGATTGGATGGAGGATCATTCATTGATGAAAAAGCTTATCTTTCTCTTCTTGCTAATAATTCTAGCAATAAATTTATTTTCTGAAGAAGCTATTTTTATATCTCAAAAAAATCCTCCTGTGAATATGGAAGCTATCAAAAATCAAGATTATTTTTATATTAATGTTGATTATCTTTCCAAATATGATAGCATGGTAATGAATCGCACTTCCAGAATAATGTATATAATATACAATAAAAATGTTTTAGAAATTAGTTTGAACGATTATTACTCTAAAATTAACTTTATAAACAAATACAATAATTCCGTACTTATTATCGATGAAAATGTATACATAAGGGAAGATGTCTTATCTACATTCTTACAATTGAATAATTTTAAAGATATTGACAATATTTTCTTCTACTCAGAAATTCCTAAAATAACTACCTGTAATGTTAGTACAAGTGAAATCAAAATTGAATTTAATTCATATCTCTCAGAAGATTCGATAACTTTGACTAGAATAACAAAAGATGGAGATTACTTATTAAGCATAAAACCTGTTGCACCTATGGAAAGTATTCCAAATAATCTCGACTATTCATACTCAAACAATACCGCTTACTTAAAGTTCAAAAGTGATTTCAACTATGAAGTTAATTTAAATGGGAAAAATTTATCTATTATCATCGATGAAAAAGTTATTTCAACCAGCACCGATACGGATAAAACCACATATGAAAACGAAGGTCTTCAATACATTGAAAAAACCGAAGAATTAAACGGACAAAGGTTAAAAATTTACCAATTAATCGTCGATCCAAAAATATATCAAATAAAAGTTGATTTGAATAATTTAGGAACACGCTCCGATGTATATTCTTTTTTAAAAGAGAAAAATCCGATCTTTTCTGTTAACGCTTCTTTTTTCGATCCTCAAACTTTGGAACCAGTGGGAAATATCATATCCGACGGCGCATTATTACATTTGAGCTCTTATTCTCGGCCTGCATTAATTATAGGAACAAATTTTCTAGACATCGACTATATTAAATTAGAATACCAATTAAATATTGATAATCTGCTTTTTTGGATAAAATCCATTAATTCTACCTGGAAAGGAGACGTTAAATTATATACTCATCATTATAAGGGAAACATAACGGAAACAGAAGAGAATTATGTTTTTTTCTTAATTGATGAAAATAACCGAATTATATCAAAAAATAAAACAACTCCTTCTGAAGGTGAAAAATTAATACTTGTAGATAAAAAATACGAAAAATATCTAGAAAATATATCTTTGGGAACAAAAGTCGATTTCACACTTAATAAAAGCGAAAATTTGACAAACGATCCTACTTTACTTTTAGAGGGTGGGCCCATATTGATACATTCCAAATATACGCAAGAACAACTAGATGCAGAAAAGAAAAGTTACTCCAATGGAATAATTTATGGTAAAGCCCCTAGAACTGTAGTAGCGATAGATAAAGAACAAAATATCAATTTAATGGTAATTGAAGGACTTGATAATCCGGAAACAGGTCTTACATACGACGAAACAAGAAACCTGCTATTTAAAATTGGTGAGTTTGAAGTTGCGATGATGCTAGATGGTGGTAGTTCTTCTATAGTTTATTACGAGGGTAAAATACAAAATTTCAAAAACGAAAAAACTCGTAATTATATTCCCGTGCTTCTAAGTGTTTATAAAAAAATCCCGTAGTTAAGAAATAGATTTAGAATGGAGGGGTAATAGTGAGTGAATATAACGCTGAAAAAAAGAGGATCATAGGATTCTTTGGACATCATGGATGTGGTAAAACTACCCTTATGGACGATGTCCTTGTAAATCTTGGATTAACTGATAGAATAGGTCAAAGACATTTAGACAAGGATCCTGTTGAAAAAGAAAAAGGAGCAACCTTTTCTAACCACATTTTCTCGTTCGATTTAGATGATTCAAGAATGTACTTTTTTGATACACCGGGATCTTTAGACTTTATAGGAGATATACAAATAGCTTTAAACGCTGTGGACAACGTAGTTATTGTAATAAACGCTTCTGCTGGTGTGGAAGTAACAACAGAAAGAATTTGGAATATGGCGAGAGAATTAAACAAGCCTATCGTATTTTATGTAAACCAAATGGATAAAGAAGAAGTTAACTTCGGAAACTTAATGCAAGAACTCAAAGAAAGTTTTGAGGACGAAATAAGAATAGTTCCTTTCCAGGTTCCCATAGGCGAAGGCTCAGATTTTAAAGGAGTTATAAATCTTTTATCAAATGACGTATTTATATATGAAGAAGGGACAGGCAAATCCTCCAAACAAAGTGAAATCCCTGATAATGCTAAAGATTATTTGGAAAGATTTCATTCTGAAATAATAGAAGATATTGTTGAAACCAACGAAGAACTAATGGAAAAATATTTTGAATCCGGCGAAGAAGGATTAAGTCAAGAAGAATTGATTTCCTCACTTCATAAAGCGTATGATGAAGATAAAATAATTCCTGTATTCATTGGATCTGCTTTAAAAAACATTGGTTTTGATCAATTAATAAAGGCTTTAATGAGTTTCGGAATGACCCCGCTTGAAAGAAAGTTTTACACTGAAGAAGGCAGTGAGATTTCTTCCCAAGAAGATGGTCAGTTTTTAGGTATCATCGTTAAAAATGAAGTAGACCCGTTCGTTGGAAAACTCACCTATCTAAGGGTTATTAGCGGTTCTTTAAAAGCCGGTTCTAGTATCTATATTGTTGAAGAAT
The DNA here is from genome assembly GCF_003665005.1 of Petrotoga sp. Shatin.DS.tank11.9.2.9.3. Lineage (NCBI taxonomy): Bacteria > Thermotogati > Thermotogota > Thermotogae > Petrotogales > Petrotogaceae > Petrotoga > Petrotoga sp. Shatin.DS.tank11.9.2.9.3. The sequence continues at coordinate 80,305 of NZ_JGVT01000004.1, forward strand.
CCACAAGAGAAAAGATTTCCCATATCAACATACCTAGATTTGATAAGAACGAAGAAGTCGAAGTCGCTGGTGTTGGCGATATCTTAGTTATACCTAAGCTAAAATCGAGTAAAATAAATCAAACCGTATCCAGTGAAGAAACGTCAAATAGGCTGAAATTACCAGAATTTCCAGAACCGATGATATCTAAGTCTATAGCCCCTAATTCTAAAAATGAAATAGACAAAATTACTGAATCGTTGGCAAAAATTGCAGAGTCAGATCCAACATTTAAATGGGAATTCGATGCGGAAACTGGAGAAACGGTCATAAGTGGAATGGGAACCATTCACTTAGAAATAATGATAGAGAAATTGAAGAAGAATTTCGGCATTGATTTTGAGGTAGGAAAACCAAAAATTGCTTACAAAGAAACCATAAGAAATAAATCCCAGGCAGAATACAAACACAAAAAACAAACCGGAGGTCATGGTCAATACGGTCACGTTAAAATAGAAATTGAACCGCTGGAAAGAGGAAAAGGCTATGAATTTGTTGATAAAATCGTTGGAGGAGTCATCCCAAAAAATTTCATACCATCCGTAGACAAAGGTATCAGAGAAGCTATCAAAAAAGGTGTTTTGGCTGGTTTTCCTGTTGTTGATATTAGGGTCACTCTTTTTGATGGCTCTTACCATGAAGTTGACTCTTCAGATATTTCATTTCAAATAGCTGCAAGGCACGCATTTAAAATAGCTATGGAAAGCGACACACCGGTTATTTTAGAACCAATTATGCATGTTGAAATATTCTTACCCACTGAAAACACAGGAGATGTTATCGGTGAAGTTACAGCTAAAAGGGGAAGGCCTTTAGGAATGGAATCAGCCGGGAAAGGATACGATAAGATAGTGGCTGAAATTCCATTGGCTGAAATGTTGGATTTTTCACCTCGTCTCAGTTCTATCTCCTCAGGAAAGGGTTATTTTACCATGAAATTTTCCCATTATTCAGAAGTCAGCCCTGATATACAAAACAAAATAATAGAAGAAAGAAAAAGGGAAGAAGAATTACAAAAATAAAATGGGGCTATGCCCCATTTTTATATATCTTTTGCAGCTTTGTGCAAAATGGTTTTTTAAGTTTGCCGAATTGTGCAAACTGTGGCACTTCAAAACTAAGATTTTCATTTTAAAAGGGTCACAGGACAAATAAATAAAAAGGAGAGATGTATGGTGTCTATTACAACAAAAACAGGTGATAAGGGTGAAACTTCTCTTTGGAGTGGAGAAAGAGTATCAAAAGACGACCTAAGGGTTGAAGCCTACGGTACCGTAGATGAATTAAACTCATTCCTTTCCGAAGCAAGCCACTATTTAAAATCTCATGAAGTAAAAAAAATAATTAACGAAGTACAGAATAATTTATTTAAAGTAGCAGGAGAATTAGCTTCCAAAAGTCAAACATATAAATATCCCATTCAAGAAGAAGATGCCCTTAAAATTACGAATTATGTTTATGAATTTGAAAACAGGTTAGATTTAAAGGGATTTGTAATACCCGGAAGAACTTTGCAATCTGCAAAGTTAGATATTTGTAGAACTATAGCTCGAAGAGCAGAAAGACGAATTATCGCTTTAGACAAAAAAGAACCTGTATCAGAGCCATTAAAAAAATATGCAAATAGATTATCTGATCTGTTATTTGTATTAGCTCGTTTTGAAGAGTACATAGAAGATAAAATTGAATTCAAAAAATGGTGAGGGAATTAAAATGTTCTGCATCAAATTAGAATTGAAAATTAGGTTGTTTGGAATTGGTTCTTTGAAAGACAAAAGATCGGTAGTGAAAACACTTATAAACTCACTTAGAAAAAAGTACAATGTGTGTGCTCTAGAAGGGAATTATAACGACTCGAAAAATTACTTGGGAATATTCGTATCGTCGTTAAGTCAAAGCAGAGATTATTTACTAAACCTTATTGAACAGATTGAGGATGACATCGAACTTAATTATGGTTTAGAAGTTGAAAGGGAAGATTACACAATTTTTTAATTGTTATATGACCGCATAGTTAGGAGGTTATAATTTGGATTTAACCAGAATTATAGAAGAATTAAAAATGTATTTAAAAGCAACTATTAAATCTAAAAAAAGATTAGAACATATCTACAACGTTGTCAATTTCTCCATAAAATTAGCCCAAATCCACAAACTTCCAGAAAGAAAAGTGGAAGTCGCCTCGTTAGGACACGATTTGTTTCGAGATGTAGATCCAGGCAGGTTAATCAAATTGGCGGAGTTTTATAAAATTTCACTTGATAAATTCGATAAAAATCGCCCCATTCTCTTGCACGGAAAAGTAAGTGCGGAATTTTTGGCAAGGAAATTCCATATTGATGATGATATATACCAAGCGATATATTATCACACGAGCGGTTATGAAAAAATGGGAGATATAGGAAAAGCGCTTGTTATTTCCGATTCAGCAGGAGATGACAGGAATTTTGAAGGCGTTGAAGAACTAAGAAAGGTATCAATCATATCTTTGAATGAAGGGTACAAATTAGCGATTAAAAACAAAATAAGCTATGCATTAGCTAAAGAGAGATACATATTGGAAGATACATATAAGACATGGAACGCACTGTGTCAAATTTGATGGATTTGTATCAATTTCCACCTAAGCCATATTCGTTTTCTGTATTATTCAACACATAAATTCTATTACTGGAAGGCAAAAATACTAACGGGTCGTAATTTGTATCGGCCTTTTTAACTTCGAAGTGAAGGTGAGGACCTGTACTTAAACCTGTATTTCCCACTCTTGCTATCATTTCGCCTTTTTCGACATATTGACCCTCGTACACATTTATTTGAGAAAGATGACCGTAAACATAAGAACCATTGGAAGATTCTATTTCAACCATCAAACCATATCCTCCATTTTCGCCAACGAATTTTACTTTCCCAGCTTCGACACAAAAAACGGGTGTGCCGATGGGTGCCGCAAGGTCGATCCCTTTATGAAAAGAATATTCTTTAGTAATAGGGTGAATCCTATATCCATAAAGAGAAGAAATCGTACCATAAACAGGCCATATTATACTTCTTTCGTTATTAAAAGCTTTTCCTACAACACTTTTAGGGATAAAAAGTTTTTGATTAACAAAAATAGTTGTTGTAGCAAGATTGTTCGCTTTAACTATATCAGAAACGCTTGTGAAAAACAATTTAGCGATATAAGTTAGATTATCTCCCTTTTTGACTTCATAGATATACCCTTCCGGTTGAGGAATCGATATTACTTGCCCAATTTTTAAATTGTTTGGAGATAAATTAGGATTCCAATCTAAAATAGTTGAAATGGATACGTTGTATTCAATTGATATACTATACAATGTTTCATTACTTTTAATTTGATGTTCAACGATAGAATAAGACGAAAAGGCTACTACAGCCAAAATTGAGAAAGTAAAAAATACAGCCGCTCTTTTAAGACTGCCCAAAAGTTGTCTTCCCCCTTACTGATTCAACAGGTTAATAAAGAATACGAATTTATTATACCATATGATAATCTTTATCTAGTAAAAAAATAATTAACAATTCCTAAACTTACTTTCTCTTATTTTGATTTTTCTAATCATTGACATCTATTAAAATTGGTGTTAGAATAGAAAAATCTCTTCTGAGAAAAGCCTATGATTGCCACTATGGTAAAAATGGGCTTTAATTTTTTAAATATCTTCCTAAAATGGGGGAATATTTTTAATATGAATCTATTTTATTTAATCCCAGCTATATTGTTAGGATGGTCTTTAGGTTCCAACAATTCTTCCAATGTATTTGGACCAGCTGTGGCTTCTGGATTAGTTCCATACAAAAAAGCTATTATAGTATCTGCATTTTTTGTTTTTGTCGGCTCTGTAGTTGGGGGGAGAAATGGGTTAAACACCTTGGGGGCTTTGACTAATTTAAGCGTTGAGTTACTGTCATTAGCCTTATTTTGTGCTTTTTTAACGATGATTTTTATGAGTTTGATTGGGCTTCCTGCATCTGCTACCCAGGCTGTTGTAGGAGCTCTGATTGGTTTAAGTATTCTAAAAGGAACGTTCAATTCAGCCATTTTAACAAGAATTTTTATTTCGTGGATACTTACTCCTATTGGTGCCTTGGTTTTCGCTTTTATATTATATAGACTTTTAGCCCTAATATTTAGAAAATTTTTGGGGATCACAGCCCAAGATAGATTCTTAAAAGTACTAACATGGCTCGCTATTTGTTATAGTGCCTACTCATTAGGGGCTAACAACGTTGCAAACGTTACTGGAGTATTTGCAAACGTTCTATTTACCCCTTTTCTTTTACTCATTATAGGTGGTTCAGCAATAGCGGTTGGAATTTTATCTACAAACAAAAAGGTTTTATATACCGTAGGGAAAGGAATTGTTGAATTAGATCATTTTTCATCATCCATATCGATTTTGGGGGCAGGAGTTACCTTGTGGGTCTACTCTTTAATTGGTATCCCTGTCAGTGCCGCACAAGCTACAATAGGTGCCATTATAGGTGTTGGATTAGCAACAGGTACTAGAACTTTTGATACTAATACGATAATGAAAGTAATATTTGGTTGGATAGGAACACCTATGATTTCTGGACTTATTTCTCTTACAGTATTATTACTAATTCAATTATTATATTAAGAAGAGGGGAGTTACCAAGCTCCCCTCTATTTTTTTATTTTGAAAATTTTTTCTCCATAATGTATTGGTCTATTCCTTGAGCAGCTTTGTGTCCGTCTGCAACTCCGTGAATTACATCTGGACCATGTACTATATCTCCACCTGCAAACAGCCATGGTACACCTTCCACTTGACCGTACTCGTTTGTTTTTATCTTTCCTCTTTCTATCTTCATGCTCTTTTGGATCTCTTCCGGCAGATAGCTGTAATCTGGAGCCTGCCCAACAGTCATTACGACCATATCTGCATTTACCGTAATAGTGTTACTTTCATCGTATTTTGGATTGAATCTTCCGTCCTCGTCGAATACTTCCACACATTTCCTAAATAACACACCTTTCACTTCTCCATTTTCAACTATCACCTTCACGGGACCCCATCCTGGATGAAAAATTACCCCTTCTTCTCCGCCTTCAACAATCTCGTCTTCATCAGCAGGCATCTCATCAAAGTTTCTCTCTAAACTGAGGACATGTACTTCAGATTTATTATATTCCATGTTTTGGAGTCTGAGCATGGACCTTGCAACATCCATGGCAACATTTCCTCCCCCAATTACCACAAGGGATTTCGGTATATATGGTTTTGGACCTTCTCCTCTGACATAATTTTTCATTTCTTCTAAAATTGTCAAAGAATCAAAGACTTTTTCATGATCAGATCCTTCGATGGGAAGCTTTCTACCTTTGTTGAATCCAGTTGAAACAAATATTACATCGTTTTTTGCTTTTAATTCTTCTAATGTGATATCCTTACCAACTTTTGTATTTGTTACTATCTTTACTCCCAACGACTTTATGTAATTTACATCTTGCTCAAAAGCCGAGTCTGGAAGCCTATAAGCAGGACCTCCATAATTAAGAACACCACCCGGCCTGTTCTTTTCCTCATAAACAGTTATTTCATACCCCATTAAAGACAAGAAATAAGCTGCAGAAAGTCCGGCAGGTCCAGCTCCAACGATGGCAACCTTAGCGTTAGCCTTTTTTATAATCTCCTGATCTAAAATCTCTGGATATTTATCCTGTGGAACGTTATCCACGATATATCTTTTTAACCATCTTATCGCTATAGGTTCTCCTCTGTGACCTATGGTACAAGCTGTTTCACATCGATGAGTACAAATTCTACCGCATACTGCGGACAAAGGATTCGTTTTATAAAGATCTTTCAACCCGGTTTGAAGATCATCATCATATATATCTTTTATGTAATCTGCTATGTTCATGTGTGCTGGACATGTCTTTTCACAAATACTACACCCCACACATCTTGAAGCCTCTTTTACAGCTTGTTCTTTTGAAAATCCTTTAACCATCTCTATGAATGAGGTTTTTCTGATTTCCGGTGGATCAATTTCCATCTCTTCTCTTTCTAAGTCAAGTAGGTCTGAATCTTCATCTCTAACATAACCTAAAGGCTTTTTAATTCCATGGATCCCTTCGTCCGTGGGAATAAAAAAGAAGGTGTTTGGATCTTTAGATATATGTACATATTCTTTGGTCATCTGCAATGAGCCAGTGGTGCATATATCTACACATAAACCACAAAAGCTGCATCTTCCATAATCTATAGCAGGCCTTTGTGGTTTAGAACCTTCTACATCTGGGAGTTCTTCGAACTCTATCATTGTTATAGCATCTGTTGGACATATTTTTGAACAAGTACCGCAACCGATACATTTTTCCCAATCGTTTATATGAAAACCTCTATATCTATCCGAAGCCTCTCGAGGTGTCATTAAGATATCTTCCATTGGAACACTAACAGGCTTTTTAGTAAGGTATTTCCAGGCCCTGGCTGGTGCAAAAAAACTTTTTTCAGGTGTATTCATCATATTCACCTCTTCCTTTATTTTTTATCTATCTATTTCAGGAGGGCATACCCCCATTGTATCCATCCAAAGCGCTGCATCTTCTATCCTCGTACCGGGCAAATATTTTTCTACTCCCAATAAGCCTTGTGGATAGGATGCTCCTCTAACAGCTACTCTATAGGGTTTATCTTCTCCTTCTGAAACCATATAATATCCGTACTCTCCCCTTGCGCATTCGACATGTGTGTAAACTTGCCCCTTTGGAACACGCCATCGTAAGGCACTTCCGTTAGATATTTTGTTCCATACCTTCCCTTTTTGGGGCATTTTTTCAAGTACCTGCCTTATTATTTTTATACTCTGATAGGTTTCGAGGTATTTGAAATAAACCCTTGTATATCCGTCTGAGTAGTTTGCGGTTGGGACAGAGAATTCTACTTGGTCATACCTTGCGTATGGGTCTACTTTTCTAATATCGTATGCTTCTCCCACAGCTGATCTCATACCTATTCCAGTAACTCCCAACTCCCAAACAACCTCGGCAGGTAACAGCAACTTATCTTTGGTTCTTCTTTGAAAGAGGGAGTTCTTGAGAATCAAATCTTCGTATTCTGGAAGTCTATTTTCTAAGTAATCGAGAAAACTCTTTATCTTTTCAATAGTTTCCTCTCTCAAATCCTTTCTTACGCCACCTGGTACGATATACATATGGTAAACTCTTGCCCCTGTTATCTCTTCAAAGATATCCAATATAAGATCTCTATCTGCGAGTCCCCAATTGGGTCCAGTATAGAGTCCAACAGGTCCTCCTATTCCTCCAAGCGACATTAGATGGTTTGCGATTCTTGCTAGTTCTAAGATTATCATCCTTATCCAATGAGCTTTTTCAGGGACTTCAATTCCTGCTAACTCCTCTATCGCCATGGCGTAAACCATCTCATTAATATCAGGTTCTGGTACGCAAATCCTTGGTATGAGTGCAAGATTATTCATCCAAAGTCTTCTTTCCATAAGTTTTTCAAATCCTCTATGCAACATACCAGGCATAGGCCTTGCCCTGACGATGGTATCTCCATCAACATACATATGTACACTGAAATTTCCGTGCATTCCCGGATGATTTGGCCCCAAGTATAATTTAAGTTCTTTCATTTATTCCACCTTCTTTTATGACTTCTTTTACTGCGTTCTTGGAAAGTTCCACATCATACTTTCTATCAGGGAATTTACGCTTAGAATACTCTAACGGATCAAAATCTTTTCTCATAGGTGGTTTATCATCCCATAATTCTAAGAACAACGGTTTTTCAGAATCTGAATTACCTTCAAATTTTACTCCGAAGAACTCATGGATATCCCTTTCGTAGTATCTGGCTCCAGGGAAAATATCTATGATACTGATATATTCCGGATTTTTTCTATCTATCTTTGTTTTTACTAAAAAAGTAATTCCATTTGTCCAGTTGAACAAAACATAAGCTAGTTCAAATTTGTTTTCTTCAATCCAATCAATACAGGTTATCAAACTTAACTGTTTCCAACCTTTGTCCTTTAAATAAGTCAATATCATTGGTACATTATTTTGATCAACAACTAAACTTATTTCATTTTTCTTTGGCGTGGTGAAATCTTTTATATCGAAATTTTTCTCAAGAATGCTTATCATCTCTTTGGCATCATTCGTGGAATTCATCCTTTACATACACCTCCCCTAAAGAACGGATTTGATTATTTCGATACCAATCGTAATTCTCAACATATTTTTTCCATCCGTTGGCTTCGCCTTTTGTTATCATGTTTTCAAGCGTTTTGAAAGTATTCATTATAGCTTCAGGCCTTGGCATACATCCGGCAAGGTAGAGATCAACTGGAAGATAATAATCCAGCCTGTTGATCACCGCATAGGAATCATAGTAGATTCCCCCGTTTAAAGTACAAGACCCAAACCCTACAAGATATTTTGGAGTCATCATTTGTTCATAAGTGTATATAACTCTTCTTAAAGTTTTAACGCTTAAATAACCTGTTATCAGCAGAACATCTGCTTGACGAGGTGTTGCCATAGGTCCCATACCCAATCTTTCCATGTCGAATCTTGCTGTCATTGTTGGCGGAAGTTCTACCGCGCCACAACCTGTGCAATAATGAAGCATCCATAAAGATTTGCCTCTGAAGATATTTTTTATCTTTTCCCAAAAAGTTATGGTATCGTTTAAATCTTCTTCGAAGATATTCATCTGCTCTATTTTCTCTTCATTTGTCATACGTTCACCCCCAGTCCTGTAAAAATTACTATCGCAGCTTGAACAAGTGACAGTACTATTGGAACTCCATAGAAGAATGTTACAACATTCTCTATTCTAAAACGAGCCGAAACAGCGTATATCAGTGTGACTAAGGTATAAACAAAAAAGTACTTTATTAAGTATTCAATTAAATTTCCTCCTCCTAAAAACAGGTTCACGAACAAACCAACTTCAACTAAAGTTGCAAACTCGTGCTGCAACATCAACATACCGAAATGTTTTCCACCATACTCAACCATAGGTCCAGAGGCTATTTCTGCTGGTGCGATGGGCGTATCAAATGGTACCTTATTAAGCATACCGAGTAAAGATATAAAAGCTACTATGGCTCCTAAGGGCATAGTAAAAATATGCCATCCAAAAATCCCATTCATTTGTTGTACATGTGCCAATTCACTAAGTGAAGAAGTACCATAAACGTGTATCATACCGAATACAACTATCATAAATGGGACTTCATAAGCAACCATCTGAGTCAACGCCCTCATAATACCTATTCCTGCCCAGGCGTTTCCTGAACCAGAAGCACTCATAGCCATCCCAAGAGAACCTATTGCTAATAAATAGACAACTACAAAGAAATTATCAAGACCATTAAAAGCCACGATATTGCCAAAAGGTAAGAACATAAAAGTGGCTATCGTTCCTCCCAAAGCCATCATCACACCAAAATCATAAATAAAACCATGTGTTATAGATGATTTTGATAAAGCTTTAAAAATATCCATAAAAGTTTGATACCAGGGTGGTCCTACTCTTCTGTGAACTTTAGCGGTAACTTTTCTTTGAATACCATCAAGAGATACCTGCCATAAAAATCCCATGAAAACTATCATCAAGGCTATCAAATAACTCATATTTTATCACCCCAGAAAAAGGCTATTGTTATTATCACAGAAATCCAAAAGACACCTACAGAAGCGTTTGAAGAAAAGAACCAACTTCTGACAAGACGGCCAAATTCGTTTACTCTTAAAGCTATGGCATCATAAAATTTTTCCACTGATGGATGATTCTTATACAATCTTTCAAAAGGAGCGTAATAGTTTTTGGCATAATGATACGATTCAGGATCGTATATAAATTCGCCAGCAGTGTAAGTGTTCATTTGATCAACGGGCTGAGCCTTTTTATGTGTATAAAAAATCAATGCGGCTATAATGAAACCTATTACGAAGACGGCCGTAATCACTAAAGAATCCCACATGCCACTGAAGGAGTATATCTTAGAACCTTCTACACTGATTGGAACAAGATTCAGAGAAGCCTGAATCTTAGAAATAAATCCTAACATGTGAGAAGGAAACACGCCAAAATATATTGTAAGTAAAGACATCACAAGCATTGGAATCTGCATCATAAAGGGAACTTCTTTCACATCGTTGTGCTTAGGTGACAATTGACCTAAAAATACGGTAGCAAGAGGCCTAAATACGTACATGAAAGACCCTATGCTTCCAAAAAAGGTGGCAAAAGCTATAAACATAAGTCCTTTGCTCGCTAAACCTTGGAAGATCAACCACTTTGATGCGAATCCACTCGTGGGTGGTATCCCCGCAATGGAAATTATGGCAACTAAATAAGCGGCAAAGGTTACAGGCATTTTCTTTATCAACCCACCCAGTTCACTCATATTTGTTGTACCAGTCCTATAAGCAACCGCTCCAATAGTTAAAAACATAGCGGCTGATGCCATTGCGTGATTGAAAATATGCATCATTCCACCCGCGAATCCTACTTGATCTAAAAGCGAGATACCGATCAATATGTATCCACCATTTGCAACGGTGGAATAAGCTATCAATCTTTTAGCGTCTTCTTGTTTTATTGCCATAAGGGTTCCAACTATAATGCTTATTGCTCCTAAAACCATGATTATATAATTTTCATAAGGAACACCGATTATATGAATATGGGTAGAAAAGATCTGCGAAGTGGGTATAATTGCGCTAACCAACAACGCTATAAATGCCCCCATTTTAACTAATCCTCCCGAAAGAACTGGAGAAAAAGTGTGAGGAGCGTTCCCATGGGCAATGGGGAGCCACGTGTGAAATGGGAAAATTCCAAGTTTTGCTAGTCCTGCGATAATAATTACAAAATAAGCCATCACGGCTGTATTGGGACTGCTAATTAAATTCTGTGAGATACTTTCTATATCAAAAGTTTGATACAATGAGTATAAATACATCACAGCAAAAAACATTGAGAAAGAACCGATCGTACTGATTGCGTAATAAACCACAGAGGCTTTTCTTGATTTACCAAGGGGAATTATGAACAAGGAAGACCAAACTACCATCTCCCAAAATATGAATAACGTAAGAAAATCCTTGGCAAAGAAAACCCCCAACGTAGAAACTACAGAAAACACGTAGAGCATGTTGTATGAAGCAGGATTAACCATTTTTTCTATCCAATATGGATTAAAAAAAGACACAAGAAAATAAGTTAAAACCATTATTATGGAAAAGAACCAACCATAATTAGAACTCACCAATTGCAATGAAAATCCTCCAAAAGACCAAAGGTTAAATACTGTTCCAACATCGTTCATATATCCAAACAAAAAAACTAAAACAAACAATGTTGAAAAAATGGTAAAGTAGCTACCCAACTTTTTGTTTATCTTTGTTAAGAAAAAAGTCAAAATCGATAACAACAAACCTGTAATTAACAGAGAGTTTAACGCCATCTACATCACTCCCACTGACAAATAAGATAAGGATTCCTTCAAAGGTGCGGATACATTCTGTACAAAATCTCCGAGTAATTCTGGGTAGATTCCTCCAATAATGAATAAGAATCCAACAACTACCGCTACGACACTTATGACAAATAACTTGTTCATGGAAAATTTGGTGGTCAATTTTTCAGTTGCCTCCTCGTGTTCTTCACCTGGTACCCATAGTTTAACTAGCATCCTTATATAATAAACACCTTCCAACAAACTTCCCAACAATATTACTAATGGAATAATCCAGTTGGTATTGAAAGCAGTGTTTATAATATTGAATTTCGCATAAAAACCGAAGAACAAAGGAAGACCTATCAAAGACAAAGCAGAAACAGTAAATCCAAAACCTATTAGAGGATACTTTCTAAATATCCCCGCAGCCTGATCAATAGAATCACTTGAATTATTCTCATAAACGTTCGCGGCAGTAGAAAACATAACTATCTTAGCAAAAGCATTGTTTATAATTTGTAAAATTGCTGCGTACCCCCCACCTATTAAAAATAGTCCAGTGATCAATCCTGCCTGTCCAATACTTGAGAAAGTAAGTATCTCTCTCATATTCTTTGTGGCGGTCGCAGAAGCTTCGGCAAATATAAAGGTGATGAAAGTAATCGCGATAAAAATATTAAACAAAGGCCCACTAATGGTAATTAAATTGGAAAAGAACCTTCCAAATACCAAAAAAACTGTTGACGCATAAACAGCAGAAAATAATGGGGCAGTCAAGGTGTTCACATTAGAATAAATACCTCTAACCCAACTATTAAAAGGTATAAGTTTTGCCTCAACCGCTAAACCTGAAAAAATTAAAATGGAAACTATCAGTTGAATATTTGCTGAAAGTTCCGAAAAATGCATGGACAAATCAGACATGTTAAGACTTCCAACAACGGCGTATACAATAATTATTCCAAGTAAATACAAACTAGATCCCACGGAACCTAAAACCAAATAATTAAACGTATGATGGTACTTTCCATGTAACGTTGATATTATATAAGCTGAAATAGTGGCTATTTCAAAGAAAACGTAGAAGTTGAATAAATCATTAGTTAACACCATTCCATTTAGACCGGCTAAAGATATTAACAGAGGCAATGAATATTTTTCAATCTTCTTTATTCCAATCAGAGAGGAAACGAGAAACAAAACATTAATTAATACTATCCCGAATAAAGAATAATTATCCACCAACAAGTTAATACCAAATGGCGGTTGCCAGCCTCCAAGTTCGTAACTTCCTTTTTGTACAAAAAAAGCAAAGATGGTGTTTAAAATCAACCCAAAAAACAAAAGAGATTTTGAAAGGTTTTTAAACATTACCCCAACGAACGCTAGAAGTAGAGGGATAACTATTAAAAGTACTGGATTAATCATCTGAACCACCTCTAATTTCATCTATTTCGATAGAACCTTTTTCAAAGTATACCTTTCTAATAAAAGCCAAGCCTAAAGCGGTAGTCCCAAAACCGATAACAATGGCTGTTAATACCAACGCTTGAGGGAGTGGATCAACATAATTTGAAACAGATTCAGGAGTTATAATCGGTGCGTTACCACCTTTAATGTATCCAACAGATATAATGAAAAGATTCAAACCTAATTCTAAAAGGTTCAGTGAAATAAGCATCTTAATCAAATTTTTCGATGAGAGTAAGCCGTAGATTCCAACAAAAAACAGTGCTAAAAATAAATACTGAATCATTCTTCTCCCCCCCGTGTTAAAAAGTTGCCGATGATATTTGACAGTTCAGAACCAACTTTTAAACCTATCAAAACGTATAGTATAGGTGTCAATCCTGCGCTGAAAAGTTGACCAATCTCGCCCGAAGGCAAAAAATTGTATAAAAATGAATTAAAAGCAAAAAGTCCTATTAACCCTAAGACTATAACCAAAACTCCCGAGGTGCCTTCAAGTACATTGAAGGCTTTCATCTTCTCTTTAAATTTATCATCGCTTATGTACATCAATAAAACCGATGAGGCTATCATTGCACCACCCGGGAATCCTCCACCTGGGGTTAGATGACCGTGAACGAAGATATAAATCCCAACGATCAATATAATGCCTGTTATAATTCGAACACCAGCTTTGAGAATGAAATTTGGTTTTACTCGAAAGATAATCCTTTCTTTCCCTACATTTAAAAGCAAGGCTACCCCCATTGCCGAAATAAAAAGGACTGTTAATTCTCCTAAGGTATCAAATCCTCTGTAATTAACGACTACAGAAGTAACAATATTAGCCGATCCTGTTTCCGGATAAGGTCTGGTTTCATCGACGTTTTTCTCTATGTATCCTTGTGAAACGGTGTTATTTAAATCTCTCTCACCGTACTTTGGAAAGAAACTTTCCGAATCGTACAATAATGAAAAAATAAAAAAGGCAAGGGCAAGCGTCATTAAAGCTGAAATAAACTTCTTCATTATTTTTCACCACTCTTTTTCATAGTCATCAAAGTAAAAACGAAGAGCGAGGTCATCAAACCCGAACCTATAACAGCTTGAGTTATAGCAACATCCGGAGCTTTCATGATTATGAATTCCACAACTGAGAGCAAAGACGTTATAGATAAAAAAACGATGGAATTCAACAACTTTTTCGATTCAATTGCCATCAAAGCGAAGAGAATCATTGTAAAACCAATGATTACAGCTATTATTTCAATCATCTTGGCTCATCTCCTCTTTCTCATACAAACTTTTTAAATCATCTTTTTGCAATTTTGCTATTTTTGCACCATGTAAGTAGGAGGCGCGAGCTAAAACGGAACTTCCAACGGGATTGGTGATAGTCATAAAAACGACTAAGATTAGTGACTTCAAAAACCACGTTGGGTTTAAAAATCCAACTCCTAAAATTAAAGAAAACGCACCTAAAGTCGTGGCTTTCGTACCTGCCTGTATTCTATTGAAAACATCCGGCATTCTGAATATACCTAAACCTCCCAATAGATAGAAAATCCCTCCAATTATTATTAAAACGTCTCCGATCACCTTCATTTTTTCGCCTCCAAATATCTGGAAAGAACAACCGTTTCCAAAAAGGACAGAACTCCGTAAACTATTGCAATATCCAAATAAATTTCATTTTTAAAAATATGCGACAGCAAAACAATAATTCCTGTGATCATTACGTTCATAGTATCCAAAGAGACGATTCTATCTGTTACTTCAGGACCAATTATCATTCTCAAGATCGAAAAAAACACACCTATTCCAATGAGGCTAAATACGACAATCTCTATCATTTGTATATCCTCCCCAAAATTTTTTCGAAAGTCCCTGTAACATGCTTTTTGTAATCTTTTTCGTTTTCACCTTTTATATCTATCCAATGGATGTATAGGTTTTCATCATCAGCATCAATTGCTAGTGTCCCAGGGGTTAAAGTAACGGAATTGGCTAAAGTTAACTTACCAACATCTCCCTTCAAATCAATAGGAATTTTCACAAAACCTGGGTTTAAAGGTATTTTTGGTGTTAAAACCCTCCTTGCAACATCGATATTTGATAAAAACATTTTGTAGACGAAAACAGGTACGTATACAACCACAAACAAAGGTAGTTTGTAAACAATGGAAAGATCAAACTCATAATCCACAAGACCTGCAATGACTCCTGCTAAAACAATTGAAACTAAGAACCCTACGATCAATTCAGAAAGGTTAAAAGAAGTCAAAAACAGCCAAATTACTAGAAGAACAACAAAAGTTGAAACAAACTTCTTCACAACAATCCCTCCACTTTATATAGTTTGTGAAAAAAAACTCATACTTGACACAATATAAATAATATACCCATACATTATACCAGTAATTGGTATAATTTCAAAATCAAAAAACAACTTTCTAATCGTTTTTAATCGTCCTTAATTACCTCTAATTATTCCTAATCGCTAATTTTCTATAGTATTTATTTTTTATGGTATAATTGAATATGCAATTTTTCATATCTTTTTTAAGTGTTGATCACCTTCCAGGGGGTACCATTGAAAGGAGGAACAAGAAGTCAACTACCCCCATCTAAAGACGGAGGCTTGAAGCCTCGGAGTTGACCAGCCTAAGTCCGAAAACAGCCTCACGGCAAAGTTGGAAGACTACGTTATTCTGGTCATGACACCTTGGAATGCTGGAGCCAGTTCCATGCCCTGTCGTTCAACACTAAACAGGTATACGGGGTTGAAACCAGTGTGTTGAACGTAAAAAGCCAGAATAACATTGGCGAGGCTCACTTTAACCTGAAAGGGAGAGGAAGGTAACTTCCATGGAAAAGAGATCTGTACAACGAGTTTTTGTGCTTGATAAAAACAAACAACCGCTTATGCCATGTCATTCTGCTAGGGCAAGAGAGTTATTGAAAAAAGGAAAAGCAGCAGTATTTCGATACCATCCATTCACGATTATTCTGAAAGAACGTGAAGGTGGCGACACGCAACCTATACAGGTTAAGATCGATCCTGGAAGTAAAACTACAGGAGTTGCTTTAGTAGCAGATTTTAAACGTGGTAAGAAAATTATTTGGGCATCTGTGATTTATCACAGAGGACATATAATTAAAAAGGATTTAGATGTTCGTAGAGCTGTAAGACGTTTTCGTAGAAACAGAAAGACAAGATACAGAAAACCACGATTTTTGAATAGGAAGAGAAAGGAAGGTTGGTTGCCACCTAGTCTCATAAGTCGTGCAGAAAACATTCTTACATGGGTTAAACGTATTCGACGTTTTTCTCCAGTTACGAGTATTTCAATGGAGTTAGTCCGTTTTGATACTCAAAAACTACAAAATCCAGAGATTAAGGGGGTAGAGTATCAAAGAGGAACATTGTATGGATATGAAGTAAAAGAGTATCTACTTGAGAAATGGGGTAGAAAATGTGCATATTGCGGTAACGAGAATGTGCCGTTAGAAATAGAACATATCGTACCCAAATCTAAAGGAGGTTCAAACAGAGTATCAAATCTTACATTAGCTTGTCATGAATGCAATCAGAAGAAAAATAATCAATCTATCGATGAGTTCCTAGCTAACAATCCTAAAAAATTGAACCAAATAAAGGCAAGAGCAAAGGGGCCCCTCAAAGATGTAGCAGCAGTTAATATTACACGTTGGTATTTGTTTAACCAACTAAAGAAAGAAAAATTACCTATCGAAGTTGGAACTGGTGGACAGACAAAATACAACCGTGAGACACAAGGGTATCCAAAGGAACATTGGATAGATGCAACTTGTGTTGGAGAAAGCGGTTATAACGTTCAACTCGAACCAGATATGCAAGTCTTAGAAATTACAGCAAACGGTCATGGAATGCGTAGAATGTGTTTTGTAGATAAGTATGGGTTTCCAAAGAGTTATCGCCCAAAAGAACGAACATATATGGGATACAAAACAGGCGACATAGTCTTAGCAAACGTACCAAAAGGGAAAAATAAAGGTATCCATATTGGACGAATTGCAATACGACATAGACCAAGCTTTTTATTAAATGGTGTTGGTGATGTACATCCAAAATATCTTACATTACTACAAAAGAATGACGGTTATGGATATCAAATGTCTTAAAAGGAGGAGAGATTCTGTATTCCTCTCACCATTAAAATGGTGAGTCCCCTGCAGATTTTTTTCATGGAGAGAAGGATTTTGGGTAAGACGCAAGAAGAACTCTCTATCATAGGTTTGGATTTGGAAAAGCTGCTGGTAAGCGAATATAATTATGAAATTAAAAGGTTTTTAGAAAAGTTTATTCTAGGTGGTGTAAATTTCTTTGAAATTTCGCCTACATTGGAACCTAAAGACGAAGCGACTATTTTTCCAATAAATTTGCATAGGGATAAACTTTTTATTGCGGGTAAGTCTTTCTCCAAAAGCAGTGGTGAGATACAACTGGACATAAAAGAACTCTTAGCCAAATTCAATCTTCAATATCTAGACTTGATCCAAATTGTTGCAAATACCCAAGAGGATATTCATAGAATTCTAGGTCCTGAAGGCGCGTTAGAGGGATTCTTTGCCGCTAAAAATTTGGGCTTAGTAAAGTACATAGGTTTTTCAACAAACAAAGAAAGCATAGCTTTACAACTTTTAGAAAGTTATGATTTTGATTCGATTACCTTTCCCATAGATTGGATGAATTGGTACACTGGTTATGGAAGAAAAGTAATTTCTAAAGCCAAGGAAAAAGGAACTGGCGTAATAAGTAAACAAAATCTTATAAAAAAGATAACGAAGATAAATGCAGAAAAAGGGATATCGGACCTTCTTTATATTCCTTCTGAAAGTTATGAAGAAGTGAAGACAACGATAAGATTTTCTCTTACTAAGCCAATAACCTCTATATTATGCTCTAGCCACATAAACCTTTTAGAATGGTTAATAAAAGCAGCAGACGAATTCACACCACTTGATATTCAAGAAGAAGAAAATTTGCGAAAAAGTTGTGAAGATCTAGGAAAAGTTTTTAACCCTAAAAACATTTGAGGAGAAATTTTATGTATGTATCAGTAATAGGAGGAATAAATACAGATTTCAAAGGATCTTCTTACGAAAAATTATCTCTCAAGACTTCAAACCCTGGACGTATCTTTTATTCTTCAGGGGGTGTAGCTCGGAATGTTGCCCACAATTTATGCAAATTAGAAGTCCCTGTTAATTTATTTGGAGCAGTTGGGAACGATGTATTTGGTGAAATAATTTTAGCCGAATTAAATAATCTAAAGATAAATACTAATTTTATCAAGATTTGTGATAACCGTCGTACGGGTGTTTACCTGGCTATTTTAGACGAAAAAAAAGATATGTTTGTCTCTATATCAGACATGGATATTATTAATGAGATAAATATAAATTATATAAAAAAACACAAAGATACGTTACTCCAATCAAAAATTGTCTTTCTTGAAGCAAATTTAGAACCTCAGACGATAGAATATATACTTAAAATCCTTGAAAACACGAATGTTTACACAGTTTTTAACGCCGTATCAAATCTAAAAGTAAAAAAATTAAAAAATATAACTGGAAAAATAGATTATCTGACCCTAAACTTCTCAGAATTGAAATCCTTAAGAGAACAAGAAAACTTGAATTTTTTTGATTATAAAAGTATACAAAAGACTTTTTCAGAAAAATTCCCCAATATTTTTAATTTAATTGTAACAAACGGGGAAGAGGGGGTTCTCCTTTTAAACAATCGCATTAAAAAAGCAGATTTCTTTTCTGTAGATGAAGTCGAAGACTCCGAAATAGTCGATTCCAATGGTGCCGGAGATGCTTTCACCGCTGGATTTATCTACGGCATTTACAAAGATGCTGATATAGAAAAAAGCATTGAATACGGAATAAAAGCCTCTCAAATTACCCTAAAAAGTCCAAAAACAGTGGCAGATGAGTTATCTTCTAAAATTTTTGATTAATTAAAAGGGCTGCCGGGCAAAGTGGCGCTATAGAAAGTTTGTAAAACAATAAAAATACAGCTTTTGGAGGAAAACTAATATGAATACAACCCTATATTTAGAAATAAAAGAAGAAGTGTACCAAGCTTTGAAAGAAAATAGACCTATCGTTGCCTTGGAATCAACTATAATTTCTCATGGAATGCCTTATCCACAAAATGTAGAAGTGGCAAAAAATGTAGAAGAAACAATAAGAGAAAGGGGAGCAGTTCCAGCAACTATCGCAATAATAGATGGCAAAATGAAAGTAGGATTATCAAAAGAAGAATTAGAATTCATGGCCACCTCCAAAAACATATTGAAAGCAAGCAGGATGGATCTCCCCGTTATCCTTGCAAAAGGTTTTAACGCCGCTACCACGGTTGCAGCAACTATGATTATAGCTGAACTTGCTGGAATAAAGGTCTTCGTAACGGGAGGAATAGGAGGTGTACATAGAAACGCTCAAGAAACTTTTGATATCTCCGCAGACCTGCAAGAGCTTGCGAAAACCAACGTGGCGGTGATATCTGCTGGACCTAAAGCTATATTAGATCTTCAATTAACCAAAGAATATTTGGAAACTTTCGGTGTCCCAGTGATTGGCTATCAAACAGACGAACTTCCATGCTTTTTTTCGAGGGAAAGTGGGATAAATGTACCTTATAGAGTTGAAACTCCTAAAGAAATCGCATCAATAATGAAGACAAAGTGGGACTTGGGCCTACAAGGGGGCATTTTTATTGCAAATCCTATTCCTAAAGAGTATTCACTGGATTTTGAGGAAATAGATAAAACAATAGAAAACGCAATAGAAGAGGCTAAAAGGCGAAAAATAAAAGGTAAGGAATTAACCCCCTTTCTACTTTCAAAAATAAACGAATTAACAAAAGGGGAAAGTTTAAAAGCAAATATTGAATTAGTCTACAACAATGCCCAACTTGGTACAGAAATAGCAAAAGAGTTTAACATCCTATCTTAGGGGAAAGGAATGATGTATTTGAAAGAGAAACCCATCAAAAGAGTTGCGGCAATTCACGATCTTTCAGGTTTTGGAAAAGCTTCTTTAACCGTTGTAATTCCTATATTATCTTCTATGGAGATTCAAGTCTGCCCACTTCCCACTGCCATACTATCAACCCATACAGGGGGGTTTGAGGATTACTCTTTTTTGGATCTAACAGACAATATGAAAGATATAATATCGCATTGGAAAAAATTAGACCTGAGTTTTGATGCCATTTATAGTGGTTTTTTAGGTTCAGAAAAACAGATCGATATTGTAATGGAATTTATACAATATTTTTCACAGAAAAATGAAACTCTAGTAGTCGTTGATCCAGTAATGGGGGATGACGGGAGACTTTACGCTACCATTACTGAAGGCATGGTCAAAGATATGAAAAAACTAGTTTCCAAGTCTCATGTAATAACACCAAATTTAACGGAAGCTTGTTTTCTTTTGGATGAAAAGTACGACCAAGATATTAGTGAAGAGATGTTGAAAAGCTGGTTAAAACGTTTGTCAGACATGGGCCCAGAAATCGTTATTATAACAAGTGTTCCTGATGAATCTAAATCAAAAATAGGGGTATTAGCTTATGAAAGGACAAATAATAGGTTTTGGAAAATCACCAATAACTATATAAAAGCCTTATACCCTGGTACAGGGGACTCCTTTGCAAGCGTTATCGTTGGTAGTCTTTTAAACGGAGACAGTGTACCAATGGCAATAGACAGGGCTACTCAATTCGTTTCTACGTGTTTAAAAGCTAGTTATGGTTATAAATATCCCCAAAGGGAAGGCATACTTTTAGAAAAAGTGCTTGATACTTTGAACGCCCCAACACTTTTACAAAGCTATGAGATTTTTTAGAAGAGTTTTTGTTGTATAATATTAGAAAGGAAAAGGTTGGTGCTTAAAAGTCATGAATTTATCTGTGTATTCAGAAATCGGAAAATTAGAAAAAATCCTTCTACATAGACCGGGAAAAGAGTTAGAAAATTTATCTCCTCATTATCTTTCTGATCTGTTATTTGACGATATTCCTTTTTTGTATAAAGCGCAAGAAGAACATGATTACTTTGCAAATGTTTTAAGAGAGAATGGTGTAGAAGTTTTGTATCTTACTGAATTGTTGACGGAAACGCTTAATGATTTGGATTTAAAAGAAAAATTTGTCAAAGAGTTTTTACAATTCTCAGAAATATACAATAGCTTCATTTATGCTCTTTTAAAAGATTATTTGTTTTCCCTAGATACCAAAGAAATGGTGGATACTATAATATCGGGTATACGTTCTGATGAACTAGAAATTAACAGAAACATCTTCTCCTTGAGGGTTAGAAGAGCGGATATAGAGTTACCTTTTTTCCTTCCACCTATGCCGAATCTATATTTTCAAAGGGATCCTGTGGCGATTTTGGGAAAAGGTGCCTGCGTGAACAGAATGAAAACCTCAGCAAGAAGAAGAGAAGTTATGCTTATGGAATATGTCATAAAATACAACACAAAATTTGAAGGCACCCCATTGTATTACGAGAAAGATTACCCTTATCCAATAGAGGGTGGGGATATCTTAGTGTTAAGCGAAAAAGTTTTAGCGGTAGGGATTTCTCAAAGAACTTCACCAGAAGCTGTTGAAATCCTAGCTAAGAAGTTTCTAAAAGAAAATAAAGATACCTTTGAGAAGATAATTGCTTTTATAATACCTGATAATAGGGCTTATATGCATTTAGACACCATATTCACAATGGTTGATTACGATAAATTTCTAGTACATGCAAATTTAAAAGAAGATATAGATACTTTCATTATTACTAAGTCTAAAGAGGGATTTGATTTTTATGAGGAAGAAGAAAGTTTGGAAAACATATTAAAAAAACATCTTAATTTAGATCATGTCGAAATTATTAAATGTGGAAACGCTGATATAATAGCATCACACAGGGAGCAGTGGAATGACGGCTCCAACAGTTTGGCAATAGAACCTGGAAAGGTTATTACCTACGACCGAAATTACATCACCAACAGAGAATTAGAAAAATCGGGGATAGAAGTTTTAACCATACCGTCCAGTGAATTATCTAGAGGAAGGGGAGGCCCTAGGTGCGCTAGTATGCCACTTATAAGGAGGAGATACTCTTGAGAAAAAAAGTTTTGATAATGGGAGCTGCAGGTAGAGATTTTCATAATTTCAACGTTTATTATCGAGATAATCCTGACTACGAAGTTGTTTGCTTCACAGCCACACAGATTCCTGACATCGAAGGAAGGCTTTACCCCAAAGAACTCGCTGGAGAGTTGTATCCCAATGGGATACCCATAGAATCAGAAGCAAATCTAGCCAATCTTATCAAAGAAAACAACATCGACGAAGTTGTGTTATCCTACAGCGATTTGCCCTTTTCGTATGTAATGGAAAAAGCTTCTTTGGTGCTTGCTAGTGGAGCAGATTTTAAACTTCTGGGCCCGAACAATTCTATGGTGAAATCCAAAAAACCTATTATCTCTATTTGTGCTGTTAGAACCGGATCAGGGAAAAGTCAGACAACGAGGAGAGTTTTGGATATTCTAAAAAATAAAGGTTTGAAAGTAGTTTCAATCAGACATCCAATGCCATATGGGAACCTAGTAAAGCAAAAGGTACAAAGGTTTGCCACTTACGAAGATCTAGATAGACACGAATGTACAATTGAAGAAAGAGAGGAGTATGAACCTCATATAGATAGGAACTCTGTCATCTATGCAGGTGTTGATTACGAAGAGATATTGAGACAGGCAGAAGAAGAAAATCCCGATGTTATATTATGGGATGGGGGAAACAACGATTTTTCGTTCTATAAACCTGATTTATCTATTGTTGTAGTCGATCCACACAGAGCTGGTCACGAAGTATCCTACTTCCCTGGGATGACCAATCTAATTATGGCAGATGTTCTTGTTATCAATAAAGAAGAAACAGCAACATTGGAAGGTATTGAAAAAGTAAGAGCAAATATAGAAAAATGGAATCCAAACGCAACAGTGATCGATGCTGCATCTCCTTTATTCGTTAAAAATCCTTCTATTATAAGAGGGAAGAGATGCCTTGTTATTGAAGATGGTCCAACCTTAACTCACGGCGAAATGACTTATGGAGCCGGTTTTATAGCTGCCAGAAAATTTGGAGCTTCTGAAATAATCGATCCAAGGCCTTATGCAGTTGGTTCAATAGTAAATACTTATAAGAAATACACTCATCTTGATAAAATACTTCCCGCAATGGGTTATGGAAAAAAACAGATAAAAGAACTGGAAGAAAGCATCAATAAATCCGATGCTGAAGTTGTGGTTATAGGTACACCAATTGATCTAACAAGGATTATGGACATAAAAAAACCTACAGTTAGGGTAACTTACGAGTTGCAAGAAATAGGTAAACCAGATTTGGAAGAAGTTTTAAGTAATTTTTTACAAAACAAATAAAATGTTTGAGAGATGCTCATTGAGAGCATCTCTCGTTGCTGTTTTTTAATTTCTAAATTATTTAAGGAATCCGCTGGTTGGAGGTGTGTTTTGTGGCAAATGTGTATGTTGGAGGAAAAAGAAAAAGAGGCAGAAGAATATGGCTTATTTTGATAATAATTATCGCTATATTAGCGGCTTTTTTAGGCTTCATGTTATATAGATACAACCAATTCATCAACAATCCTGTAGCAGCTTCGAGCAGTGTAACTTATACAGCATCTTATGACAATGGGCTATATTTTATAAGGGTTCTGAACGATAACAGAAAGATAATGATAGTCAAAGTAGAAGATGGAACTACATTTCCAGAGTCTTACATTACTCTATCTTCTGAAAATTTAGATAAAGTGACAAACGATTTTTTGGAGTTGTTTGATCTTAACTCAAATTTTAATTACTATTTCTACCTAAATGATGAAGTTGCCAACGAGTTTATAAGTAAATTAGGAGGCAGCAACTTAAAAGGTATCGATGGATTTTTTGACGTTTTGAAGAATAGTGAGATAAGATTTTGGCAAGTTTTCAGTTTGGGAGGATACGTAGATATAGTCAAAAATTACGATAGGTCGACCAATTTAGACGAAGAAGGTATTTATGCCCTCATTGATGGCTTTTCAAAGTACTCTATTACCAATTACGATAAATTAACCGTTCCACTCCTTTTAAATGAACCTATTCAAATCAATATAGCAAATCAAACAATCGAAAGAAAATACGCGGATGTAGAGGCTTTTGAAAGGGTCAAAGAGATCGTGGAGTGATTATTATTTGAAAATACATATCTTAAGAATATTATCTTTCATTTTTCTGATTTTTTTGACACTCAGTTTTATAATACCTTTACGTAAGAATATTCAATTAGATTTATCCCCCATAGAATTTCCTTACTATTTCTTAGTCCTGGGAATGGACGAGAACATCGAAAGTTCAACAAGAACTGATGTCATAATCTTAGGGGGAATCGATAAAGGAAAAATCGTTTTTCTACCCATACCAAGGGATCTTTTGATCAGTATCGATCAAAGTGAAAGAAGAATTAACTCTGTTTATGAAATTTACGGCATAGACAGGCTAAAAGAAGAGGTCGAAAAATTAAGCGGTGTTCAGATTTCAGATTACATAATTTTTGATTATTCTATATTTAAAAGTATTGGTGATTTATTTGCTCCAATAGATATATACATAGAATCAGATATGAGTTACTCAGATTACCATCAAAATTTACACATAGATTTTAAAAAAGGGTATAATAAGTTAAACGGTGAAGAATTGTTATATTATGTAAGGTATAGAGATACATCGGGAGATTTAGGAAGGATGGAACGTCAAAAAAATGCTGTATTGGCTTTATTGGATGAAGTTCAATCTGCTGGAATAAATAAACTCCTTGAAGCTATTAATATAGGTTTATCTGACACGATTAATTCTTTTGAAATCCAAGATCTACTTTTTTTGTATAACCAAGCGAAGGATGCCCAGATGGAATTTATCTCATTCCCCTATCTAATCAAAGATAGCTATGTAGTTGCTGATGAAAGTAAAATACCCCAAATTCAATACAAGTTGAAAACCTTTGAAACATATTCTGACCAAAGCAATGATAAACCAAAAATTCTCATAACCAAAAATTTTTCTAGTAAATTATATAATTTTTATACATATGTTTTTGACGTATGGAAAAAACCGGGGTATCAGATTAAGGTTTTGGATGAAACTTTTGATGGTTTAAGTGACCAATATTCATATGTTTTTTTTAGGAACGTCGAAGAAGAAACTAAGGAAAAGATAAAGGCAGATTTGAAAGAGACGTTCGGAACAAATTTCATCGAAATAGAAGATAAGTACAAATATTTCCAGTTGATAGATTTTATTTCAGAAAATTTGAACGATCCAACGGATTACGATGCTCTGGTGGTTCTCAATGAAAGGTGGTAAAAGAAATAATCCGGTTTTACTTTTGGCTATTTCTTTTTTCACAAGGTCGAAAAAAAACTTTAAATTCTCACTCATCGCTATGATAATAGGGGTATGGGGTATTATAGTAGTTACTTCAATAATAAATGGTTTCGATAGCTTGTTAATAGATTCAATAACTAATTTTTATCCTCATCTAGTTGTTAGAGGAAATTACACTCAAACCTCATCAGAAATAGACGAAATTGTAAATTTCAACATCTCCTCTGTAGCAGTTATAAACCAATCTAAAATTGCCTTCTCTCAACTTATGGAATTGGATGATCTATCAATCTATGAAGGATTTATAAATGAGGAAAAGGGTACCGAAGGCCTTATATTAGGAAATAAATTAGCGAATAATCTCAATGTTGAAATTGGTGATACCATAATAACTGTTAAAACAAGCGGTCTATTGCCGATTTTCCAAGAAAGTACCGTTACAGGAATATTCGATTCTGGGGTATATTCGTATGATTCAACCTTCATATTGTCTCAAAATTCGAATTCAAAAGAGTATACTGGTATTTTTTTAAAAAATCCAAACAAGGCTCAACAATTTAAAGAAAAATATCTTTCTAGTTACTCCGCCCTCACTTGGGAAGAGTCCAACGAAACTTTGGCTAAGGCAGTCCAATTTGATAGCTTGATAGCTTTTATGATAACTTTTTTCATTCTTTTGATTTCTGGATTCAGTATATCAAACTCTGTTTCTTTCTCTATCTTTACCAGAAAAAAAGAGATAGCTATTTTAAGGGCTCTTGGTTTTCAAAGAAGACAAGTAACTACTATTTTTATCTTAGAAACTTTTTTAATATCTCTAGTAGGATTTGTACTTGGAGTTATTGCCGGTGTTTTAACCTGCTGGTTTCTAATTATTTTAAAGATCCCATTACCCGAAGGCCTCTTTTATGTGGAATATTTACCCATTAAGATAACAGCCAGCTCTTTTTTGATAGCCTTTTTAATAAACAGTTTTGTATCCATTTTTTTTAGTTATGTCGCATCAAGGCGAGCAGCGAGCTTCAATATTGTAGAATCTTTAAAAGATGAATAGAAGGGGGAGCTTAATTTGGTGGAAAAAGCATTTGTGATGATAAAACCTAACGCTGTTAAAAGAGGACTAATTGGTGAAATAATCAAAAGATATGAACAAAAAGGCCTAAAAGTAGTTGCTATGAAGATGATAAAGATGAAAAAAGCACAAGCTGAAGAGCTCTACAAAGTACACCAAGGTAAGGATTTTTATCAACCATTGATAGAATTCATACTATCTGGACCTGTGGTTGTTATGATTATAGAAGGCCCAAGGGTTATTGAAGCTGTTAGAAGTATAAACGGTGAAACGGATCCCCTAAAAGCTCAGGCAGGAAGCATTCGTGGAGAATTTGGGATAAGTGTCAGAAAGAACATTGTACATGCCTCAGATTCGATTCAAAGTGCTGAACAAGAGTGGAAAATTTTCTTTGAAGAAAATGAGATTTTTGAATATCTATGCGGGTTTGAAAACGAGTTGTAAACATCAAAGAGGTGAGGTTTATGAGGGTTGTAGGTCTTATTCTTTCTGGATCCACCAAAGATAATTTAGATAAATTAACTTTAAAAAGAACTAGCGCAGCCGTTCCTGTTTTTGGTAAGTACAGAGCAATAGATTTTACGTTAAGCAATATGGTAAATTCTGGCATCACAAACGTAGGAGTATTTACTCAATACAATCCTAGGTCTCTCATGGATCATTTGGGAAGCGGTAAAGAATGGAACTTGGATAGAAAAAGAGGGGGATTATTCATACTTCAGCCATTTATAAGCCCTCAAAGTCATAAAATGTACTATGAAGGAACAGCGGATGCAATATTTCAAAATTTGACCTTTTTGAGAAGATCATACGAAGATTTTGTTTTAATTGGTTCTGGAGATCATATATATAATATTGATTTTAGACCGCTTTTCAAATACCATGTAAAAAACGGCGCAGATATTACGTTGCTAACAAAAACTGTAGAAGAGGGAGTAAATTTTAGCCAATATGGACAAGTCATTACAGACGAAAATAACAGAATCACACAAATCTATGAAAAGGACTCCCAATATCGCTCTGATAAGATTTTTTTGGGTGTTTATTTTATAAACAAAGCGTTTTTGATGGAAATTCTATATGCCAACGTATCAAACGGTAAATTCGATCTATTAAAAGATATAATCATTCCCAATTTATCCAGGATGAGAGTTTTTTCTTACGATTTTGATGGTTATTGGAAAAATATAAAAAAATCTGTGGAAGATTATTATAATATTAATATGGATATTCTAAAAGAAGAGGTCAGAAATGAATTGTTCTATTCACCAGAAAGAAAAATATATACTAAGCTCAAAGATTCGGCCCCACCGAAGATTAACGTTAACGCCGAAGTCTCCAATTCATTTATATCTGATGGTTGTATAATAAATGGAGTTGTTAGAAATTCTGTCCTTTCTAGGGATGTGTACGTTGGAGCGGGTTCAGTAATAGAAAATTGTATAGTACTTCAAGGAAGTTATTTAGAGGAAGGAAGTGTAATTAGAAAGACAATAATTGATAAAAACGTAAGGATAAGATCAGGGAGAAAGTTAGAAGGCATAGGTAACGAGATCAACGTTATAGAAAAAGGGGCTGTTCTATAAAGGAGGCATTGAAATGCGTGTTTTAGCTATCATTTTAGCTGGAGGTCAAGGAACAAGACTTGGGGTAATTACAAACAATTTAGCAAAGCCCGCCGTACCCTTCGGTGGAAAATATCGTATGATCGATTTCACTTTAAGTAATTGCGTTAATTCAAATATAAATACAGTAGGTGTTGTCACTCAATATATGCCACATAGGTTGGTAGAACATTTGGGGATAGGAAAACCCTGGGACTTGGACATAAAAGGCGGAGGTTTACATATTTTGCCCCCTTATCTAAGCAGATCAGGAACTTCTTGGTACCAAGGAACAGCCGATGCGGTTTATCAAAACATAGAATTCATAGAAAGGTATAAACCTGATTTTGTGTTACTGTTGTCAGGGGATCATGTATATAAAATGGATTACAACGATATAATAGATTATCATATAGAAAAAGATGCCGATGGTACTATAGCCTGTATGGAAGTACCAGTGAGCGAAGCACATAGATTTGGTATAATGGTCACTGACCCTTTCGATAGAATAATCGAATTTCAAGAAAAGCCCAAAGAACCAAGAGGAACCTTGGCTTCTTTGGGTATATATGTATTCAAATGGAATTTTCTAAAAGATGCTCTAATAAGAGATGCCAAAGATAATACTTCTGAACATGATTTTGGAAAAAATATTATTCCCAAATCGCTAGTAGAAAATTCTCAACTGTATGCTTTCAACTTTGAAGGGTATTGGAGAGACGTTGGAACTTTAGAATCTTATCTTGACTGTAATCTTGAGATAATTTCTCCCTTGCCTCCGTTAGACCTTCATGATGAAAATTGGAAAATATACACTCAATCGGAAGAGTTACCACCTGCTTTCATTGCAAAGGGATCTAGTGTAATAAAAAGCTTTGTTAGTGAAGGATCAGAAATATATGGTACAGTTGAAAATTCAGTAATTTTCCAGGGGGTAACCGTTTCAGAGGGAACTTATGTAAAAGATTCCATAATAATGAATAACGTATTTATCGGCAAAAATTCGTATATAGAAAAAACAATTGTTGCTGAGAACACTATTATCGGTGATTCGGTTGAGATAGGAAAAGGCAAATTCTCAGAATCAAAAGTCGATAAAAAGATCTATAATTCAGATATAACTGTAATAGGCTTCAACTCGAAGATAAAAGACAAAATGATAATAGGGAAAAATTGTGTAATAGACAACGAGATGGATTTAAATGATTATGATGTGGAAGAAATAAAAAGTGGGGAAGGAATATTAAAGTGAACAAAAAATTTTTAGAAAGAACGTATATTCAAGAAAAGGGGAAAAAAATATGGACTTTTATGCATTAAAATTTTTAGCAACTTCAAATTTAACTGGTGAAACGTATGTGGGATATATGTTTGGTAAAAAGGCTCAAACCCCCTATTTTAATGTTCTTTTGTTGAGTAGGACTCAAATTAGAGAAATAGATCTTCCTGATATTACAAAAGACTACCTTGATTTTAAATCAGACATTGATATGCTGTATTATCAATTGTCTAAGGAAAAAAATAATAACCTGTTAACCCAGTTCAAAGCCTACTTCTACAGCACGCTAAAAAAAATGAAATTCGAGGTCACAGGGACAAAAATCTTTATGGCTATAGAAGATGAAGATGTTTATGTTTTAAAATCAATTTTGAGCGATATTTTAAGTGAATGGTCTGGAGATACAAAGATCAGATTGGTAGCCCAGAAATTTGATTATAAGGATCTAACCTGGATAACAGCCGTTAAAGAAAAAGGTGAAGAAGGTTTAAAAGAATACTTAACTAGAGAGGACGTTAAAAGTGCAACCGAAATCTATCCAATAATAGACCCCATAGAAGGTTATTCCGTTTCTAAATTGGATATAGGTGAACCTATAATAGTTTTACCAATTGAAAATAAAAATGAAGGCGAAAAAAAAATGGGAGAAGTAGTAGAGGGAAAAATTATATCTAAAGAGTTGATTCCTTCAAGCGACTATATATTTTTAAAAGTAGATCTAGGGAATGGGGTTTTGGGTAAAGCGGTAGTTCATAGAGAGTTAAAGGTTTCAGTAGACCAAAATCGACTTCAAATTTTAAGAAAGTCTCAAGAAAAAACTGAACACGAAAACGAAACAAAAACTATCGGAGATTTATACGTCCAAATGAAAAATGATAAAAGTATACCTATTGATAAAAAAATAGGTTCATTAGATGTACTGATAATAGCTGGTTTCTCAATAATAGGTATACTTTTGATAATCTTAATTATTATACTACTGGGGTCGTTCTAATTTGAAAGTAGTGTTGACTTTTGTTATTATGATCCCAACGTTGATCTTTTCTGTGCTTTCATATGAATATACCTATCGGATCCTTGAATACAGAAATTTGAAAGAAAAGGAAATCACAGAAGCCTTTGAATTAATAAATGAAGTGGAAGAAATCTTTGCGTTAACGCCTCAAGAGTTTTTGAATAGTTATGAAATTAAACAAACAATATCGACAACAACGAAAGAAGCGACTATTCATGTTTTTGAATATAAGGGATATGACTTCGTATACATCGAAAATACACGCTAAGTAACAAATATATCGAAACAATAGGTGAATGGAGGAATATTTAAATTGCGTTTATCCTATGCTACAGCTGTAGAACTCGGTTTAAAAAAAGGAAAAATTGACTTCCCAAACTACACAGCTTATCTCATGATCGGGGAAAAGTGCCTTTTCAACTGTGCTTATTGTGCACAAGCTAGGAAGGCTGAAAGTAACGCAGATCTATTATCAAGAATCAAATGGCCTGAAATATCTCTAGAAACTTTTAAAAGTATCTTCATCCCAACAAAATTCAAACGTATTTGTGTACAAGTTGTTTCTTCTTTAGATTACTGGAACGAATTAAACGAATTATTATCTTTATTGAAAGAAACAGAAATACCTATCTCTGTTTCTATAAGGCCAAGAAATATTGAAGAAGTTAGAACCTTGTTTAAAAAGTACAACGTTGATAGGGTTGGAATGGCTATAGATGTAGCAAACAAAGAACTTTTCTCAAAAATCAGGGGCGGTAGATACGAAGTCTATGAAAATATGCTCATAAACGCTTCAAATGATTTCCCCAACAGAATTACAACACATATAATCGTTGGATTGGGAGAAACAGACGAAAATATTATAGAGTTTTTATTAAAAATGAAAAAGTTTAAGATATTGGTAAGTTTATTTTCTTTTACCCCCATAAAGGGGACAAGGTTTGAAAACCTTTTACCACCTTCTTTATCTAGGTACAGAAAAATCCAGATCGCTAGAGAAATCATCTTACAACACGATGTAGAAAAAACCGATTTTCTCTTTGATTCAAATGGTAACCTTGAAAAATTGCCAGAAGCGGAGATAGATATGGAAGAAGCTAAAAAAACCTCGGGATGTCCATGGTGCACCCGTCCTTTTTACAATGAAAAACCAACAAAAGAACCATATAACATCCCCATACCTCGACACATCAATCTCTAAAGTTTCTCTTTTGCGATTTGTCTCCTTACTTCTACTATTTTTTCAACCTCATCGGTAATTATACCGTCGTACAAACCCTTGAATGTGTGCAAATATTTAGGATCGTTGACCGTCCATAAAAATATCTTCAAACCCTTTTCTTTCCATTTATGCAAGAGTTCTTTAGAAAGTTCTATATCATCTTTTAAAGCGTCTATCCAAAGATTCAAAGAATAAAAATCGATCTCCTTATTCAATTCCTCTACGTATTTTAAAGTATCATATTCAATCAGTAATCCAACTTTTGCACTTTTATCTAAACTTCTGACCTTTCTTAAAGCGTCAATTTTGAAAGAAGAAAATAGGGTTCTATCAACTGCATTCATTCTTTTAGTTATTTCGTAGGAAGGAACAGCCGCCTCAACTTCTTTGATTTCTAAATTAAGAATAGCTCGCTCATCTAAATTAAAGATAACTTCTTCGACTGTTGGAACGGTCTCTCCATTTTTAAAATGTATTTGTTTTAACTCATCGTAAGTCAATTCCTTCAACTTTCTGTTTTCAATACTATCGTCGTGAAGAACAACTAACGTCCCATCTTTAGTTAATCTCGAGTCATACTCAATACCATCGGCACCATATTCTCTGGCTTTTTTAAAGGCTTCGATCGTATTTTCGACAAATTTTGCCCTGTAACCCCTATGCCCTAAAATTACAAATTCATTCATAATTTTTTAATCATCCTCCTAACCGACAGATGTGATAAAATAATTATATCATTAGAGCTCCTCTTGTTTCAAGAAAGGAGAAAAATTATGAAGGCATGGGAAAACGAATTTAATAGAAGAAGAAACGCCAAACCAAAAAAAGATCACATCGAAAAATGGGAAGATGTAGAAAAAATGAATGTTTTCCCAAAAGAGATATTGGTAACCCTTTGGGATAGTAAAGTTCCAGGTTCTAACGCCCCGGAATCTCTCATCGTTGGTGCAGTCCAATCTGTAGAAAATATGGGTAAAAACGTAAACCAAGCGGAGTTACTGCTGGATAAAGGATTCGAAGCATTAAAAAATAAAGATTACTCTAAATTAAAGGCTATAACTTCAGAAATTTTCTTTTCTCTTTCTAAAGCCGATTCATTGGACAATAACGCATACGAAAAGTATGATAGACCTTTGGACTGGGAAGATATCTCTAACTCTTTTCCTAAGCAAAAATTTAACAATATTGATAATCTAAAAGACAAGATTCATGGTGGTTGGTTAGGCCAACTTGCAGGTGGATCTATGGGAACCAAACTTGAAGGGTATACCCACGATGCGTTGGAAGAAACATATTCTGACCAATTGGGTACTTACATAGGTGAGGTTTCAACGATCAACGACGATGTGACCTATGAATTAATTTTTCTCAAAACTTACGAAGAGAAGTGGGGAAGGATCACTTCAAAGGATTTAGCAAAAAATTGGATATCGTACATACCATTTGGATGGAGTGCTGAGTTGATAGCCCTTGAAAATATTAAAAGAGGAATATTCCCACCCGAATCAGGATTTTTTAATAACCCATTTCAAGAATGGATAGGAGCACAGATGAGATGCATGGTTCATGGTTTATTGCAACCTGGCGATCCATATAATGCCGCAAAGTTATCGTTTATAGATTCACAAGTATCCCATAGTGGTAACGGTATATACGGTGGCATACATAGTGCGGTTATGACATCTTTGGCTTTTTCTGAAAAAGATCCAAGAAAAATAATAGAAAAGTCATTGGATTATATCCCCAAAAATACCGAATTTAAAAAAGTCGTAGATAATGTAGTAAAATATTGTCAAGCAAATAATGATTGGATCAACGTCCTCAGAAAAACAGAGGACAATTTCCAAAGGTATAATTGGGTACATCTGTATCCCAATACCGCCTCTGTTTTGACTTCTCTGTGGTTTGGAGAAGGGGATTTTGATAAAACAATGAAGATCGTATCTTCTTTCGGTTACGACGTTGATTGTAATGCTGGTGAGGTAGGTACGATATTGGGGATCATGTATGGTGCAAACGATTTCCCTTCTTATTGGTCAGACCCTTTGAAAGACACGTTGGAAACCTATTTACCAGATTTTTCAAAGATAAAAATCTCTACATTAGCACAATGGACATTTAAATTAAGTACCCAAAAGGGAATTAATAGATCGTAAAGATTATGGGTGGACAGCGGGGCGAAGGGGGCGCTAAAGCAGATAGCAAAGTTCATAAAAATAGTATAATAAATCGTATGGGGAGGTGTAAAATATGAAAAGATTCACATTTTTTGTGTTCATTGTTATTCTCTTTTCTTTCACAGCTTTTGCCGTACCACAAAGGGTAGCATACGTAATAAACGGTTCCCTTGGGGACCAATCCTTTTATGACTCTGGTTACGCTGGCATAAAACAACTTGAAACTGATTATGGGGTTCAAACAAGGGTAATTGAATGCAACTTTGATCCTTCGCTCTATTATCAAAGTTTACTCACAGCCGCAAATTGGGCAGATGTTATATTCGTAATCTCTTATGGTTTTGAAGAAGAATTAAAAACCATAGCAGCACAATTTCCCAATAAGATATTCGTTAATATTGACACCGTAGTTGAAGATAAACAGGGTATAATATCAAACGTTGATTACGTTGAAGAAGAAGGGGCTTTCATGGCTGGAGTTGTAGCAGGTATCGTTACAACAATGACTGAATTGGAAGGGATAAATCCCCAAAAACTAATAGGGGCTGTAGGCGGAGATGACGATATAGTCATCAGATCCTTTGTATATGGTTATGAACAAGGGGCACATTACATAGATCCGGAAATTGAAGTAAGAACGATATACGTGGGAAGTTGGGATGACCCTGCCAAAGGAAAACAAGCCGCTTTACAACTTTATTCTCAGGGTGTGGATATAATATTTCAAATCGCAAGTTTAACCGGTACTGGTGTATTACAAGCCGCCCAGGAAGAAGGGAAATATGCTATTGGCGTAGATTCAAATCAAAATGGCCTTGCCCCAGGCCACGTGATCACCAGCGATCTTAAAGAAGTTGGAAAATCCATTGAACTAGTATTTAAAGACATAGTAGAGGGGAGATATGAACCCGGTACGTTGTACAAGCTCGGATTAAAAGCCGGAGCGGTAGGATTGGCTATCGATGAATATACATATCAGATTCTTCCTCAAGAAACTGTAGAAAAAATATTACAGATCCAGCAAGATGTAGCGGATGGAAAGATTGTGGTCAAAGAGTATAGATAATAATAATCCATAGGTGGTTCTAAATGTCATATATACAAATAAAAGATATTTATAAAGTATACCCACCTGATGTTTTAGCCTTGGAAGGAGTGAATTTCTCCTTA
Source organism: Petrotoga sp. Shatin.DS.tank11.9.2.9.3 (assembly GCF_003665005.1). Taxonomy (NCBI): domain Bacteria; kingdom Thermotogati; phylum Thermotogota; class Thermotogae; order Petrotogales; family Petrotogaceae; genus Petrotoga; species Petrotoga sp. Shatin.DS.tank11.9.2.9.3. The sequence goes on from NZ_JGVT01000004.1 coordinate 115,326, forward strand.
GAAAAAGGAGAAATTCACTCTATTATTGGCGAAAACGGAGCCGGAAAAAGCACGTTGATGAAGATCTTATACGGTATGGTACCTCCATCCAGTGGGGAGATCTTTATCAATAGTCAAGAACAAAAAATAACTAACCCAAACGTAGCTATTAAACTTGGGATAGGTATGGTTCACCAAGAATTTATGCTCGTTCCTTCTTTTAAGGTATACGAGAACGTTGTTCTGGGTATGGAAAAGACAAAAAATTTCGGCTTCTTAGATAAAGAAAAAATATTAAATGAGTTAGAAGAGATTACCAAAAAGTTTAGTTTGGCTGTTGATTTACAAGCAACTACTTCTAACCTCTCTGTCGCAGCCCAACAAAAAGTGGAGATTCTAAAATTGTTGTACAGAAAGGTTGACACATTGATTTTTGATGAACCAACAGCGGTATTAACACCTCAAGAAACTCAGCAACTATTCAAAGAGATAAGAAATATTAGAGATACCGGTAAAACCATTGTTTTTATCAGTCATAAATTGGAAGAAGTATTGGAAATCTCAGACATCATAACAGTTATGAGAAGAGGAAAAATTATCTCAACTTTAAAGAACGATAACCTTTCAAAAGGTGAATTGGCAAAAATGATGGTGGGTAAAGAGGTCATGCTAACAGTGAAGAAGGTCCCAAAAGAACCAGGTAAAGAGGTTTTTAAATGTGAAAATTTGACCGTTGCTTCGAATAAAACAAAGATAAACCTATTGTCAAACATCAATATTGTTATTAGATCAGGTGAGATAGTTGGTTTAGCAGGTGTCGAAGGCAACGGTCAATACGAGATTGTACAAACAATAATCGGTGAAATTTATCCGGATCACGGAAAAATTTTTATAGAAGATCAAAATATCACAGAGTTCCCTATTAGAAAAAGAAGAAGACTAATAAGTTATATTCCTGCCGATAGAAAAAGATTTGGATTAGCTTTGAACGCTGTTTTAGTAGAAAATCTTTCAATGACTCACCACTTAGGTGAAAGATTATCAAAATTCAAATACATCATGGATTGGAAAAAGGCTAAAAAATTTGCGAAAGATTTGATCAATCAATACAACATCCTTTCAAGAAGTATAAACGATGTTCCTAAAAGTCTTTCCGGAGGAAATCAGCAGAAATTAATAGTTGCACGTGAATTCAGCCTCGATGCGCCTTTTTTGCTTTTGGACCAACCAACCAGAGGATTAGATGTTGGTTCAATCGAATATGTTCATAACGTTATCCTTGAAATGAGAGAAAAAGGGAAAGGGATTCTGATGATCTCTGCAGATCTGGATGAACTTTTATCTATGTGCGATAGGTTGTACGTGGTACGAAAAGGAGAAATAGTGGCTGAATTAGACCCCAAAATTCACTCAAAAGAAGAAGTGGGCGAATACATGTTGGGGGCTAAACTATGAAAAGTTTAAATAAAATATTAACAGGAATCATTGGTATAGCCTTGTCTTTTCTTGCAGCTGCGGTTTTGATAAAACTCCAGGGAAATTCCCCTATCGAAGCTTATCGAGCATTATTTAATTACGGATTAGCTTCATGGTTTTCTCTTTCTTCAACTTTAAACAACGCTACCCCATTGATATTAACGGGTATGGCTGCAGCAATAGCATTCAGTTCAAACGTGGTGAACCTTGGAGAACCAGGACAACTAATTGTTGGAGCTTTGACCGCTGCGCTTTTAGGATACTATCTACCCATACCAGGAATCTTGGGGATATTTGTTATTTTGGTAATTTCTGGTATCGTTGGGGGCTTATATGGCGGCTTGGCTGGTGTACTAAAAAAGTATTATAAAATGGATGAATTTATAACCACTTTGATGTTGAATTTCATAGCAGATTACTTGACTTTGTACTTGGCGACCTACCCATTTTTGGATGAAAACTCGTATGTTCCCGCCACTCATATGATAAAAAGAGAATTTTTTCTTCCCACTATAAACGGAATAAATATCAGTTTCTTCATAGCGATTTTTATGGTCTTTGTTTCATTTTTTGTTGTGACTTATCTAAAAAAAGGTTACGAATGGCGTATGATGGGACATAATTATGATTTTTCAAAGATAGGTGGCTGTAAAAATGAAGAAAATTTAATCTGGGTTATGTTTTACACAGGGTTCCTTTCCGGCTTAGCAGGTGCTTTGTTGATATTGGGTGGAACTCAACATAGGTTTATTAAAGGGATAGGAGCAAACTATGGCTGGGATGGAGTAATGCTTGCCATAGTGGGAGGTAACGGAGTAGTTGAAACATCAGTTTTTGCCATATTCTTCGGGTTTCTTAAAGCAGGTGGAATAGGTATGGAATTCGAGGTATCAATACCTTCTGAATTCACAATGGTTCTTCAAGCTATAATCGTTTTATTGGTTGTTGCAACAAGGAGTACGATATCTTACTACAGTGATAAAATCAAAGCTTCTCTGAAAGCAAAAAGAGTGGTGAAATCCTCTGACTGATATAATTTCTTTATTAATTAGAGACAGTTTTAGTAGCGCAACTCCTATACTCCTTGCAGCGTTGGGGGGGACTTTTACCTATTACGCTAACGTATTCAACATTGCTATGGAAGGTATGATGCTCATCGGGGCTTTTTTCGGAGTTTTGGGAAGCTATCTTTTTCAAAGTTGGGCAATGGGTATGTTGTTTGCAGTGATTTCCGGAGCTGTTGTTGCTCTGATTTTTTCAGCATTTGCGTTGTCTCTTAAAACAGACGAATTCTTAACTGGTATTGGTATAAATATGCTCGCTTTGGGCGGAACTACGTATCTTTTAAGGAACATCTTCGATGTAAAAGGTGCTTTCATATCTCCAAGGATAGAATCTCTTCCAACATGGGATATACCTATTTTAAATCAAATTCCTATACTCTCACAAATATTGAACAATCATCCCTTTATTGTTTACGTATCAATACTTTTAGCCTTGTTGTTAGAAGTTATAATATTTCACACGAAATTCGGTCTCAGACTTAGAGCAACAGGGGAAGATCCAGAAACCACAAGATCTTTAGGCATTAACCCTAATAAAATGAAATTTACCTCTATACTACTTTCAGGTATACTTTCTTCCATGGGTGGAACATACTTATCCTTAGGCTATGTTACCCTTTTCAGTGAAAATATGTCAAACGGTAGAGGATGGATCTCTTTGGCTATAATAATCTTGGTAAAAGGTCGTCCTTTAGGAATACTTTTAATGTCTTTACTGTTCGGATTTTTTGAGAGTGTAACTTTCACCCTTCAAAACTTCAATATTCCACCACAAATCACTTCCATGTTACCTTATGTAATTACTCTGGTGGTCTTATTCTTATACAGTTCCAACAAAAGTAAAGAAGAAAAATGAATAAAATTAAGAAAACAAAAGAAAAATCAAGTTAATCGACTATAATTCCGTCTAATTTCTTCTAATCCCCCATAATCAAGTTTGCAATTTAAATTATTTAGAGATATACTATAACTAAGCAGTTTCGAAAACGTTTGCATAATAATTGTAACAAGGTGGTTTTTATGAATAAACAAATAACTATAAAAGATATAGCAAAAGAAGCGGGGGTTTCCATATCAACTGTTTCAAGGGTGGTAAACAGTTCCTTACCGGTAAAAAAAGAAACGAAAGAAAAAGTTTTAAAGGCAATTGAAAAGTTTAATTATTATCCTGATTCTCTTGCCAGGAGTTTAAGAGTTGGATACACAAAGACAATAGGTATAATCATCCCAAATATTGCCAACCCCTTTTTTGCAACTATAGTAAGAGGAGCAGAAGATTTTCTAAGATCAAAAGGCTTTTCTTTGATGATATGCAATTCGGATAACAACATTGTTGAAGAAAAAAAATTATTTAAAACATTAATCGAAAAGAAAGTCGATGGGATTTTGTACTCAGGCATAGGTGACCATGTTGAAAATCTCATAAATAGGAATGTTAAAACCGTTTTCATAGACAGGGTCATTAAAAACAATAAATTCTCTTACGTTTGTTCAAACAACTACAACGCAATGTATAAATTACTGGAATACCTATACAATTCAAATCACAGAAAATTCATATTTATAAGCGGCCAAAAAGAAATATTCAGCGCAGCTGAAAGATTAAGAGCCTTCCAAGATTTTGCAAATGAATATAAGATAGATTACAAAATATACGAGGGAGAGTACACCCATGAATCGGGGCTTTCGGTGGCTAAAAAGATTAAAAATCTTCCCGACGTTGTAGTATGTGCAAATGATTTGTTGGCTTATGGAGTTATAGAACATTTTAAATCAAAGGGCTTGAAAGTGCCAAATGATGTAAGCGTTACTGGATACGATGACATTGCTTTTAGTAAAATGTTCTCTCCACCCTTAACTACTGTGAAACAACCTATTTATGAAATGGGAAAAACGGCCGGAGAAATGATCTTTACAATACTTTCAAGGAAATCAGATCACACTCCTGTAAAACAGTTTGAGAACGAAATAATAATTCGAGAAAGTACGAGGAGGAGAAATTAAGTTGAAAAAGCAAGGCATATTCAATTCTCAGATATCATACTTTGTTGCTTCAATGGGACATAAAGATATGTTAAGTATAGTTGATATGGGTTATCCAATACCTAAAGATGCCACATTTGTTGACTTAGTTTTTGATAAAGGTATACCAAATTTTACTGATACTATCAAAATGGTTTTATGCGAATTAGAAGTTGAGAAAGTAATTATTGCTGATGAGATGGAAGCAAATAATCTTAAAAATTATCAAAAAGTGATCGATATATTTTCAAATATTGAGATAGAGAAAAAATCACATGAAGAATTTAAAGATATGGCAAAAAATTCCAAATTTTTTATAAGGACTGGAGAATGTACCCCCTTTTCAAACATTATATTGATTTCAGGTGTGATTTTTTAATGTTATTAGAGATGGTAGATATTACTAAAACCTTCCCAGGGGTTGTGGCACTTGACAAAGTCAGTTTCAACTTAAAAGAAAAAGAGATACATGCCCTGCTTGGAGAAAACGGGGCTGGCAAAAGTACGTTAATCAAAATACTTGGTGGAATTTATCAGCCAGATAGCGGCGAGATAATTTTAAATGGGGAAAAAGTAATCTTTCGATCACCGATAGAAGCAAAAAAAAGAGGCATAGCCATAATACATCAAGAATTAATGCTTGCTGAAAATTTATCGATTGCTGAAAATATATTTTTAGGAAAAGAGAAAGGTAATTTCTTGAATATCGATTTTAAATCTATGGCTATCGAAGCAAAAAAATATCTGAATATGCTTGATTTTGATATCGACCCGAAAACAAAGGTTTCTAATCTAAACGTATCAGAAAAACAGTTGGTGGAAATTGCGAAGGCTATAGCATCACAAGCCGAAATTATCGTTATGGACGAGCCTACCGCTACAATTACCGAACACGAAACAAGTACTTTATTTAAGGTTATGAGGGATCTTAGAGAAAAGGGTATTTCTATTATTTTTATAACCCACAAACTTGAAGAAGTATATCAAATAGCTGATAGAGTAACCGTCCTTAGAGATGGTAAATTGGTAGGTTTTGGAAATTTAGAAGAACTAAACCAAGATGACCTGATAAAGATGATGGTAGGAAGGGAAATAAAAGATATGTTCCCTAAATTTAATAAGGTAAGAGATAAAATTGCCCTAAAAGTTGAGGAATTTGAAATTCCTGGTAAGGTTTACCCACTTTCTTTTGAAGTTAGAGAAGGGGAAATATTTGGAATAACAGGATTGGTTGGTTGTGGAAAATCAGAACTAGCATTAGGACTTTTCGGAGCATACAAATCAACTTTCAAAAACTTTATTGTTGGTGAACAAAAGATAGAAGAGCTTAAGACTCCCTCTCAAGCTTTAAAAAAAGGTATAGTTTTGGTTCCTGAGGACAGAAAATCTCAAGGGCTTGTCCAGCTACTGACTGTTGTTGATAACATAACTATTCCAAATGCTGAAGAATTCGCTCCTATTTTCAATATTGATTGGAAAAAAGCTATAGAAGAAACTAAAAATCAGATCAAAAAATATAACATAAAAGTATCGTCTGACAAACAGAAGGTGAAAAATTTATCTGGCGGAAACCAACAGAAGGTTGTATTAGCAAAATTTTTGTTGAAACAACCAAAAATTGCGATCCTTGTAGAACCTACTCGAGGAATAGACGTTGGAGCTAAAATAGAAGTTTATAAGCTTATAAACGATTTAGCTAATAGAGGAATAGGAGTGATTTTAGTGACTTCAGAGATTCCGGAAATTTTGGGATTATGTGACAGAGTTCTGATAATGCACAGAGGAAGAAAAACAGCTTTATTGGAAAAGGAAGAAATGACACCAGAAAATATACTAAAAGCTGGAATGGGGTTGGTTGAAATTGTTTAAAACTCTCTTAGTTTTTATGAGAAAAAATCCTGCCCTCATTGGTTTTATCATTTTGTTTGTAGTACTTTCAATTTTTACAGACAGTTTTTTTAATCTCTATAATATCGTTAATGTTATTAGACAAGTTTCAATAATGGCTATACTAGGTTTCGGAATGACACTTGTAATCATTTCGGGAGGAATAGATCTCTCTGTTGGTTCAACCTTTGCTTTTAGTGCTGTTGTTATGGCTTCCATAGTCAAAGATGGACGAGTCCTATTAGGAATAATTGTAGGTTTATTAATTGGCGCAGCGATAGGGGCATTTAACGGAATTGTTATCTCGAAAGGCAAGATCCAACCTTTCATTGTAACTTTGGCTACAATGGCTATAGGAAGGAGCTTAACCCTAGCATATACTGAAGGCATCCCTATCTCACTTTTTCCTGATAGTTTTAGGTTTTTAGGTAGAGGGGATATATTCGGTATACCTGTGCCCATTTTGATCATGTTAGGTATATTTTTTCTTTCCCTTTACATACTGAAAAAGACAAAGTTGGGATTGTACATATACGCAATTGGAGGAAATGAGGAAGCCACAAAACTCAGCGGAGTAAACGTTGATAGATATAAAACCATTGTTTACATGTTGAGTGGACTTTTTAGTGCGATTAGCGCCATAATCTTGACAGCAAGATTGAACAGTGCTCAAGCCACTTTTGGGCAAGGGTATGAACTTGATGCAATAGCAACAGTCGTTTTGGGGGGAGCAAGTTTAGCTGGAGGAAAAGGTGGAGTATTAGGAACGTTGTTTGGTGCCCTTCTTCTGGGAACAATTAACAACGGAATGAACTTGATGAATATTTCCCCATTTTATCAAGATCTAGTTAAAGGAGTCATAATACTGTTAGCTGTTCTTTCAGAAAAAGAGGAATAAAAACATTTTTCGACAGGCGAAGGGATAATGCTTCCCCTTGCCTTTTGGGTGGGGAGCGGGGGAAGGGCGCTGACAAAAACATATCAAAGGAGGTAGAGAAAGATGAGAAAGGTATTAGTATTTGTATTGTTAGTGTTGTTTGTTTCAACGTTTAGTTTTGGAGTAAAGATAGGTTTATCGGTTTCAACATTAAACAACCCATTTTTTGTAGACTTAGCAAACGGTGCAGAAGATAAAGCAAATGAATTAGGGGTAGAACTGTTGGTAGTTGATGCCCGAGACGATCCAGCAAAGCAACTAAACGATATTGAAGATCTAATATTACAGAGAGTCGACATGATTTTAGTAAATCCTACTGACAGTGACGCTATTGTATCAGCTATTGAAGAAGCAAACGATGCTAAAATTCCAGTAATAACTGTGGATAGAAGTGCAAATGGTGGAAAAGTTCTTCTCCATATAGCTTCAGACAACGTTGCCGGAGGAAGGATGGCAGGTAGCTTCATTGCTGAACAATTAGGAGGAAAAGGGAAAGTCATAGAATTGGTCGGAGTTCCTGGAACTTCTTCCGCAAGAGAAAGAGGCCAAGGTTTCAACGAAGAAATATCAAAATATCCTGGTATTGAAGTCGTAGCCCGACAAACTGCAAACTACAACAGAGCTGAAGGGCTAACTGTTATGGAAAACTTACTTCAAGCTTATCCAGATGTAGACGCCGTTTTTGCACATAACGATGAAATGGCTTTAGGTGCCTTGGAAGCAATAAAGGCTGCTGGAAAGTTACAAGATATAATCGTTGTGGGGTTTGATGCCACTCCCGATGCATTAGCTTCTGTTGAAAAAGGTGAACTTAGTGCAACCATAGCTCAACAACCTTACACAATGGGAGAAATGGCAGTTGAAAAAGCTTATGAATATTTGAGTACAGAGACAATTTACTTCCCCGTTCCACTTCAATTGGTAACAAAATAACTCAAAAAGGGGCTTTATGCCCCTTTTAATGAAACTATTCAAAGGAGAGATAACCTCATGATCGCTGTAATTGGTAGTAGTAACATGGATATAGTATTCAACGTTGAACATTTTACACTTCCAGGAGAAACCCAAAAAGCCCTTTCGTTAGACTTTTATTTTGGCGGAAAAGGAGCGAATCAAGCTGTTGCAACCGCTAAGTTATCTGAAAAACCTGTTTACTTTTGTAGCTGCTTAGGTGATGATGAATATGGGAATCAAATTTCTCAAAACTTTAAAAAGTATAAAATAGAAGGTTATTACGTGCAAAAGAATGAAAAAACAGGTAGGGCTTATATAGAGGTTGATAAAAGTGGAGAGAATAGAATAATTATTTTTTCAGGAGCCAACGATAAGGTGGATAAGGAGAAAATAGATAAGTTTTTTGATAAATATGGTGATGAAATAGATATTTGCTTATTACAGAATGAAATTCCCATGCAAAGCGTTGAGTATGCTATTTCTAAGTTAAAAGAAAAAGGAATAACTATTATTTACGATCCTGCCCCTGTTGGAAGTACAAATATAGAAAGTTTAAGCGATATAGATTTTTTAACTCCCAACAGTAAAGAGTTTATGTTCCTTTGTGAAAAAGAAAGAGAAACAGCCTCACGGCAGATAAGGATAGATTTCAACGAAAGCAACCTCGATAAATCAATGCTTGAATTTAAAAGGATTAGTAAGGTAAAAAATTTGATTGTGAAGATGGGAGATAAAGGTGTTATATACATTGATGAAGATGAAAACTTAGGCAAAATCGAGCCCCTAAAAGTAAACGCAGTTGATAGTACCGGTGCAGGAGACATCTTTAATGGAGCCTTTGCCGTGGCATTTTCAGAAACAAAGGATTTGCAGAAAAGCCTTAACTTTGCCAATACCGCTGCCGCAATTTCTGTTGAAAGAAAAGGAGCCCAGTCTTCAATCCCTAAAAGAGAAGTAGTATTAAAGCGTTTGTCATGAATTATTACTGTACAACTGATGTAAAATGCCGTTTTTCCTCAAAGGAACGAATAATTTATACATAAAAATCAGTGCAGCCGTATAGAACACTGAGCTAATTAAGAACAAATAAGTATAACCATTGGGTAATACACTTACGATTCCGAATATGAAAGCAGCCAAAGATCTTGTCAAAAAATTGGCAGCATTCCTCAGGCTATATATCGATGTGACTCTGTTCTTTGGTAGTGCACTCAAAACAGAGGATGTTTCCACAGGGTTGGTCATATTCATAAAAGTGAATCTCAAAGCGTAAATACCAATAAAAATAAAAGGATTTCGGATAAAACCCAAACTTATAATCAACGGAATAACTATCCCATTTAAAATGAACGTATATTTAAAAGGGCCAAATCTTTTGCCAAGTACTGGTGAAAGGGCAGAGCCAGCAGCGGCCCCAAATTGTGCAATTGATAGAGATATACCTATCAAAGAAGGGGACATGTTGAATAAATCTTTGTATATAATATTTCCAAAATTAACAAACAATCCCGCTCCAAAGGATATCGCCGCTGTTCTTAAAAGATAGTACTTCAAAATGTATTTTTCTTCTTTGTTGTATTGGGAAAAGTCTAAAACTTTTTTAAGGGTAACTCTTTTATCTCTAACGCTTTCGGGTAATTTTCTTAATAATATGGGTGATATGGCATAACATACGCCTGTTATGTAAAGAGTCAACCTTAAGCCCAAATATTCACCCATAAAGCCGCCTATGAAGTTCCCTAAAACACCACTAGCCATAAAAATAGCAAAATTGTATCCAAAAGCAGCTCCTCGGGTTGAACTATCGGTAACATCCATCAGATAAGAATCCAAGAGTAATCTCCTAGAAGTCATGAACCCACCGTTCAAGAATCCAAGGACTAATAAAATATTTTTATATGGAAAAGTGCTTCTTATCAACAACAAAATGCCAAAACTTATGGAAGATATAATGATCATTTTTTTCTTTCCTGTCCTATCCCCAAGGATCCCTATTAAAATCCCTATGATAGCAGCACCCAGCATCTCAAAAGAAGTCATTCGACCAATGAACTGATTTGTATACCCCAAATCTCTTAAAAATAAATTAAAAACAACCCTATAAATTGCCCAAAAAGAGCTGCTTATGGAGGAAAAAATAAGCAAATTAATAACCTTTTGTGTCAGTTTACTCACCTCAATATAGTTAGCTTGTCTAACTATATTGTACCACCATAATTTAGAATCTTTTTGGAATTTACATTAAATTTCTTTTAAAAGCAAGATATGTTGCTATCTGCTCTTGGTTCGGTGCCTCCTATCAGTACACCATCGTCCGTTCTATATATAAATTGCCCTCTTCCAAAATTAGAAGAATTTAATGAAACCTCTATTTGATGGCCTTTGTCTATTAAAGACTCTAGAATATACATTGGAAACTCCTTTTCTACCATAATTTCCTTGCCTTTTATCCATTGCCATCTTGGAGCATCCAAAGCCGCTTGAGGATTCAAATGAAAATCAATAAAATTATTAAGAAATTGTAGATGACCTTGTGGTTGCATGTACCCTCCCATAACTCCAAAAGGTCCTATTGCTTTGTTCTCTTTGGTTATAAATCCGGGTATAATGGTATGGTATGGCCTTTTTAATGGTTTTAAACAGTTGTGATCCTCTTCATTCAAAGAAAAACTTGTTCCTCGGTTTTGAAGGCTTATACCAGTATTTGGAACTACTATTCCAGAACCAAATCCCATATAGTTACTTTGAATGAAAGAAACCATATTTCCGTCTTTATCCGCGGTTGCAAAGTAAACCGTTCCTCCGGAATATGGATCTCCAGCCTCTGGTAATAGTGCATATTCACCTATAAGATTTCTTCGCTTTTTTGCATATTCTTCTGATAAAAGCGATTCTACTGATACTTTCATCTCTTCTATATCAGTAATATATTTCAATCCTTCGCTAAAAGCTAACTTTAAGGCTTCTATTTGCTTATGGTAACTTTCTGGATCTTCTTTACATCTCATTTCAAAGCCTTTTAGTATGTTCAAAGCCATCAAAACAATTATACCTTGTCCATTTGGTGGTAATTCCCATACGTCAAATCCCCTGTAATTTACACTAAGTGGTTCTACCCATATAGGTTCAAAACTTTCTAAATCTTCTTGGCAAAAGTAGCCCCCCGTCTTTTTTGAAAATGTAACCATCCTTTCTGCCAACTCTCCAGAATAAAAACTTTTTGCTTTTGTCTCAGCAATTAATTTTAGAGTCTCGGCGTGATAAGTTGATTCCCAAATTTCTCCAACATCAGGTGCCTTCCCATTCGGGGCAAATACTTCAAACCATGTTTTAAAAATTTCTCCCTTAAACTCTTTTTTATACCTTTTAAAAGCGCTCTGCCATGATTTTGCTGTCACAGGCGAAACAGGGAAACCTTCACTTGCATATTTTATGGATGGTTCTAATAAATCTTCAAAAGGAAGGACACCAAATCTATCAGACAAAGTTGCCCAAGCAGCCGGAGCGCCTGGAACAGTTACTGATTCCCAACCAAACGGAGGTATTTTTTCAAACCCTTTTTCTTTCATTAGTTCCAAGGTGAGATTTTTTGGAGCGTATCCGCTGGAATTCAATCCATATAGTTTACCGTCTTTGTAAAGTATAGCGAAGGCATCGCTACCTATACCGTTGGAAGTAGGTTCCAAGACGGTCAAGCCTGCTGCCACTGCAACAGCCGCATCGAAGGCATTACCACCTTTTTTTAAAATATCTATACCTATCTCAGAAGCTAATGGGTTTGTTGTTGTTACCATTCCGTTTTTCGCATAAATGGGGATCCTTCTTGATGGATAAGCAAATTTTAATGGATCAAACATCTGAACTACCCCTTTCTTTTAATCTAATTTTAAGGAACGTAGTCTATTATACCATTGAAAGCAAACAAATTAAAGGGGCGTAGATACAGATTTTTTATGACGATATAACGGGTTAATTTCAGGAGGTGAAGTAATTATGATAAAAGCTACGAAATTCACTAGCATTCTATTAATTTTTCTATTGTTTATATTTTCGTCTTTCGCAAGTAATACGTCTTACAGTAGATTTACCGATTTGGATAATTTGTCTTTAGTTTCTTCTACACACGGTAATCTCAATTTAATGGAATTGATTGGCGAGATGGAAGTGGATCAAAATGAAAAACCCAAGGTTACCATAGGGGTCTATCATTTAGCTTCTACTGATGATTACACTATAAAAATTAAAGAATTGAATGATTTAAACTATAATCAAGATTACAGTTCGACTTTTAATTCGATGGCAAGTACATCCCATAACCGATCTAAAAATATTTCTGACAAATTTATCAAATCAGATCCAAACGTCAAAAATAAAAATTATAAAAACGATTACTCTTATAAAAATGATTTAACAAATAAGTTTGCTCAAAAAAACAGTAGATTAGATTACATACTTTCTCTTAATCTTTTAAAACAAAGTACGCCAGATTTCATCGAAATTCAACAAAATGTATTTATTTTTTCATAGAAATAAAAATTAAGTATGATACAATGAAAGTAGGATATTAGTTAGTTTTTATTGTCATAATTTCTACAAAATCTCAGAGAGGAGGGAACAAAGATGAAAAAGGTTTTCGCAACGTTGTTGGTAGGTATGTTGGCTGTATTTAGTTTCGCTGCGTTTGAAGTTACAGGTGGTTATGTAAATGCGTCGTTAGCGTCTACTGACACAGATATAACAGACGATGTAACAATGCATGGGGTTAGTGTTGGCGCAAACTATCTGTATGATGGATTGGGTGTAGAAGGTGGAGCTTTGTTAGTCGGCGGTTCTTTTGATTATTATTTTGAACAAGAGTTCGCCAATAATGATATTATTACCACCTCTGAAGCTACTTCTACGGTAGCTCAAATGAATTTGGGTGTCAACGCTGGTTACAGACAAAGTTTAAATGCTTTCTTCCCAGAGTTACCATTTGGAATGTATGTACAAGGCTTGTTTAACTTTTCCTTTGGATTAGGTGACGACAAGGTCATAGACAATACCCTAGGTTTCGGTGGTGGAGCTGGAGCAAACTTTGTAGTTCAGAACCTCGACATGAACGTAGGCGCAGATGTTTTATTTGAAAAGCCAACATTAGCTGAGGATTACAACGAAATTTATAAGAGTGAGTTCCAGTTGAGACCAAAATTCAAGGTTTACGCAGGCGTACAATTTTAATTTAAAAGTAAAAAAGTAAACAAAATAACTTAAAAACCTCCTGTATGAACTGACCCATGTCAAGTAGACACAAAAATTAATAAAAACTATATACAAATGGATGCTTGGTTTCTGAACTCTAAAGGAGCCAGGCATCCAAGTTTTTTCTGGTATCTTCTTTCGTTATAAAATTTAATGTATTCATGTATCGCATGTTCTAATTCTTCAAGTGATTTAAACTTCTTTCCATAAAACATCTCACTTTTGAGAATACCGAAAAATCCTTCCATAGGTCCATTATCTATACATTTACCAACACGTGACATACTTTGTGTCATTTCGGCTTCTTCGAGTTTAGTTTTAAATACTCTACTAGTATATTGAAATCCCCTGTCACTATGGAATATAGGTTTAGCATCTGGATATTTTTCTATTGCCTTCTCAAACATTTTGAATACAAGTCTGTTGTCATTTCTAAGTGATATTTCATATACCACTATATCGTTACTGTGTAGGTCCATTATCGGACTTAAATAAAGTTTCCTTGTATCTGTTGGTATAGAGAATTCAGTGACATCTGTCAACCACTTTTCATTCGGTTTTTCTGCCTTGAAGTCTCTTGATAGTATGTTTTCTTTTGTGTATTCTGGTGTGGCCCTTTTACGGTTCACTTTCTTTCTTCTTATCCTGGATTTTATTTCCATGAACTTCATAAGTCTGTGTATGTAACCTTCAGAATACTTCGTTTGGTTTAGTCTGTTTATGTACATAGTCATTCTTCTGTATCCAAGTATCCCGTCGTATGTCGCATGGTATTCTTGTATTAGGTTACATATCGTTTCATCTTGCTTTTCTTTTTCTGGTTTTACCCTGTTTTGGTGTTTGTAGTATGAACTTCTTGCTATTTGCAATACATCACATATCATTTTTACTGTATAACCTTTGTTTTTGTAGTAATACACCGTATTGTATTCGTTTCCTTGCTTTACTTTTGAGAGAGACTTTTTTGTTGGAATTCCTCTTTTTTTTTATGTACTTCTAATTCAAATGCAAGTCTCTTGTTTTTTTCCTTTTCTCTTTCTAATTCGAGTCTTAATCTTTCTACTTCTGTTAGCTCATCTTCATTTATCTGAGTTTTAGATTTAGGTCCACGTTTTCCGTATGTGAGTGAGTCAGAACCTTTTTCCAAATACGATCTTGTCCAGCTATATACCGAAGAGTATTTAATTCCATACTTTTCTGCAGCTTGTTTGTAGTTCATATCGTTGTTTATTATCCATTTAACTATTTCTATCCTTTCTTCGCATGTGGTTTTTCTTGACTTTATGGTATAGACATCTCCTTTCGGATAGTAATCTTTTAGTTCTATACCATTATAATACTTATTTATCCAATTTTTAATTATTGAATCACTTATATTGTATTTGGCACTTAAGCCTACCGATGAATATTTTCCATCTAAGTACTCTCTAACCACAGACATTTTGAATTCTTTACTGTATGATTTGTTCCTTTCTGTCGGTTCAAATACTTTCGCCCCATGTTTTTTGTATCTGTAATACCAACCACTAATAGTCTTCCTATCTAATCCTATTGATTTTGCTATGCTTTCAAAACTTCCTTTCCCTGCTATGTAATCTTCACATGCTTGTATTTTTATTTCTTTGCTGACTTTTCCTTTCCTTGACATAATTAAATACCTCCAAAGTAGTTTTGTAATTTTTATTAATTACCTGTCTACTTTGGAGGTATCATATCAGTACGGAGGTTTTTTATTTTAATTTTTTTCTCATCTCGATAGCAATTATTCTATACCCTGATTTTAAAAAGAGAGTTTCTAAAAACCTCAAAAATTTTGGTAAAGTAACAACTCTCTGTTTTTGAAAACCTTTCATCAAATTAATGTTTGTCTCGTCGAATCCAAGGTTTTTATACATATTATACGCAACTTTGTTATTCCCAAAAACATTCAATTCAAGAAATTTTACCTTTTCTTTTTTTAATATTTCTTCTAATTCTTTTATAGCGCTCTTTGCAAATCCCTTATTTTGATACTTAGGAAAAATCCTAATATCGTAGATAAACGCTTTTTTAAAACTGTAATTGACAAAAACCCAAATTCTTCCAACGTGTTCGTTGTTATCAGTTATAACATTATAGCCGTAGTTTTTTCCTTTTTTTATATCTTCGTTCCAGATGGTATCAATTTGATCCTCAGCTCTCACCAAGGCTTCTTGGTATGGAATCAACAAATTCTCAGCCAAAACTTTTGAATATTCTTCGTACATTTTCTTTTTGTATATTTCAAACTCTTCTTTGCTCATTAATTCGAGCTTCGTTACCGACACCTCCAAAAGATGTTATCTTTTCCCGCCCACCACCCTATAAGGAATTTACTAAAATTAACTACTTCAGGAATTATCTAAAAAGTATCTTTAGGAATTATCTAAAAAGTAACTTTAGGAATATAAAAAGTAGCTTAAGGAATTATTAAAAAAGTTTTTTAAGAGATTATGCAAAAAAGCTAAATAAGGGATTATGTAAAAAATTATTATCTTTTCCCGCCCGCCGCCCTATAAGGAATTACTTAAAATTAGTTGCTTCAGGAATCATGTAAAGAAGTGCTATCTTTTCCCACCCACCGCCCTATAAGGATTCATTTTAAAAATTCTAGTTAGGAATTTATTCCTAAAATGTCGAAGGCATTTTTAGTTATTTCGGAATATTTTTTGAATAAACTTAAATCCACTTCCTCTCTATTAGAACTTCCGTGATTATCGGTCGCTAAAAAATCCACCAAGTAATTATCAAAATAATATTTACCTTCTTGCGTCTTTAAACCTTCAAAATTGACTTGGAAGAGTACACCCATTTCTTTCATTCTTTGAATGATGTCTTTGCTTTCATATAACCATTTGTATCTTTCCACATGTACGAGAATAACTTCATAACCATCCAATTGTAAATTAAATATCGAATCGAGGGCATAAATAGGCATAGGTTGTGTTGGAAATTCTATCAAGATAAAGGAATTAAACGGAATAAAATCTTTGTAATCTGGAGTTAGATATAATTCAGAGGCAAGATAAGTCCTTAAACCAATTTCATTTTTTATTCTTTCTTTTACCTTTTGATAAACTTCTTTGATGATGGTTATATCTGTTTTAACAGAAGGATGGTTAACGTGTGGCGTAAAGATAACATCGGTAATGTCGTTCTCTCTATACCTTCTCAGTTCATTTAATGTTTCTTCAATAGTTTTTACGCCGTCATCAACTCCAGGTAATAAATGGCAATGAATGTCAATATACATTTGATTTTACCCCCTTTATGGCCCCTATGTTCTGGTTTTTCTTCTTCTCCTCTTTGTCTTACTTTTATCCCCATCGTCTGAGTAATAATAATAGTAGTAATAGTAATAATTAGAAGATTTTTCGTTTACATCATTTATAACAGTTCCAATGAGTTTTACCCCTGATGTTGTTATGTTTTCAATCGCGGCTTTTAAAGTTGGTTTCAAAGTTTGTCCATATCGAGTTACTAATACCAGTCCATCTGAATATCTGGATGCGATCATAGCATCAGGTGCAACCATTATTGGTGGAAGATCAATAATTACCTTATCGTAATACTCCTTGAGTTTATCGAGTAGATCTTTGAATTCATTTGAAGTTAATATAGTAGTGGGATTTGGAGGTAAAGTTCCAACAGGCAAAACATAAAAGTTATCGAGAGACGCAAATGGCTTCTTTATAGATTGTTCTATAGAAACTCCTCTCAATAAATGATTTATTAACCCAACATTCTTACTTTTTAAATTCAAAATCTTTTCAACTCTTGGTCTTCTCATATCAGCATCTATCAATAACGTTTTGTTACCGCTTTGGGCATAAGAAATAGCAACATTGGTAGCAGTCATTGTTTTACCCTCAGATGGTCCACTACTGGAAAAGGTAATAACATTAGGTTCTTTGGCGTTAGAAAAGTTTATATTTGTAGCCAACATCTTGTAAGCTTCAGAGACTGGGGAGACTGGATCTCTCAAAACTATTAATTCATCATTCGTTTCATTGTCTACATGTAAATGCGGTATTCTACCAAGAACAGGATACCCCTTAACGATCATCTTCAGTTCGTTTTCATCTTTAACCTTTTTATCCAGATACTCTATGAGAAAAACTACAAGTATACCTAAAAAGATACCTAAAACCCCTCCTATTGCAGCAGTCAGAGTTTTATTTGGTTTAACAGGATTTGAAGAAACAAAGGCGGGGTCTATTACATTTGCTGTTCCAATTACACCAGCTTCTGCAATCTTAGCCTCTTCTAACTTTTCCAAGAGAAGAACATAAAGATTTTCTTTTACTCTTACCTCTCTTTCATAATTCATAAGTCTTTGCTCCAATGCAGGTAATTGGTTCAATTGGGATTGATAGGTGTTTCTTAACGTTGTTAAAGATTGTATTGTGCCCTGAAGAACTTGTTGCCTGGCTTGTTCTTCTATCAATTGTGAATACAAGCTAGTATACATCGGATTAGCGGTCTTTACTTGGGAAGTTACAATAGTACTTATCTCATTTTTTAGCATCTCTTGGGCTTGGTTCAGTTCCTCCCTTAGTCTCAAAACTTCAGGATCAGATGGGGATTTAGTACCTTCCAAGCCTGCGAGCTGAACCTGTATATTTACTATTTGATTTCTTAAATTACTTACGACTGGGTTTATCGAGATTGTTTCAGATGAAATGATTTCCTGATCCATACTTTTTAAGGTGTCATTCAACGTTTGCAATCTTATCTTTGTTTCTTCCATTTGGATCTGATAAGTGTTTATCTGTTGATCGTAGGAGACCAGAAATTGTAATATTGATTTTGCCTCTTCATCTAACAAAAAAATATTGTTTTCCTCTTTAAAATTTCTAAGATCGTCTTGAGCAGCGTTCAAATCACTTTCAGCTAATGGAATTTGCTCTTCTATAAACCTTCTTCTTGCTGTGTACTCGTTTTGAGACAAACTTTTTAATAAATCGTTATATACAACTGCTAAATTATTAGCGATGCTTCTTGCAAGTTCCTTGTCTTCACTTTGAACCGATATCCGTACGATATTTGTATCGCTAACAGGTGAGACAGTGATCATTTCTTCCAGGGCACGAACGACACTGTTTCTTGTGACATCTTCCGGATTTTCAGATATCGCTTGAAAATATTCCATTAAGTTTAAATTGTCGATTACTTTTTCAAGGTTTCTTCTACTTTTTATCAATTCAATTTCTGTCGATATCTTTGATGAAGTTGACCCCATCTGTGTGCCAAAAATATCTGCAACCGAACTTTGTTTAGAGGAATCGATTTTCAAGGTTGTATTTGCTTCATAAATTGGAGTAGCGTTGAAAAGGTAGATTAAGGTAATTGCTACCGTTACAACTACGGTTAACAAAAACCACCAGGATCTTTTTTTGAATATCTTTAAAATATCCTCGAATGTTAATTCGTTTTCCATATTTAACCCCCTAGGGGAGCTTTAACGTTCTTCATGCAGGAATACTAAATTCTCCCATAAAATCATTATACCAAAATAAATGAAATTTCTTTAATCTTTAGTTGAACTTTTATTTTTTCACATAAACAACGGTGGGATCCTTTTCTTTTTTGAAAATCTCCTTTATATCTTCCAAGTTTGTTGTTTTTTCTTCTATAAATATAATAATCTTTTCTAAATCATCTCTGTATAGTATATAATCACCGTTGTTGAAATTGTCAAACATGATAAAAGCCTCGTTTGTATTTTTAAACTTCTCAAATTTTTCAAACTTTTCTTTGTAATCTTCGTTTTCCTTTGAAGTAAAATACTCTGTTTTATTAGGTTTTACGGTATTTAAGATGTTGTAAATTCTTTGAGATAGGTTCTGGGCAACTGAGAAATTTCCCAAAAATAGCAACCCGAACTTTTTAAAATCTTTTTTATAAACATAATTAACTATTTTCTCAGCATCGTTTGAATCATCTAAAATGATGTCAGGAACCCCAAATAAACTTTCAAATTCGTATAGATCTTTCACTGTTTTGTCGTTTGCTTCCTTCACAAAAACACCCAAAATTCCCAAGAATATTGCCAATACCCCTCCAATAGCTAAAGTGAGGGTAGTATTTGGTGATACAGGATTTTCTGGTATGTAGGCTGAGGTTATTACTTTGAATTTGTTATCGTATAGTGATGCCTTCATCCTTTCTTGCTCTAAGGCAGTTAGTAAAGTGTTATACCTTGTTTGAAGAATAGCCTGATCTTTTCTCAAAAGGAAATATTCGTACATAATAGGAGATCTTTTTGCAATTTCATCATCTATAACTTGAAGCATATTTTCATACACCTGCTTGGTCACATCGAATAGTTGTAGTTGTGTAATTATCCCTGTGTATTCGTTAAAAGTTTCCATATCGATCGATGCAAGAAAGTTTAAATCGTTGGAAAAAATCGCTTCAAGATTCTTTTTCAATTCATCTTCTAAAACCGTTATTTCCGCTTCCAAAGCTCCAATTCTCGGAGAACTAGGAGAATTTAACTTTAAAGTTTCTAATTCTATTCTGTCACTCACTAATTTAGATTTTATATCCTTAACAGGCGTATCTTTTTCTGTGTTTGTTAGTATAAACTCTTTAGTTTCTGGACTCAGTTTGAAAATATTATCTTCTATAGCTTGCTTTCTGATTTCTAATTGGTTTTTATCTGCTTCTAATTTTAGTATATTCATATAGGTTTCCGAATAATAACTAATTAAAGGGTCGCTTTCTTGCGATGTTCCCCCTGAAATATCGGAAATCTTATTTTTAGTTTGGAAATCTAAAACCTCTTTATTTATCTGATCATATTGCTGAGAAACATCTTCAAATAACGTTTCAACTTGATTCAAATAAGACTGTGAATCCTCAAAATAAAGGTTTTCTGCATAATCGGTGTAGTAAGAATACACAAGTGAGACAACCGAAGCAGCCATAGTTGGATCGGAACTTTGGTAACTTATTTCTATCATATTAGTATCTTGAACATTTTGTATATTTATACCTTCTTTTAGTGAATCAATGAGGTCTCTTTCTGTTACTTCTGTACCTCTCAATGTAGCAATTAGCCCTTTGTTTTCGTTTGCTTTTTCTACAAGGTTGAGCTCTTTTACAACGTTTGCTAACACCCAATCGGCTTTCATCCTTTCAATTTCGGTAGTTAAACCTGAATCAGAGGGTTGGCTGATTCCTAACAAGTTTGCTGCAGAAGACATAGACCCTAAAGAGACACTTGGTTGTGAAGAACTTGATTTGTACTCTATAACCTGCTTTGCTTCATACGTGGGAGTTGCAACGAAAAACAGATAAAACGCTGTTAAAAAGATAGTTAAGAGGAAAATAATTAGAAAAGTCCATTTTCTTCTTTTAAAAATTCTGAGTATGTCTGAAAAGGTTAGTTCTCTTTCTTCTTCCATTTCCATCCTCCAATTTTTAGTTATTTTTTTACTGTGTTTAGAAATTCTAAAAGCCTTTTTAGCGCCCCTTTATTTTGTTCTATGCAAAATATTCTACCATATGGTAGACTTATTTCAAAAGTATTTTTTTATGTTTATTTTAAAATCTTTTTTGTACTGCATCAATTCGCATAAACTTCTGAATTGGCAAGAAGAACAATCGTAATATTTTTCTCCTGTTTTTGCGTTATTGTATTTATCATACATTTCTTCTAAGAACCTTCTTATTTCTCTTTCTTTTACTGCTATAGGGGTGAAATCAGATTTGTTGATGTTTTGAAAAACTTTCTCTAACCATGTGCAGAATTCTTTAATATCAAAAGATACATACTTAGTTCTAGACTTGTGTTCTTTATATATAATCCGGCCTTTCTGTATTTTTATAAAATTATTATTTTTATGCTCTTTTTTCTTTGATACTACTTGAAATTTTAGATATACATCAGAATTTGCTAATTTGTTTTTCCATTCTTCATTATTTAATAAGGTTAGGTAATAAATTAGCAATTGTTCACTTTGGAAATTTTTTGACCTTTTGTAATCCATAATTGAGTATGCTCCTGGTAAGAGCTGTTCGTCAAACTCATCAAGAAGGTACGCGTAGTTACCGTTCAAAAGATCTACCCTGTCTATTCTAGAGGTTAAGTCTACATCATGAAAATTCCCGATATTTATCTTTGAATTTACCTCTAACTCTGTAGCTATAACTTGAGAATAAGTGAGATCTATACCTTTTTTGAAATGGATATACTTTTGATGTATGTCTTCTATACTTTCTAAAATATCTTCTGTTATTATTTCACTTTCCACGTCTTCTATGGCTTCATAGGTGTGTAAAAAATCGTCAGTATAATCCTCCCAAATATCTTCAATGATATTTTTTATCTCTTCTTTCAATTCTTCTTCGTTGAGAATTTTTTGGGACATAACTTCATAATTTTTGTATTTGGAAAATATCTCTTTCATCACCCTGTGCTTTATAAGTCCATCAAAAAACTTCTCAAAATCTTTATCTCCATTTAATCTGCCTTCAATTCCGAGGTAATACTTAAAAGGGCAATCCACATAGGTAGTAATTTTTGTATGACTTAACCCTCCAAGATCGGTATTTTTATATAATTGCCAGCCTGGATTAGTTATCTCTTTTTTTAATCTCTCAATATCAGTGTGGTGTTTATCAGGTAAATATTCTTTCTTTCCGTTCAATATATAATAAATAGTAGCTTCTGTTTCAGAGAAAATATTTTCGGGATCTTTTGGTAGGATTTCTTTTTTAGAGAGAAACTCTTGGGAATATTTAACGTTTTTAAAGTTATTTCTAAACTCTTTTTCGTATGGAGAGGGTAGTATTGGTTCACCACTTAGTTTAGCTTTGGGATATGTAAATACGATATTTTCTGCGAAGATCATCGAGATAAACAAGTTTCTTCTACTGATCTTTTCTGAATGCTTGGCGATTGAGGTCCCTTCGTTACTCATAGATGTAATGAAAGGATTGATCTTTATTGAAGGGTAGTTTTCTTCGGTGAAACCGACAATATATTTGTACTTTTTCTTTACAAATCTTGAGTCTTCAAGGCTCATTATTTCTACTGTATTATCGTACCTTTCGGATTCTCTATACGTTTCAATCTGAATAAGAGAAGAAAGTATTTTGTAGAACTTTTCAATTCCTAAATTTTTATTTGACTTTAGAATTTTCTCCAAATTTTCTTCGACGTTAAATACTAGTGCTTCAAAAGCTTTTAATGCATTTAATTGACTCTCAATAGGGAGTACATCCTCGTATGTTTTCAGTATGTTGAAATGAGATAGGTAGGTATCTATCCATTCTTTCACTAACTCCCTGTAATCAGAAACACTGAAGTACTTTTTTCGATCTTTGCTTTTCTGGATATTTTCTAAAAGAGAAAATATGTTGCCAAGGCATTTTTTTAATTCATTTAAGTCTTTGAGTTCTTCGCTTATTCTTTCTATTTCTTCTGTACCTTTAAGTTGAGAATTTCTTTTATCTATTTCTTTCTCAACGGTATTCATCCATTTTTCTTTTCGGTTTTTGAGAGAGGATTTTTGTATGTCATAGAATAAGTTTAATCGCTTTAGATAATGTTCTATCTGCTCCATCGTCAGTTCAGTTACTCCCCCGTAACCACTTTCAATCATCGCCAAGATATCTTCAACTTCACAACCCCTCACCAACGTTTTAATTGGTTGAAGAAGTATCAAAACTATTTGACTTTCGTTTAACGGAACATCGTTTTTGAACCTGTAAGGTACCTTGGCATCTTCCAAATAATCCGCCAATAATTTTGCAGTTGAACTATTGGGAACAACGATCCCCAATTCATCAGGAGAAAGATTCTCACTTATCAATTTTCTTTTTATTTCTTTTGTAAGAGTTTCTATTTCAGAAACATCGTTGTTCATGGGAAAGATATCAATATGGGTATTTTCAAAAATCCGTTTTAACCCTTTATTTTTCGGTTGGAATTCAAATCCTTCTTTTTTTAAAAAATTGTGTATGTTAGTTATTGAATCAAAACTTCTGTCTTCTATATTGACCCAAGTAATAAAATGAACCTCTTCAAAGAGATCAAAGAAAGCTTTAAGAGTTTTGTTAACAGCTGGAGAGATATCAAAAAATCCGGAAATAACGACCCTTTTTCCTATATATTTTTTCCCCTCTTCTTTCAATCTAGCAGGTAAAATCTCATAAAACCATTTATACACACTAACAGGATCATAATTTCTTTGATATTTAATAGACATATCGAACTTTGTTTCTAAAATATCTTCGAGTTTTTTTTCTAATTTAGTGTAAAGTGTGTACAAATTAGAATTGTTATCTATAGAATCATCGAGCAACTTGTATTCTTCAGCGGATTCAACGATTTTTTCATCTTCAACCCTTGAAATTTCCCATTTTTTTTCGAAAATATCTAAGATGTACTCCACTGATTTTTGAGATTTGGATATAACGTTTAGATATTCAGAAAATTCTTCGTCTTTTTTCTCTTCTTCTATTAAGTCCATTATCTCGTTTTCGATGTATACCTTCAAAAAATCTCTATCCAGTATTACAGATTGTGGCTGGTATGTTTTTAGCGTCTCAGTTACATATTGGTTTATAACCCTGAAGGCATCACGATTGATAGTTTTTTTTGTTTGTGAGGCAACGTATTCTGCCACTTGCTTCACATAAAAACCAGAAGGCCCTAGAAACAAAAAGTTCAGAGGGTCTTCGTTGTAAAAAGGAAGTATAAGATCTCCAACGTTTTTAAAATGTTCTGGATTTAAGTCAAATAAATAGACCTTTCTCATTTTTTCTACCAGCTTTCTATTTCATTTCTCACTTCATCGAAGTTATATTCAAATCTGTAAGTTCTATTTTCTCTTTCGTTACCAAAGAAATCCTTCTCTATATAATCATAGTTGCCAAGGTTATATTTGTATTCTATTTCAGTATTTGGAGGCATTCTTAAAGTTAATTGGTACGTTCCATCATCCATTTTTTCAAACCTATAATTTTCATCTCCCACCAACCAATTATTGAAGTTTCCCATCATATAAATTGAAGCATCTTCTGGTGTATCTGCTGGAACGGAAGTGATTATAAAAGTGACTTCGAATAAATTTTCGTCTTCTTCTGAAAATGAGGGTATTTCTGGGGCTGGTGTAGGAGATGGCTGAGCTGTTGCCGAGGCTTTTTGTGAAGAAAAACCAAAAAGCAAAAGAATTATTGCAAAAGGAAGTAAGATTTCTAAAAATCCTTTCAACTCTTTTTTCACCTCTTTAATGGTGTAACTCTGTTTTCAGTTAATTATATCATATTTATTATCTCGATACACAAAAGATTTTTAAGGTAATTGTTATTTAAATTATTAAACAAATACCATTTGTTTACGAAACTTATGGTATAATGTAAAAGGTTATTTTGGCCCAAAAATTAGAAAAAGGAGTAAAAACATGACAAAATTTCAACACATGGGCCTTTCTGATAACATACTCAACATGATTGATAGAAAAGGGTACGAAGAACCAACTCCTATCCAAGAAAAGGTTATACCCCTTCTTTTATCTGGTAAGAATAATGTAATCGGTCAGGCTCAAACTGGTACAGGAAAAACTGCAGCATTTGGTATACCTCTAATTGAAAGATTAGAAGAGAAAGCAAACGACGTTCAAGCTTTAGTATTAACTCCCACGAGAGAGTTAGCTTTACAAGTTTGTAACGAAATCGACTCATTGAAGGGAAACAAAAGATTGAACCTTCTCCCCGTGTATGGAGGAGTTTCAATCGGAAATCAAATCAGAACCCTTAAGAGAAAAGTAGATTTAGTAGTAGGTACCCCAGGAAGAATAATAGACCATTTGAACAGAGGTACTTTAGATATTAGCAAAATTAAGTATTTGGTCATTGATGAAGCCGATGAAATGCTAGATATGGGTTTTATAGAAGATGTGGAGACGATACTCTCAAAAACTAATAAAGAAAAGCAAATTTTGATGTTTTCAGCTACGATGCCTCAAAGGATTATTACCCTTGCTAGAAAGCATATGGGGAATTTTAAAACCGTAACTACAGTTCAAGAAAACAAAGAGGACATAACGGTAAAGAAGGCAAAACAAATTTATTACATGATTTCTGAGTCTGATAAAATAGAACTTTTGAGTAGGCTTATAGATATAGACACTAATTTTTACGGTCTTGTATTTACTAAAACAAAAGTCCAATCAGAAGAAATCGCAAACCAATTAATCAAAAAAGGGTACGAAGCAGAAGCACTAAATGGAGATGTCTCTCAAAATCAAAGGGAAAGAATAATGGACAGATTTAAGAGCAAACGGATAAAAATTTTAATAGCCACAGATGTTGCAGCCAGAGGTATAGATATAGACAATCTTAAATACGTGATCAATTATTCTCTTCCACAAAATCCAGAAAATTACATACACCGTATAGGAAGAACTGCGAGGGCTGGAAATGAGGGTACAGCTATTACTTTTGTTACACCGAGCGAGTATAGAAAATTTATGTTCATCAAGCATTCCTCAAAAGCCTTAATAGAAGAAGCTAAAATACCACAAGCCAAAGATATTGTTAACGCAAAAGTTGAAAAAATAAAAGATGAGATCATATCTAATCTTTCCAAAGATATAGATCCTATTTACGAAATCTTGGCAGAAACAATCTTAGAGGAAACTGACCAAGAGCCGAGTCAAATAATTTCTTCTATTTTAAAGTATTTTTACGGTGGAATCTTGAAAGAAGAAAATTATAACAAAATAAAGGAAGTTAAAAGCTCTTCAAAAGGCAAAGACCAAAGGTTATTTGTTGCATTAGGTAGTTCAAGTAAAATGACACCGAAAAAGCTTGCTGAATTCATTCAAAGGGAAACTGGTGTAACTATTAAAAAAATAAAAGATATACAAATAATGGATAAATTTTCTTTTGTAACGATTCCTTCGGAACAGGCTGAAGCAATAATAGAGATATTTAAGCAAAAATCAAATAGAAAAAGACCACTCGTAGTACAAGCTAAGTCCAAAAGAAATTAGAAAGTGAAGTCACAAATGGATTATGGAAACAATTAGTTCGAACTAGAAGCATTTTTAACCGCTTCGTATACGTTCAAATGTAATCTTTTATCATAAGCTTCGGGTAAAATCCTGTTAGGTGTAGGAATACATGAATTTGAAATTGCAAGTATTGCAGAATGGAGCATTTTTTTGCTTATTTTTGATTTTTCCTCTATCGCTCCTTTCATTATTCCTGGAAAGGCTATGAGATTGTTGATTTGGTTAGGATAATCTGATCTGCCAGTAGCTACTATACTTGCCCCGAAGCTTTTTGCTAATATTGGATCTATTTCCGGTAAAGGGTTGGCAAGTGCAAATATTATAGGATTTTTATTCATTTTTTTTACCATCTCTTCATTCAAAATATTACCCTTGGATACGCCTACAAACACATCCGCACCAAAAAGAGCATCTGAGAGATTCCCGGTTATATTTTCTGGATTCGTTATCTTTGCTAATTCTTGGTGATATTCATGCAAACAGCTTTCTGGAGCATTTTTATTCAACACCCCATTCTTGTCAACTAAAACAAGATTTATGACCCCAAAATCCATCAAAAACTTGGCTATATTGTATCCCGCTGCCCCTATACCGTTAATAACAACTTTAATATTTTTTGCTTCTTTGCCTGTTAATTTCAATGCATTCAACAATCCTGCCGTGACTACTACAGCAGTTCCCTGCTGGTCATCATGAAAAACTGGAATATTCATTGTTTTATTCAATTCTTCTAATATTAGAAAACATCTAGGAGCAGAGATGTCTTCTAAGTTTATACCTCCAAACGAAGGTTCTAAGTTCTTCACAATAGAAACAATTTCTTCTGGATCTTGTGTATTCAGGCAAATTGGAAAGGCATCAAGCTGGCCAAAAAGATTAAACAATAATGCCTTACCTTCCATAACGGGAAGCGCACCATATGGGCCTATGTTACCGAGACCTAATACGGCACTTCCGTCTGAAATGATACCAACGGTGTTCCAACGTCTTGTGTATAAAAATGTATTTTCTGGATCTTTAGAGCATTCTTCTGCAACATCTGCTACCCCAGGAGTGTATAGTAGGGATAACGATTCTTCGTTCAAATTGTCAACATTTGAAATTGTCCTGATTTTTCCCTTGAGTATTTTGTGTAATTCTTTTGCGTCCAAGATTAACTCTCCTTAAAAGTTAGAATATCTGACTACCGTTTGTATCTATTGCCACCATTAAAGGAAAATCCTCCACGTTTATGTTGTAAATAGCTTCTGGGCCTAATTCTGGGAAGGCTAGAATCTTTATATCCTTCACACACTTAGAAAGGTACGCAGCTGCACCACTTGGAGTTATAAAATAAACTCGCTTGTATTTTATACATAACTTTACTGCCAAATCACTTCTTTTTCCCTTTCCAACAGTTCCTAGCACACTTAATTTAAAGATCATTTCAAGATATTTGTCCATTCTTTCACTCGTTGTCGGACCTATAGAACCTATCTTAGAGTTCTTTGGAGGATTCGCAGGGCCTGCATAAAATACAATTTTTTCGTTTAAATCTACAGGAAGCTGAGAATTTTTTGAAAGTAATTCTAAAAGTTTTTGGTGGGCAGCATCCCTCATAACTATCAATTCGCCTGTGTATTGTAAGAGTTCTCTGACCTTTAATTTTTCAATTTCATCTATCTTCAAATTTTATCACACCTTTTCTACAAAGGTAACAATCTAAAGAAACCCCAACCGGAAGTGTTGCAATATGGGTGGGAGCATATTCTACATGTACCGAAAAAACCGAAACCCCCTCTTTTAATCCTTGAAACCCTATTTTTAAAGTATTTAAATCTTTCAAAAGCTCTTCCTCAAAAACTGCGTATACAGGGTCTTGATTTCTTTCTTTGAAACTTTTGGTCAATGCTAATTTGGATAAAACCATTGCTTTATCAGAAGTTCCACCTATTCCTATTCCAACATGTAAAGGCGGACAACCTTTTGCTCCGTTTTCTTTCACATGCCCAATTATTACATCTTTTAATTCTTGGACCCCGATTGATGGCTTTAACATGAACAAGGCTGAGAGATTTTCACTTCCCCCGCCTTTCACCAAAAATTTGATCTCTAAACTCTTCCCAGAGACTTGGAATATGTGTACCACAGGTGGAGTGTTGTTTTTAGTGTTTTTTCTTTCAAAAAGGGGATCACTCACCAGTGAAAATCGGAAGGGATTTTCCGTATATACCTTTTCAACCACCTCATTTAAAGTGGAAAATATAGGTTCTTCAAGTATAACTTCGTTTCCTAAAAAGACAAAGAATTCAACAATACCTGTATCTTGACAGAGGGGTAATTTTTCAGCTTCTGCGATTTTATAATTTTCTTTTAGCGCTTGAGAAAATGGACCATTGTATCCATCAAGATAAGTTTTTACTTCTGGATTTATCGTTTCATTTGTCTTTACTATATGGTTCGACAACTTTTCTAATATTTCACGCTTAGATATCATCTCAAAATTTCAAACTCCTTTTTTATAATCGATTACTCTCTTTAGCGATGCTAATTGTTTAATTTCTCAAGCTTCTATATTATCGTCTATTTTTCCATCTTTTTGAAATTTTAACATAAAAATGAAAAATTAAGAATTTTTAAGCTTTTAATTCCTAATCGCCTCTAATCGACTTTAACAATGCGACATCTAATATGATCTAAGGCAATGAAATGCTAACGTGAAATGGCAGATTTATAATATTATTCAAATCTTGTTAATAAATTACCTGTATAATAAAAGGGACTAAATTTATCCTAATTAAAGGAGGACTTTAGATGGCAAAAGTCAACGTTATATTCTACAGTATGTATGGCCATATCTATCAAATGGCAAAAGCCGAGGCTGAAGGAGCAAAAGAAGTAGAAGGAACGAATGTTAAGATCTACAGAGTTCCTGAAACCGTTCCTGAAGATATTCTGATCCAATCCGGTGCTAAAAAGGCACAAGAACAATTTTCCCATATTCCAATAGCAAATTTGGATTCACTTGTTGAAGCTGATGCAATAATTTTTGGAACTCCCACTAGATTTGGCATGATGGCGGCACAAATGAGGCAATTTCTTGATACAACAGGTCCACTTTGGGCAAGGGGAAGTTTGGTTGGAAAAATAGGGAGTGTCTTTACCTCTACTAGTACCCAACATGGAGGTCAAGAATCTACCATTTTAAATTTTCATACAACGTTATTGCATCATGGGATGATTATTGTGGGAATACCTTTCAATGAGCCAGGTCTGAGCGATGTGTCGAATATTCATGGAGGTACACCATATGGTGCCTCGGCAATTATTATCCAAGGCGAGGAAAATAGACCTAATGAAATAGAACTCAACATTGCAAAAAGTCAAGGAAGAAGAGTAGCTGAAATAGCAAAAAAGCTTTTTGGGTGATACTTCAGAGTATAAACTGTAAAATTAAAATATCGACTTTTAAAAACTTTTGAAGGCGCACGATCTGTGCGTCTTTATTTTTTTGAATTTAAAACTTCAATTGACTTTTAAAAAAATAACTGATATAATTGATTATGATTATTCACTTAGTGTATGAATGAAATGATTAGAGGTGATTTTCCTAATGCTCAATATTCAAAATTATACTTTTTTCAACCCTTCTCCGAATTTTAGAGAAATGGTGATCTTAAAGTTAATTTCTCAAGAAAATGATATTTCTCAAGATACAATGGCAAAAAAAGTAGGAGTCGTCCCATCGATGATAAACAAGTACTTAAAAGATTTTGAAGAGAATGGAAATATTATAAAAAGCGGTGAAAACAAACGTAATATGAGTTATGAGCTCACAGAGGCAGGAAAAAAAAGGTTGCAATTTTTAACCCTCAGTTTCGTTGACGAGGTTTCTGAGTTATATACAGAAACCAAAGACTCATTCAAAAAAGTTTTTCAAACTCTTAAAAAAGATAATTTAAAGGATATTCTTTTGTATGGTGCGGGGGTTGTTGGAGGAATTGTATTGAAGGTTTTGAAGGATGAAAATATTAATATAATTGGATTTTTGGATGATTCCCCTTTAAAACAAGGTGATAAACTTCAAGGAATAGATATTTACCCTCCGGAAAAAGCCAAAGAGCTAACCTACGATGCACTCATAATAGCTTCTTTTAGGAAGTCAGAAAAAATTTTGGAAAAGGCAACTGAAAAAAATTTGGAAAAATTATATGTTTTTAAGATAGATGAGGAAGGCAATATTTCTTTGGAGGGGAGATGAGATGGAAGACAAGATGAAGGTTCCTCTTTTTGATTTAACACGACAATACGAAAAATTGAGAAAAGATGTTCTAAAAAAGTTGGATGCTGTTTTCACTTCTGGAAATGTGGTTATGGGAAGTAATGTAAAAGCCTTAGAAGAGGAAATTGCAAAGTATATAAACGTAAAGTACGCTATTGGTGTTGCCAATGGCTCTGATGCCTTAAGGATATCCGTTCAAGCTATGGATATAAAAGAAGGAGATTACGTTATCACCACACCATATACTTTTTTTGCAACCGCAAGTGCAATTGCACTGAATGGTGCCACTCCTATATTTGTGGATGTAGAAGATAAATATTACAACCTTGATTTGGATAAAGTCGAAGATTTGCTTGAGAATCATCCAAAAAAAGAAAAAATTAAAGCAATCATTCCCGTACACCTTTTTGGAAAAACCGTTGATTTAGAAAGATTGGAAAGAATAAGAGAGAATTACAACATAAAAATTATAGAAGACGCCGCTCAGTCTATTGGATCTGTATGGCACTTTAAGAATGGTGAAAGAAAATTTAGTGGCAGCATCGGAGATTTGGGCATATTTTCCTTCTTCCCAACAAAAAATCTAGGTGGTTATGGTGATGGTGGAATGGTTGTTACAAACAATGCGGATTTGGCGGATAGGATCAGAAAATTAAGAGTTCATGGTGCTGCAAAAAAATATTAT
Source organism: Petrotoga sp. Shatin.DS.tank11.9.2.9.3 (assembly GCF_003665005.1). Taxonomy (NCBI): domain Bacteria; kingdom Thermotogati; phylum Thermotogota; class Thermotogae; order Petrotogales; family Petrotogaceae; genus Petrotoga; species Petrotoga sp. Shatin.DS.tank11.9.2.9.3. Next base: position 146,881 of record NZ_JGVT01000004.1, read on the forward strand.
CACGATGAAGTTGGTTACAATTCAAGATTAGACGAAGTTCAAGCTGCAATATTGAGAATAAAACTAAACAATTTAGATGAATACATTGATAAAAGAATAAAAAAGGCAAAAAATTATGAAGAATTATTTGAATTACATAACCTCAACGAAGATTTAAGTTATCCTGCTTATTTTAACGACAGAACCCATGTCTATCACCAATACGTAGTCACTTTGAATAACCCCAAAGATAGGGATAAATTGAAAAAATTCTTAGAAAATAAAGGGGTTGGAACATCGATATACTATCCTCTTGGTTTGCACCTTCAAAAGTGTTTTGAGAACTTGGGTTATAAAGAAGGGAACTTCCCTGTAGCTGAAAATGCATCTAAATCGACGTTAGCCTTGCCAATGTTTCCAGAGCTCACCAAAAAGGAGCAGGAATACGTAGTTAAAAGTATTAAAGAGTTTTTTTCAAAATAGTTTTAGAGTTTCTAAAGATAGCGATATTTTAGAAAGAGGAGGACTAAAAAATGGCATTATTGGATAAAATAAAAGATAAAACTGCAAAGGTAGGGGTAATAGGTTTGGGTTATGTTGGTTTACCTCTTGCGGTGGAAAAGGCGAAGGCAGGGTACAAGGTTTTAGGATTCGATATTCAAAAAGAAAAAGTAGAAAAGGTCAACAAAGGGATAAATTATATTGGAGATGTTGTAAATTCAGAGTTAGAAAAGCTGGTTGACGATGGTTATCTAAGCGCTACAGGCGATTATGATAGAATAAAGGAGTGCGATTGTGTAACGATATGTGTTCCAACTCCTTTGGATAAATACAAACAACCTGATTTAAGTTTTGTTGTTGATTCAACCAAAGAGATAGCCAAAAGGCTTCATCCAGAAATGTTGATTGTTTTAGAAAGCACTACTTATCCGGGAACTACCGAAGAAGTAATTCTGCCGTTATTACAAGAGTATGGGTTCAAGGTTGGAAAAGATTTTTATTTAGCTTTTAGCCCAGAAAGGGTGGATCCGGGAAATTTGATTTACAAGACGAAAAATACTCCAAAAGTAGTCGGTGGAGTTACCGAAAAATGCACTTTACATGCAAAAACCCTCTATGAAAACGTATTAAACGCAGAAGTTTTCACCGTTTCATCCCCTAAGGAAGCAGAAATGTCAAAAATTTTGGAAAATACCTTTAGAATAGTCAATATTGGTCTCATCAATGAAATGGCTATCTTAGCAAAGAAAATGGGAATAAATATCTGGCAGGTCATAGATGCGGCTGCTACAAAGCCTTTTGGATTCATGCCCTTTTATCCAGGACCAGGTGTGGGCGGTCATTGTATTCCAATAGATCCTTTTTATTTAACGTATAAAGCTAGAGAGTTTGACTATCACACAAGGATAATAGAATTGGCTGGGGAAATAAACGATTATATGCCTGAGTATGTAATTGAAAGACTAATGGACATTTTAAACGAAAATAAAAAGTGTTTGAATGGTTCCAAAATATTGATGTTAGGGGTGAGTTATAAAAACGATATAGATGATTTAAGAGAGTCTCCTGCTTTGAAAGTTTTGGAGCTTTTGGAAAATAAGGGTGCAGAAGTGAAGATTCATGACCCTTATATAAAAAATTTTTCTCACAAAGGAATAGAGTATAAAACGGTAGACTTAACAAAAGAATTGTTAGAGGAATCAGATGCGGTTTTAATTACTACTGGGCACAAAAAGGTGAATTACAATTTCGTTTTGGAAAATGCCGATATAGTTTTTGATACAAAAAATGTCACAAAAGGACTTAGAGAGAAGTATCCAGAAAAAGTTTCTTTATTATGAAAAGTTTAAAAGTAGGTGATATTCTTTGCTTAAATTGGCTGTAATAGGTTGTGGAAGAATTGCTCAAACAAAACACTCAGAAGCAATTATAAAAAATTCTGATATCATTGAAAATGTGGCTGTTTGCGATCTAAAAGAAGAGAGAGCAGAACAATTTGCCAGTAAGGTTGAAAATTCTGGGTTAAAGAAACCAGAGATATACACGGACTATAGAAAATTGTTGAAAAGATCGGATATAGACGCCGTGGCAATCGCTACCGAAAGTGGGAAACATTATGAACTCACCATGGCAGCTCTGCAAAACAACAAACATGTGTTAGTGGAAAAACCAATGGCCCTATCGACAAAACATATGAATGAGATGATAGAGCTTGCAAAAAGAAAAAATTTAAAGTTAGGGGTTTGCTTTCAAAATCGGTTCAATCCACCTATACAAGAATTAAGAAAAAAAATTACAACAAATTCCTTTGGAAGAATTCTTCACGGTCAAGCTTCCATTAGGTGGAATAGAAACGAAGAATATTATAAACAAGCAAAATGGAGAGGCACTTGGGAATACGACGGTGGTACGTTGATGAACCAATGTACTCACAATATAGACTTGTTATTGTGGAATATGGGCTCTGAAATAAATGAAATATACGGTGTTATTCAGAACTTCACCCATCCTTACATAGAAGCCGAGGATTTTGGAGGAGCAATAATAAAATTTAAAAACGGTTCTGTAGGAATTATAGAAGGATCAGCAAATATATATCCCAAAAACTTGGAAGAAACTCTATCGATATTTGGAGAAAAAGGCACAGTGGTTATCGGCGGCTTAGCGGTGAATAAGATAAAATATTGGAGATTTGAAGGAGAAGATGGGCATCCATTTCAAAATCTTCCGGATCCTGATACCGTTTATGGTAGTGGGCACATTCCACTGTACAGAGATTTTTATCACTCGATAGAAGAGGATCGAGAACCTTTTATTAACGGTGAAGAAGGGAAAAAGGCTGTAGAAACTGTTTTGGGAATTTACAAGTCTGCCCTTTTGGACAGACCTGTGAAATTTCCAATCGATTTTTCAACTATGGAATTGAAGAGGGATATATAGTCAGTCTAGATCTTGTTATAATCAAGATCTACTCCCCTCTTCTTTTCACATATTGATTTCTATCCCTAAACCAGGTTTGTCCGAAAGAATTATTGTATCTCCTTCTACTTCAAATCCTCCTTTTATTCCTTCGTATTCTTCATAATACATGAAAGAATCTAAATCAGCGTCTGTTATATTTTTCTTAGCTGCAACTAAGCTTGCTCCCGCAGTAAGAGCCACCTTTGTTTCCACCATACATCCAACCATACAATTAATTCCAGCAGATTCAGCAATTGCGTTAATCTTTTCTGCTTCGTAAAGCCCTCCACTTTTCATCAGTTTTATATTGATCATATCGGCACTATCTTTTTTTATCACATGCATTGCATCGTGAGCGTTATGAACTGATTCATCTAAAATAATCTTCATATCAGTCTTTTTTCTCAAAAGTGCAGATCCATCAAAATCCCAGTCGGCTAATGGTTGTTCAAAGGCTTCAACGTTGTAACTTTCCATCATCTTGATTGCAGTTAATGTATCGTGTATATTCCATCCTTGGTTGGCATCTATTTTCAATCTTACTTTATCTCCCACCCTATTTCTTATTAGCCTGATAGCTTCAACGTCGTTTTTAAGATCAACGCCAGTTTTGATTTTTAATATATTAAATCCTTTATCTACGCTCTCTTTGGCTTCATTTGCCATTTCTTGTGGCGCACCAATCCCTATCGTGATATCTGTCTGTACTTTGCTTTCAAATCCACCAAGAAGCTTATAAAGGGGTTCTTGCATTACTTTCCCTTTTATATCGTAGAGAGCGATATCAACCGCTGCTTTTGCTGCTGTATTTCCTGCGATTGCTTTGTTTAATATATAATGAATTCTTTCTATTGCGAGTGGATCCTGCCCTATTAATATTTCTTTGAAAGTCGGAAGAATTGCTGTTACACTATCGATGCTTTCCCCCGTTACTGAACGAGAGGGAGTAGCTTCTCCAAAGCCGAAGTATCCCTCATCAGTAGTTATTTTTACAAGCACCGATTCACAATACTCCGTTGATCCTCGGGAGATAACAAAAGGTTTTTTGAGTTTAATTTTGATTTTTTCAAATTTTAAATCTGTTATTTTCATTCTCTGCCCTCCACAAGATTTTTTAAATAGTGCGACCCTTTGCCATAACCTTTTTTATTTCCAGATTACTTTTATCTAAGAACACTATATCTGCATCAAAGTTTTCTTTTATTTGGCCTTTGTTTTCTAATTTAAGAAAATTAGCAGGATTGATAGTGATAACCTTCAAAGCTTCTTCTAAAGGGATATCTTGTTGTAATACACAATCCTTAACCTCTTCAAAGAGTGTAGCTACATCCGCAACTGTTAAACCTAAATAATTCCCTTTGTCATCGAACTGTGGTAAACTCCCCTGTCCATCGGATGAGAATGATATATTGTCAATATTTACCCCATCTTCCAACAAAAGTTTCAAGGCTTTAGATGGTTTTGATGGATCCTCTTTGTCTTTCTTTTTTGACGAACTAGTTGTGAAATCTATCCTTCCACCCATTTCTATAAAATTTTTACATGTTTGAAGAGCTTTTTCTCCCTTGTTCATGTGAGTTGGAAGGAATTGTGTAATAGGTAATTCTGAATTTTCAACAACATCTATCAATATTTGAATAAATTTTTCTCCTCTGCCAACGTGAATATTTACTATCCCTGCCTTTTTTGATAAAATTCCGCCCACTCGAGCTTCTGAAGTCAATCTTATCAGTTCTTCTAAGGTTGGTTGGGAACCTCTATGGTCTGAAATAGCGACTTCTCCAACACCTATTATTTCTTCAATGAAAACCAAATCGTCTATAATTCTGCCGGTAAAAGTTTTTATAGGAAAATGATAAGAACCCGTATACGTGTAGCAGCTTATTCCTTCTTGTTTTAATGCTTTTGCTTTTGCGATTAAGTTTTGCATACTTCGAGTTGCGTTGTCGGTCCCCAAAACACCTACTACGGTAGTAATTCCAGAACTTACTATCTTAGAAGCAAATATCTCTGGGGTTCTTGTGCTGTATCCCCCTTCTCCACCTCCTCCTGTTATATGAACGTGAGAGTCTATAAAACCTGGAACTACTATATAATCCTCAGCATCGATAATCTCAACTTTAAGATTAGAATTTAATTCTATCGAATCGACTAGTTCTAAGATTTTTTCTCCACCAATTAATATATCTTTTTCCCCTAAAGCTTTAGGCGAGTAAACTGTTGCATTCTTTATGAGGGTAAGCAAAATGCTCTTCTCCTTTTTTATGATTATAAGTTTTATTTAAATCATGCCACAGAGAATATTAAAAAGTCAAGTTAACTCATTCTACCAATAATTTTTAAATAAAAAACAAAAAGCTCAAAAATCCGAAAAAGATTTTGAGCTTTCATAGAAAAAGAATTTGATAATGGTCGGGACGACTGGACTTGAACCAGCGACCTTTGGTTCCCGAAACCAACGCGCTACCAACTGCGCTACGCCCCGAATTCTTATTATTCTATAATTGATTTTATCATATTTTTTAATCGAAGTGAATAGTAACCAAAAAATTGAGGAATAATCAATTTGTTTAATAGCATCGGTGAAGTTACTACAAACCGCATATCCGTATATAACTTAACTGTTGCGTTATAATAGTTCATTTTATTGTTAATTTTAGGCACAGCTAACTCTTTTAAAAAGTGTTATAATTGAATTGAAATATTCGAAAGAGGTGATTATAATTTGCTAATTCCTTTACACGATTTGTTTATTGGGCAAAAGGGTAAGATAGTGAGTTTAAACATTGAAGAAGAAAGTACGAAAAATCGTCTTCTTGCAATGGGAATCACGCCAGGTAAATCTATAGAATTAGCTCATGTTTCTCCTTTTGGGGATCCTTTAGTATTTAAAATTGGAGAAAAAAAAGTAGTTTTAAGAAAAAGCGAAGCTTCTAAGATCCTTGTCGATGTTCCTTACAAAGTATTCAACCTTTTGGAAAGTGAAACTGGAAAATATGAAATTATCGATATTAAAGGCGGAAGGAATTTTGTAGAAGAAATGAGAAGTATGGGGTTGTATAAAGGAGTTAATATCAATTTAGTTAATAAGCTTGGAAATAGAATAATTATAGAGGTTGACGGGAAAAAATACGAATTGGGCAGGGGAAGAGCTTCCAAGATATTTTGTAAAAAGGTGGATTAGAAAATGGATATATCTGTTGTAGAAGAATACGTAAGAGAGAATAAAGAAGTTGATATTTTGGAATTAAAAGAGAAATTTCACTTAAATCAAAGTGAAATAAAACTTTTGATCCCTTTTTTAAGGATAATGGATCTTAGGATTGAAAGAATAAATAAAATAGAACCTGTATGTAAAAGTTGTCCATTGTCGGATAAATGTGGAAAAGGCCTGTTAAATAACTGTTATTACACTAATAACTCTACAAAACAAATTTAATATGGGGAGGAGCATGGATGAGCAAGGATACCCTCAAAGATGACGTTGAAACCGTTGACAATGAAGCTGAGATTTCAATAATTGGAAATCCTAATGTTGGAAAGACTTCTCTATTCAACCTTTTAACGGGCACAAAACAATATGTTGCCAATTGGCCAGGGGTTACAGTAGAGAAGAAAATTGGAAGTTTTAAGTATAAAGGGAAAACCTTTAAATTAGTCGATCTTCCAGGAGTTTATACCCTTTCAGCCAAAAGTGAAGATGAGAGAGTTGCTAAGGATTACTTAATAAGTAATACTTCAGAGATAGTAATTGTCGTAGCAGATGCCTTGAACTTGGAAAGTTCTATGTTTTTATTGTTTCAACTCATAGAAATTGGCGTGAAGACCATTTTGGTTATAAACGCCGTAGATGAAGCTCGTGAAAAAGGAAGAATCATTGATCCATCCCCGATTTCCAAAACTTTAAACATCCCTGTCATATTGACCTCCGCCAAGACAGGCGAAGGTAAGGAAGAACTTTTAGAAGAAGCATATAAACTTTCAAAAGAAAAAAATCTTACAAAAAAGAAAATAATGTATCCAGAAGAAATAGAGAATTTTATCGAGTTTTTTCAAGACAAAATCGCAAAGTATCATAAAATAAGTTCGAAATATCAAAATTATATAGATAGTAGTTGGTTACCAATATACTTTTTAGAGTTTGGAAGTGAAGATTTAGAACTTCCCAAGGATTTTTTGGCTGAGTTAAAAGAAAATTTTGATATAGAAGAGCTTAAAAACAAATATTTAAATTGGAAGTTTAATTTCATTTCGTATCTAGTTAGTTCTTCGATAATAAAAGAGGGAATAGACTGGTCTTTGAGAGATATTTTAGACCACGTTTTTACTCACAAGGTTTTGGGGATATTGATATATGTTTTTGCTTTGTTTGCGGTGTTTTCTCTAACATTCAGCCTCGCTCAACCATTATCGGATTTGCTGGATTCGGCTTTTACTTTTTTAGGTAATTCAATCAGCCAAATGGTAACTGTTCCTTGGTTAGAGTCACTACTAGTTGATGGGGTTATAGCCGGCGTTGGTGGGGTTTTGATTTTTATTCCACAGATTTTTATCTTATTTTTCTTCTTAGGATTTTTGGAAGAATCAGGATATTTGCCAAGAGCAGCCTTTTTAGTTGACAGAATTGCGAGAAATTTTGGATTAAGTGGTAGATCTTTTATGTCTATTATTTTAGGTTTCGGTTGCAATGTTCCAGCCATTATCTCTACCAAAACGATTGCCAATAAAAAAGAAAGACTGGCTTTAATTCTTAGCCTTCCCTTTGCATCGTGTAGCGCTAGGTTACCAGTTTACATACTTTTAATAAGTGCGTTCTTTTCAACACACGCAGCTACTATAATGCTTTTAGTTTATTTATCGAGCATAGCGTTAGTTTTACTATCCTCAAAATTTTTGCAAAGATTCATTACCCAATCAGAAGACATCCCATTCATAATAGAACTGCCCAGGTTTAGGATGCCTACTTTAAAAAATTTATCCATTTATACATGGAACAGAGGAAAGCACTTTTTACAAAAAGCCGGAGGCATAATTCTAATAGCCACCATACTAATTTGGTTTTTGTCTTTCTTCCCCAATTTTGGCACAGATATAAACAATAGTTTTGCCGCTTCTATCGGGAGAGTGTTTGAACCTTTAACCAATCACTTGGGATGGGATTGGAGAATAAACACCGGTTTGATTTTTGGTGTCGCTGCAAAAGAAATAGTTGTGTCTTCCTATGCCACAATTTTTAATGTTGGAGAAGGTTCTTTAACCTACGCTTTACAAAATGCATTAACCCCAGCATCTGCTTTAGCACTCATATTCTTCATTATGGCTTATATTCCTTGTTTTGCAACTTTAGCCACGATTAAGGCGGAGACAAATGGGTGGAGATGGGCGGTTTTCAGCCTTGTTTACACCACCGTTGTTGCTTATCTTATAGCTAATGTGGTATTTTTTGTAGGAGGAATCTTTTTATGAAACACAAAAACTTCACTCTTTCTTTGATAGCAATATTATCGATTATTTTCATGTTGCTGAATATACAGAAAAACTTTTTCTACGTCTTTTCTTTTTTTGTTATATTCTTAATTTCGATCTACGGTTTTTCTAATGACAATAGAATATGGTATCATAAATCTGCCCATATAATAGTTTCTTCTTTTATCGGTCTATTTCTTTTAGCTTATGAAATCTTGGATATGTTGTTCACTATGTTAGCAGGTGAATTTTCTGAAATAAATTTAAATATTTATGTTATAATCTTTGGTATACTAAGCATAATCATATTCTTTTTAGAATTGAGGTATCTAAGAAAAAAAAGAAATGAAGCATTGAATAAGGAGGAACGATAAATGTTAAAAGATATATTAAATAATGATTTAAAAAAATATATGAAAGAAAAAAATACCCTTGCTTTAAATGCGGTTAGATCTATAATATCTGAGATTAAAAATAAAGAGGTTGAAAAAGGAGCAGAGTTAACAGAGGAAGAAATAATCCAAGTAATAAAAAAGCAGATAAAAATGAGAGAAGACTCGATTGAACAGTTCGAAAAAGCAGATAGAATAGATCTTGCTGAAAAAGAAAGAAAAGAAGTTGAGATCTTACAAAGCTATCTTCCTGAACAACTTTCTGACGAAGAATTGAAAAAAATAATAGAAGAAACTATAAGCGAAGTCAATGCAACATCAAAAAAAGATTTTGGCAAAGTAATGAAATTGATAATTCAAAAGGTTCAAGGAAGAGCTGATGGAAAGAAAATAAGCGAAATACTGTCCTCACTTTTAAATTAACATACAATAATATGTGATATAATAACATTAGAAAGAATTTTTCGGAGGTGTTTTTGCAGTGCTCACAATAGTTTATTCGGTATTATTATTAGGAATTTTAGGGTTTGCTTCCGGCACTTTTTTGGCTTTTGCTGCAAAAAAATTTGAAGTAAAGGAAGATCCAAGAGAGGCTATTGTTAAAGCGGTATTGCCAAACAACGATTGTGGATCTTGTGGTTATCCTGGATGTGCAGCCTTCGCTAAGGCATTTATCAAGGGAGAGGTCGGAAAAGACGGTTGCGTTCCTGGTAAAGCTCAAGGAGTCCCAGAACTTTTAGAGAAAATTTCTAAGATGTCTATTGATGAATTGAACAAAATATATGAGGAAAGTGGGGAAGACGATTCTAAAATTTTAAAATTATTAAAGCAAAGCTAAAAGGGGTGATCAAATTGATCGATCCTATATCCTCTCAACAATACAAGCCACTTTATTTAAGGAGTTTTGATTATGGAAGTGATCAACTTCCGCGCATGAATAGTCAAAACACTAACCAGAGTCCCACAATGTCAAAGGAAGAGATGGAAAAACTTTTATCTTTTGTAATTTACAAACAAACTGGAATTTCAATGAAATTAGTTAGAACCGTTGGTGAATTGTATCAAGGTCAAAATTTGGATGTTTTAACCTAAGTAAAATTTTCTTAATTGCGGGCCAAGATTGCCCGCAATTTTAAATAAAGGAGGATTTTCCTTGTATCCAAAGGTTTACGTTTACTTGGAAAGGATTCAAGAAAATGCGAAATTTTTAAAATCATTGTGTGACGATTCGGGTGTAGAAATTGTAGGTGTCACTAAAGTAGTTTGTGGTGAACCTACAATAGCTCATGCACTTAAAGAATGTGGAATTAAAATACTGGGTGATTCAAGGATTCAAAACATAAAGAAAATGAGAAATTCTGGTATAAAAGGACCCTTTATGTTACTTCGAATACCTATGATTTCTGAACTTGATGACGTCGCAAATTATGTTGATTATACTTTAGTAAGTGACTTAGAAATCACTAAGAGATTGGGGAACGTTTCTTCTAAATTCAATAAGAGATCTAAAGTCATCTACATGATTGACGTTGGGGATCTAAGGGAAGGAGTTTGGTTTGAAAAAGCTGTTTCTGAGATTTCAAATGCAATGACTATAGAAGGAATAGATATTGTTGGAATAGGCACAAACTTAGGATGTTTTGGTGGAGTAATCCCCGATGAGACTAATATGGGAAGGCTTGTGAAAATAAAAGAAGAAATCCAAAGAGAAACTGGAAGAAGTCTGGAAATAATTTCCGGGGGAAATACTGCTGCCTTACCTTTAATTGAAAAAGGAAGTTTACCAAAGGGTATAAACCAATTTAGATTAGGGGAAGCGATCATCTGTGGAACGGACGCAACTAACAACCGCAACGTTCCAGGCAACAGGCAAGATACGATAATCTTGGAAGCAGAAATTGTGGAATTGAAAGAAAAACCTTCCGTCCCGTTTGGCAACATTGGTTATGATGCATTTGGTCGTAAACCAACATTTGAAGATAAAGGTAATAGAATGAAAGGCATTTTAGCCGTGGGAGAGCAAGATGTTGATCCTACAAGCATGCACCCGTTGGATGACGATATTGAAATACTCCATGCGAGTAGTGATCATACGATCGTAGATTTAACTGAATCTAAAGTGAGGTATAAAGTAGGAGATAAGATAAGATTTAGGCTAGGTTATTCCTCCGTTTTGAGAGCCTTCACAAGTCCTTATGTTGAAAAGGTGATACTTTAATGTTTGCTTTTATAAACACTCTTTTTGTAATTGCAATGATCCTTTTTATAATTTCAACGGTATTTTTATGGAGATCTGCTAAAATGATAAGAAACGGTAGTAAAAGTTCTGATGAAGACGTAAAAAAAATGGACAAAAATGGACTGTTAGGCCTTTTGATAAGTGTTGGAATTTTTGTTTTATCTTATTTTTTGAGCTTATTAGTTTGAGAGGTGGATACAAATGGAACTTACTTCTTTTACCCCTCCTAATAGTAAAGAAGCCGAAGAGTCGGTCATAGGCAGCATCTTTTTAGACCCTTCCATACTTCCTGACGTAATCGAAGAGGTAAGATGGGAAGACTTCTACTACGAAAATAATAAAATAATATTTAAAGTTATGGAAGAACTTTTTGACAAAGGGGAACCTGTTGATACTGTATCGGTGATTGAAAAACTAAGAGAATCCAATCTTTTACAGAAAATCGGTGGAGAAGATACAATAGTATATTTAGCCCAGGTTGTTCCAACAACGGCTAATGTGATGTATTATACTCAAATTGTAAAAGAGAAAGCCCTTTTAAGAGCTTTAATAAACGCATCTTCAGAGATAGTTGATGCTGTAAGAAATATTGGAGATGCCCAAGAAGTTTTAGAGTATGCAGAAAAGAGAATATTTTCTATAGCCGAAGCCCGCGCAACCAGAACATATGATCTTTTATCCAACGTAATGCATGATGTTTTTGAACAGATAGAAGAATTGAAGAACAGGGCTCAAAAAGGCGAGGGCGATCTCGTTACAGGAGTTTCTACTGGATTCAAACCTTTAGACAGCATGACTTCGGGATTTCATAGATCCGAGTTAATTATCATCGCCGCCAGACCATCAATGGGTAAAACCTCTTTTGCAGCAAATATTGCAACTAACATGGCTTTACAGGCAAATATTGCCGTAGCAATCTTTAGTTTGGAAATGTCGAAAGAACAGTTAGCTAACAGAATCTTATGTTCTGAAGCCAAAGTCGATTTACACAAGGTTAGAACTGGACAAATCTCTGACGAAGAGTGGGAAAAATTAGTTCAAAAAGCAGGAGAATTATCGAAATCAAGGCTTATCTTTGACGACGAACCAGATTTGACCCCCAGACTGCTGAGGGCTAAAGCACGGAGAATGAAAAGAGAGTATGGCATCGAAGTAATTTTTATCGATTACTTACAATTGATGACTTCTAGATCTAAAGGTTATGAAAGTAGGCAACAAGAAATCACAGAAATATCAAGATCCCTGAAATTGCTCGCTAGAGAGTTAAATATCACCGTCGTTGCTTTGTCTCAACTTTCCCGTGCGGTTGAGCAAAGAGAAGATAAAAGGCCTCGTTTAAGTGATCTCAGAGAATCAGGAGCAATTGAGCAGGATGCCGACCTCGTTATGTTCTTGTATAGAGATTCATATTACAAAAGAAAAAAAGATGAGCCCGGAAAAGATACTTTAAATGATGAACATGAAGCAGAACTTATTCTAGGTAAGCAAAGAAACGGGCCCGTTGGAACAATAAAACTAACTTTCAATCCTAAACTTGCAACTTTTTACACCTCTGATAGAGGATATCAGTAAGTTTAAAAATAAGATTCTGAATTAAAACGGTTACAGGGCGGAGCCGTTTTGCTGTTTTGTGCAAAAAGCTTTTTATAAAGCCTTAGAATTAATTTCCAATTCTCATTTGCTACGCAAATGATGTTTTTCGCAGATCTATGCAAAAAACTTTGATTTTGAACTTAGGGGATCTTAAGGGGTTTACCACTTAACGTTTGGGTTTAAGGGACCGCAGGTCCTTTCCTTAGAAGGGCGGGCTGCGGGGCAAAGGGGCGCTGAAATGAGTTTTAGCTTTTTTAAAAAGTATAATTACATTGAAAGGGGGTAAAATATGAATGAAGACAACTTAGAAAAACAAATATTAGAAATAATAGACAAAAATCCTACGATACAAAAAGAACTATATGAAAATCTAAATGCATTTCAAAAATCAGAAAAGGCTAACATTAGAAGAACCTTAAACAAACTCCTAAGTGAGGGTAAAATAATTAAAGATTCACAAAACAGATACAGAAAATTAGATGAAAACATGGCTATTGGAACTATTGAATTCACAAAGAGTGGAAATATGGCATTTGTACAATGCCCAGATGGAAGCGAAATTGCTGTAAAGGTTGAAAATTCTGGAATCAGTTTACATAAAGATTTAGTTTTAGTCGAAACAATTGGCAAATGGCGGGATTTAAAAGAAGGTAGGGTAGTTAGAATATTAAAAAGAGGGTTAAAATATGTAGTAGGTGAGTTCGTAAGAAAAGGGATCTTTGGATTCGTTATACCCATTGATGGAAAAATAAACACCGATTTTTACGTAGCCCCAGAAAGTATAGGAAAAGCTAAGAATGGTCAAATAGTGAAAGCCCAGATAACAAAATATCAATCTCCCACGAAAAAGCCAGAAGTCGAGATAGTCAACGTCCTTGGGGATAAAGATGACCCTTCCATAGATTTACCTATAGTGATCTTCAAACATGATTTACCTGAACCAGGTTATTTCCCTTCAAAAGTGTTACAAGAAGCCAAAGAACTTCCAAAAAAACTTTCTGAAAATGAAATTAAGGGAAGAAAAGATTTTAGAAAAGAAACCATATTTACCATCGATGGTGATACAGCAAAAGATTTTGATGATGCCGTCGGTATAAAAAAGCTAGATAATGGTAATTATTTACTTGGGGTACATATAGCAGATGTATCTCATTATGTGAAAAGCAACAGTGCTCTTGATAGAGAGGCATACAAACGAGGTACAAGCGTTTATCTTATCGACACCGTCATTCCAATGCTTCCATTTGAGTTATCCAACTGGATATGCTCTTTGGTTGAAGGTGAAGACAGATTGACAATGTCCCTAGTAATGGAAATTGACCTTTATGGAAACTTGGTAAACTCAAAAATATACAATGGAGTGATAAGAAGTACCAAAAGATTGACCTATAACAAAGTTAACGAACTCTTATCTGACAACTGTAGTGAAGAAGTAAAAAAAGAGATAGGCTTTTTAAAGCCGGAGCTTGAGATGATGAAAGAACTGATGGAAATACTTGCTGCAAAAAGAAAAGAAAGAGGATCCATAATTGATATAGAAAGCAACGAAGTATATTTTGAATTCGATGAAAAGGGTTATGTAAAGGATATCATCCCTGTTGAAAGAGGCCTATCGGAAAAAATGATTGAAGAGTTCATGGTTTTGGCCAACGAAACAGTTGCTTCATACTTTGATGTTCAAGGCTTACCCTTTATCTATAGAATCCATGAAAATCCCGACCCTGATGTATTGCTTCAGCTGCGAAATTATCTGGATATATTGGGAATAAATATAAAGTTCCCTCAAAATATTCATCCGAAGGTTCTACAAGAAATTTTGGAAAAAACAAAGGATCATCCTTTAAGTAAAAATATACAAATGATGCTCGTTAGATCTATGAAGAGGGCGTTGTACTCAGAGGAGAACGTAGGGCATTTTGGCCTCGCTTCATCATCCTATACACATTTCACATCACCAATAAGAAGATATCCTGACTTAGTGGTTCATAGATTGTTGAAAGAATTCATCAAACATAAAGGAACCCTTTCAAAGAAAGAAATTAAGAGGTATTCTGAAATGCTTCCTGAAATAGCTAAAAATTCTTCTGAAATGGAAAGGGTAGCAGACCAAGCCGAGTGGGATCTAATAGATATGAAAAAAGTTGAATACATTTCAAGACATATAGGAGAAGTCTTTTGGGTGTACATAACAGGCGTAACAAGGTTTGGCTTATTTGTAGAAATACCCCAAAAGATGATAAATGGATTGATACATATATCAGAGTTGAGCGATGATTATTATATCTACGAAGAACGTGACAATACGTTGAAAGGCGAAAGAACCGGCAAAGTTTATAGAATCGGAGACAAGTTACAAGCCAAAGTGGTAAGAGCGGATAAAATCGGAACTGAAGTAGATTTTATCCCATATACGGAAGATGATTTTGAAAAATTGAAAAAGGATCATCCTCATGCCAAAATAAAAGTTAACAAAAAAAATAAGAAAAAAAAGAAAAAATCATAAGTCATTTCCAAATCTCTGGCTCGACCTGTAGATCAACATTGTATTCGTCTTTTACAATACGTTTTACATACTCAATTAATGAAATTACATCATTGAAAGTGGCATTACCTTTGTTGATTATAAAACCTGCATGTTTTGTTGATATTTGAGCTTCGCCTATGGAAAAGCCTTTCAATCCTAAATTTTCTATCGCAGTACCCACAAAAAAATCTGGCTTCGGCCTTTTGAATATACTTCCCGCAGATGGTAAATCAATTGGTTGTTTCTCCCATCTGCGGGTTGAAAAATCTATCAATTTATTTTTAATTTTTTTAAGGTCATCTTTTTTTAGTAACAATTTAGTAGATAGAAGGACGAAAGAACCTTTCTGGAGAATGCTGGTTCTATAATCAAACTCTAAATCACATTTATTTAAAGTCTTTATTTTTCCATCCTTTAAATCGAGTACCGTTGTTTCTAAAACGACATCTTTCATCTCACCGCCGTAGGCTCCTGCGTTCATGAAAACTCCTCCACCTACACTTCCTGGAATGCCACAAGCAAATTCAAGTCCAGAGTATCCATCTTCCGAAAGCAAAAAAGAAAGAGCAGATAAAGAAACTCCGCTCTGCGCTTCTACAATCAAATCCATATTATTTTTTTCTTCAAAATTCATTTTACTTAAGTATTTCGTGGAAAGTACCACAAATTTTAAGGGCTCATCACTTACGATGAGGTTGGTTCCTTGACCTATAATTCTGAAAGGAATGTCCCTTTTAACTAATTGCGATAAAGCATTCACAAAAGCATTTAGAGTTTTTGGAAATAATATATATGGAACAGGTCCACCTATTCTAAAACTCGTATAATATTTGAGAAATTCATTTTGCTTAATATCGCATCCTTCTGCGTACAAGCTGAGTTTAAGATCTTCTGAAATCATTTAATACCCCTATAAATTATGCGTACTCTTCTTTATAATCCGAATTCAACTTTTCTAGCCACTCGGGTTCCTTTCCATAACCAAACATATCCATCAAATTCCCACAATGTTTTTGAAGTATCTGAGCCCTCTTTTTGTCCCAATTTTTCCAATGTGGTATCTTATACTCATCCGACGCAGAGTTTATTTTCTTCTTTAGGAAAGAAGGCTCAAAAGTATACTTTCTACTGAACCCATCATCAAACTTTGTAGAAAATTCTAATAAATCTATAAAATTTTCTTCTTTTTTCTCACCAAGGAACAAATCTTCGTAGCGATATAACTTGAAATTCTTTTTATTTTTCATAGATTCCAATACCAAGGTATTCAGTTTATTATAATACCAGGCAAACTTTTCAAATTTGCTCATACTATTCCATTTCGTCGAGTAAGGATCATCTTTGAAATGGAAAGCTCTCATGCTCATTCCCAAAAATGAAAAATCAACTTTACTATACAATAAATAAACAGGAGAACTTATGGCTGAACGGATCCATGTTCTTGGATCCCTTATAATAAACACGACTTTACTATTGGGAAAGACATCTCCCAATAGATCTATAACTCCGTGAAGATGGTTACTTGATTCGACGTATAAGCTTTCTTTTGTTTCCTCCAAAATTTGTTTTCTCAAACCTTTTATATACTCTTTAGTTTTTTCATCTGTTATTTTTCCCCTTCTCCTGTAAGTACTCAACTTGCACATGGATTTGGAAGGTAAAAACTGCCCCACGGTCATTTGATAAAAACCGAACCTTTTTATATCATCACTCCATTTTTTTAGATCTTTAATAAACACATTTGCAG
This sequence comes from Petrotoga sp. Shatin.DS.tank11.9.2.9.3, assembly GCF_003665005.1. Classification (NCBI taxonomy): domain Bacteria; kingdom Thermotogati; phylum Thermotogota; class Thermotogae; order Petrotogales; family Petrotogaceae; genus Petrotoga; species Petrotoga sp. Shatin.DS.tank11.9.2.9.3. The sequence continues at coordinate 163,782 of NZ_JGVT01000004.1, forward strand.
GTTCATGGACCGCATAACAATCTTCAACCATTTTTGAAAGACTTTTTGCGAGAAATCTCGTACCTGTCCTTCCGGTTGAAGTGATAAATACACAATGTTTATCAAAAACATTATCCACTTCATTGCCTCCTTTCACAATTATAAGGCACCTATTCTTTTTAACAATTCTCTCAAGGATTCAGGATCCGTATATAATATACCTTTAATTCCAACTTCTTCGGCAGCCATTATGTTCTCAACAATATCATCCACAAAAAAAGTTTCTTCTGGTTTCAAATTATACCTATTAAGCAAAAGTTGATAAATTTCCTTTTCGGGTTTCAATAGCTTCTCTTTGTAGGAAATAATCATTCCATCAAAGATATCGAAAAAAGAGTATTTCCCTCTTATATAATTGAAGGCCTCTTCATGAAAATTAGACAATATGAAAAGTTTGTTGTTTTCTTTCAATTCAGGTAGAATTTCTATGTTTTCAGTTATGGGATGAAGATAATTCTTCCAGTCTTTGAGCAATATATCTATTTCTTCTTTTAAATCAGGATTTTTCTCGATGAAAATCTTTTTGGCTTCCTCAAAAGACAAGGTCCCCCTATCCAATTCTTTCCATATGCTTGTTTTAAAAACAGCCTCTTTTAACTTCCTTTTTATAAGCGGATCTTTGAAAAGACCATCTAAAATCTCATCAGGATCGAATTTAAAAAGGACATTTCCCAAATCAAAAACGATATTTCTCAAAAAAAATCCCCCTTCTTTAGTCTCTACCCTTCGACTAAATTTTATCACAAAAATATTAAAAGATTAAAAACAAAGATAAAAAAAGATTTTTTACTATTAAAAGCGCCATATTTCTTCAAAGGTATGAGGGGTTTCACAATATTCACATATTAACTCATTCTCCTCATTTCTAATGAAAGAGACCTGTACGTTTTCGTTGTTTTGAGGGTTGGTTATACAGTTTTCATTTTTACACCTTAACTCTTCGAAACCGTATATAATAGGCGGTAAAGAAATTCTGTATTTTTCTTTTACTCTTCCACCTTCAATAATATTCACAGTTGTATTTGGAGATATAGCTGAAAGCTTTTTTATTTCTTTCTTTGATAGATGAACGTCGGGCAAACTAATATAACCCTTTAATCTACCATCGGCTGATCTAAATATTCCGTCTGCACTATCAATATTATAAAACTTTAAAATCTTCCTTATTTTCATGATCGTCTCGTATATCTTTTCCGACTTTTGTCCTTTGGCTATGTGATCAATTACCGTTCCATTCTCAATCGGCTTGATCCCTCTTTTTCCTTCGCTCAACAACCCTTTTTTACCATCCTTTATCGGAGCAGGGATAATGAAATCCTCTTCATTAATTTCAACATTCTTTCTTGAGGTATCAAAGGGAGCAGTCAATGCACCACCAAACATAGAAAGTAAGATTATTCTTGTCCAATATCCGTTTATTGCTTGTTTTTCCCAGCCGTTAAGCGGTAAGGGATCTAAAAAGGTTGGGATAGTGGGGTAAGTTTTATGACGAGGGAGGGGGTGATAAAATTTTACGTTTTCGGAAATAAGGGGGAGAAATTCTTTTGTAAAAGTCACACTTTTTCTCAAAATATGTTCTTTTTCTAGAATATCTTCACCCATTCGTTCTAATTGAAGCCTTGTGAAATACCAAATGTTCGCTTTTTTACCTTGTTTTAGGTACTCTTCTATGGAAGAAAAGATTCTAACGTTGTACCCTTTTTGCTTCATTTTGCTAATATAGTGTTTTGGCATCTGTAATTCTTCCGGGGCTATCAAATCAACCTCAACATTTTTAAATATTTTTAAACCCTCCACTTTGGAATGGACCGTTCTTCCATGAAGAAGATCCCCAATAAGAGCTATATGAATATACTCGTTGCTGAAATCCATCTGTTCTAAAAATGTGAATTCATCTAATATCTCTTGAGTAGGATGCTCGTGCTTACCATCTCCGGCGTTTATAAAAGAAGGATGTGGTAGGTTATGCCTTGAAGCAAATTCTGATACCTTTTCGTCTAATAACTTACATGTACCTTCCAGTTTTGATCTGATAATGAATATAGAATAATCAGAATAGCCGGTCAACATATTGAAGGTATCTATATAACTTTCATTTTTATTAAACGAGGAGTGTTCTGATTCGAAGATGTTGATTTTAGCGTTTTTGTGGAATTTAGAAGCATTAATGAAGGATTCTTTGGTTCTGGTACTTGATTCGAGGAATACTATATAAATACCTGTTTGATTTTTTATTTGAAACTCAGTAAGATCTTCTTTATTTGCCCATTTTGCTTTTAGCCTTTTTGTTTGGTTGTAAAGAAATAACTGCTCTTCAACCATTAAATCATTCATAACCGTTAAACTTCTCCCTAAAAAATCATTTTTCATATGAATCCCTCCCAAGTAATTTCTCTTCTACTCTCTCTAAAATTCTAAAGCCTCTTTTAGTACCCCTTCGCCTCGCGGCCCACCCAAATTTCTCATGAGTCTAAGTAAAATTACTTTTTGTATTATACCATTTTTTTGTAAGATAAACAACATTGACAAATACAATATACAGTGGTATGATATAAAATATAACACAATAAATTGAGTCTTTTGTAAAACATTTTGACATTTAACTATAAGGGGGTTGAAAAATATGGATTTAGATTCTATCAAAGACAGTTTGTTGTTGAAACCAGTAACTATAAATAAACGCCAAGAAGGAGAATTAAGGAAAGAAAATTTAATTAAAGAACAAAAAAAACGCAGTGTAGAGAATTATTCAAATGCAGAAAAAATGAGTTTTGATGTAAGGAAAACGATAAATGAATATATCGAAATGAAAGACTGGCGAACCAACGAAAATTCAAACACTACTTATTCTTATCCGGGTTTGTACTTACACTTAGCTGGGAGCGCTTTAGCAAATTATGTGTTAAACGAAATATACCCTTCAGAAATATCACAGGCTCATTCATCAGGTGCTTTACATATTCATGACTTATCCCATGGTATAGTCGCTTACTGTGCCGGATGGTCACTTATGGATCTAATAAAGAAAGGTTTTGGGGGTGTAGAAGGGAAAATCAATGCCAAGCCTGCCAAACACCTTTCCGCCTTAACTGGACAAATGGTGAATTTTTTGGGTGTTATGCAAATGGAATTTGCAGGTGCCCAGGCTTTTAACTCTGTAGACACTTTGCTCGCACCCTTTGTAAGAGCGGATAAATTAAGTTATGATGAGGTGAAACAGTTCATTCAACAAATGGTCTTCGCAATGAACGTACCTTCTAGATGGGGATCGCAACCACCTTTTATAAACTTTACACTTGATTGGACAGTTCCTGATGATCTAAAAAACGAACCTGCAATTGTTGGCGGAAAGGAAATTGGAGTATATGGAGATTATCAAAAAGAGATGAATATGGTGAACAAAGCCTTCTTAGAAACTATGCTTGAAGGAGATGCAAATGGCAGAATTTTTTCTTTCCCCATCCCAACTTACAATATTACCAAAGAGTTCGATTGGGAAGGTGAAAATGTCGATTTATTGATGGAAGCTACAGCCAAATATGGGTTACCCTACTTCCAAAACTTCATCTCAAGTTCATTGAACCCGGGCGATGTAAGAAGTATGTGCTGCAGGTTACAACTCGATCTAAGGGAATTAAAAAATAGAGGTGGGGGCCTTTTTGGCTCAGCAGACAAAACAGGTTCCATAGGTGTAGTAACAATCAATCTTCCTCGAATAGGATATATATCTAAAACTAAAGAAGAATATTTTGAAAACTTAAAATCAATGATGGATTTGGCTAAAACTTCTTTAGAAATAAAAAGATACGTGATAGAAGAAAATCTTTCCAAAAATCTTATGCCCTATACAAAAGTTTATTTGGGCCATTTCAACAACCATTTTTCAACCATAGGAATAATAGGAATGCATGAGTCACTTTTAAATTTCATGGGGAGAGGTATTGAAACCAACGAAGGAAGAGAATTTGCAATAGAAGTTTTGAATTATATGAGATCAGTTTTGAAAGATTATCAAGAAGAAACTGGAAATTTATACAACCTAGAAGCAACACCTGCAGAAGGAGCATCTTATCGGTTAGCTAAAAAAGACAAACAACTTTATCCTGACATAATAACTTCAGGTGACGATGAACCGTACTACACAAATTCGACATTTTTACCAGTTGGAATCACTGAAGACCCGTTTGAAGTACTTGAGCATCAAGCACCATTACAAACTTTATACACATCCGGTACAGTAGTACATATCTTTTTGCAGGAAAAACCCCAAGCAAGTACTCTAAAAACTTTTATTAAAAAAGCTTTTAGTCAATACCCAGTTCCATATATGACTATAACGCCAACTTTTTCCATTTGCGAAACCCATGGTTACATTGCAGGAGAACATTTTGAATGTCCCATTTGTGGCAAACCTACCGAAGTTTATTCAAGGGTTGTTGGATATTACAGGCCTGTGAAAAGTTGGAATAAAGGAAAGCAACAAGAATTCAAAGAAAGGCTTGAGTACAGAGTATGAAAATCGCATCTATGCAAAAAGTAAGCTTTATTGATTACCCGGACAAAATAGCTGCCGTGCTATTTTGTCCCTATTGTAATCTAAGATGCCCCTATTGCCATAATCCTGAATTAGTTTTTTTCACAGGCAAATTGGTTGACGAAGAAAATATATTTTCTTATTTGAAATCAAGAGTCGGAGTTGTAGAAGGGGTTGTCATCACTGGAGGGGAACCAACTTTACAAAAAGATTTAAGAGATTTTATCATTAAAATAAAAGATATGGGATTTTTAGTAAAGCTTGATACCAATGGTCACAATCCAAAAGTTTTAAATACGGTTATAGATATTGTAGATATGATAGCGATAGACATAAAAACCAGCTGCCAAAAGTATAAAACTATCGGTGGAAATTGTGTTATACTAAAAGAAAGCTTAAATCTACTAAAAGATTTCAAAGGTGATCTGATTTTAAGAACCACACTATACCCACCCATGACAACAAAAGACGATTTAGAAGAAATGAAATCAATTATTCCGGATGATTTAAAATACTCAGATTGGATGTATAATGAATACAGAGACATTAAAACCCTTGAAAAATATATAAAAGAACACAACGAAGTATCTGGTGAAGGGGCGCTATATACAAGGTTTTAGAATTTCTCAAGGCGGTTATCAAAAACAAAAACGGAGGTAAAATTATGAAACTCGTCAGATTTCAAAAAGATGGAAAAATAAGTTACGGCGTTTTGGAAGAAAACATTATAAAAGTTATTAACGGCGATATCTTTGACGAATTCACAGTTACCGATAATATCTATCCGTTCACTGAGGTTACGTTAAAGGCTCCTTGTAATCCTAGCAAGATCGTTTGCGTTGGCTTAAACTATCGAGATCATGCGGCAGAAATGAAGGATAGAATTCCAGAAGAACCGGTTCTCTTCATAAAGCCGTCAACGGCTGTGATTGGGCCAAAAGAAAGTATTATATACCCAAAAATGAGCAATCAAGTAGATTATGAGGCAGAACTGGCAGTTGTAATTAAAGACAAAATCAAAGACATAGAAGAAGACCAAGTAAAAGAACATATCTTAGGATATACTTGCTTTAACGATGTTACCGCCAGGGATTTACAGAAGAAAGATGGACAATGGACACGAGCAAAATCCTTTGATACTTTTGCGCCCTTTGGTCCCACAATTGTAACAGATATTGATCCAAGTAACCTAAATATTCAACTTTTACTCAACGATCAAATCAAGCAAAACTCAAATACTAACCAATTAATCTTTTCTATGGAAAAACTCGTAAGTTTCATATCAAAAATAATGACCTTGAATCCTGGTGATGTAATTGCCACAGGTACACCTTCAGGGGTGGGACCAATGAATGTTGGAGATAAGGTGGCAGTTAAAATAGAGAAAATAGGGATACTAGAAAATTATGTTAGAAACTATGCATCTAGGCTCTGATTATAGATGCAGTGAATAGTTGATATCACTCATCTAAATATCCCAAATTCTTCAATCGTTTTTTAATCGCCTTTATTTCCTCTTCAGTCAATGTTTCAATTTGGTTAGTTGATTTGTTATTCTTTTTGGTTTGCTGGATCTCCTCAGAAGATACCAAATCTCTAAGCACAAACACAACAAACTCTGTAACACTTGAATAACCAGTATTTTCTATTATAGATTTAAGTTTATCATACAATGGTTTTGGTATTTTTAAGGTCACCTTATCAGACATGAAAGTCACTCTCCAAATGATTCTTTTAACTGTATTATATCACGTCGTTTTTGATTAATCAAAGGTTTTTCTTTTTGAAAGATCTTTATGTTATTATTTGTCTATAGCTTCTTTAAAGGAAGTGTCTTAATGAACAAAAAAATCGTAATCATCGGATTAGATTGTGCTTCACCAAATTTAATCTTTGATGAGTTTTTTGATGATTTACCCAATTTAAAAAAAATTATGGAAAATGGAGTTTACAATGCATTAGAGTCGACTATTCCTCCAATAACTGTACCAGCCTGGATGAGCATGTTTACAGGTAAAGATCCTGGTGAGCTTGGAATATACGGCTTTACAAATAGGCAAAATTATGATTATCACTCTTTCTCGTTGGTTTCTTCCAAAAGCGTGAAATATAAAAAATTGTGGGATATTTTTACACAAAAAGGCAAGCAAAACATCGTGATAGGCGTACCGTTGACTTACCCCCCTTCTCCTTTGAAAGGACATATGATTACCGGATTTTTAACGCCCTCTTTTGAATCTAATTATACCTATCCAAAACATTTAAAAAATGAATTACTAGCCAATACAGGGCATTTCATTTTTGATGTAAATGATTTCAGAACCGAAGATAAAGAAAGATTGTTAAAAGATATCTACGAAATGACGGATAATCATTTTAAAATTGCGAATTATTTAGCAAGAAACAAACCCTGGGATTTGTTTGTCATGGTTGAAATGGGGACAGACAGAATTCACCACGGATTTTGGGCTTTGCACGATAAAAAACATCCTAAATATATAAAAAGCAAATTTAATTCAGCTATTAGAGATTATTATATTCACTTAGATAAAAAGATAGGAGAATTTTTGAATGGTATAAAAGGCGATTTCGACGTTATAATAGTATCCGATCACGGCATAAAACCTATGTACGGTGGCATAGCCATTAACGATTGGCTCTTCAAGAAAGGTTATTTGGTTTTAAAAGAGTATCCAAAAAAACCTGTTTCTATAAACAAAGTGATAAGAGAAAAAAAGATAGATTGGAGTAAAACCAAGGTGTGGGGAAATGGTGGCTACCATGGCAAGCTATTTTTTAACATAAAAGGCAGGGAACCTTTGGGAGTAATTGAAAAAAATGAATTAGATAATTTCAAAACTAAACTTATAAAAGAGCTGAAAGACATTAAGAATGAAGATGGCAATGCGATGGATACAAAGGTCTATGAACCCCAAAAAATTTATAATAAGGTAAATAATATTCCCCCCGATTTGATTGTTTACTTTGATGATCTATCTTGGAGATGTCAAGGTAGCATAGGTAATGAAAGCATTTACACACACGATAACGACATTGGTCCTGATGATGCTAATCACGCCAGCCATGGGATTTTTATAAGTAGCAATAAAATGTTAAAAATCAACAAAATTACGGACTTCTTTAATTCAATAGTCTATAATTATTTGTCTGATTGAAATTAAAGTACGATCATTCTAACACTTAAGAAAGTAATGATGCAACCGAGAGAAACCATTAACACTTTAGTAGGAATTTTCTTGGTTATCAAAGCAGCGAATGGAGCCGCTAAACTTCCCCCGATGATTAATCCAATAATGACACTCCAATTGAATTGTGACAGCAAGGCTACGAATGTCATAACTTCAGCAACGGTGACAAAAAACTCAGCAGCGTTTACTGAACCTATAGTCTTTCTTGGATTCTTTCCATCAGAAACTAACGTTGACGTAACGATAGGTCCCCATCCGCCCCCTCCAATGGCATCAAAAAAACCTCCTACAAGACCCAAGACAGAGTAATGCCTTCTTCTCGTGATTTTCTCTTCTGATTGTTTATGCATGTTGAAAACTTTAAATAATATTCTTATCCCCATAATCAATAAATAGATACCAATGAAAGGTTTAATTTTATTTCCGTCTATATTTGTCAAGATATAAGCACCCAAAATCCCTCCGATTACACCAGGTATTAAAAGTTTTTTGAAAAGATTCTTATCAACGTTACCAAGTTTCAGATGAGAAAATCCTGATATAAATGTTGTAAAAACCTCAGCAAAATGAACGGAAGCACTTGAAATAGCAGGAGGTACACCAACAGTTAATAATAAAGCATTTGAAATAACACCATAAGCCATTCCTAAAGCTCCATCTACAACTTGAGCAAGGAATCCTACTATTATAAAAAACCATAAAGTTTCCACTTACTATCCCTCCCTCAAAACTCCTTTTTGAGTATTATACTCCAATTAGAGTGTAGTGTCAAGTGAACTTTGAATTTTCTTTTAAACATCTAAAATTCATGCCAAGCCCTTACTACTCCTTATGGGTAGGTGCGGGTGATAGGTCATTAGTTGTCAATTTTTAGAATTTTTATAGACAGTATATATAATTTTCTAAAAATAATGTAAAATATAATAGAAAGGAAATGTTTGCAATAATTCATTTACCTTAATACTTATCCACACAGTAAAATATAATATGGAGGTGGTCATATGGTTAAGATAGCGGTGGTTGGAGCGGGTAATGGAGGTCAGGCATTAGCGGGATATTTAGCTATGAAAGGGTTCGATGTAGCTCTTTTTAATAGATCTAAAAGAAGAATATCTCCTATCATAGACTCACATTCAATAAAAATAGAAGGTCAAGTAGTAGGTGAATATCATGTATCTTTTGCCACAACAAATATGGAAGAAGCAATAAAGGGAAGAAAGTTGATTATGGTAGTTGTTCCTGCCTTCGCACATAAAGAGATAGCCAAGCGGATGGCTCCTTATTTAGAAGATGGACAAATAATAGTGTTAAACCCCGGTAGAACAGGTGGGGCTTTAGAGTTCAACAATGTATTGAAAAAAGAAAACGTGAAAAAAGACATCATACTTGCCGAAGCTCAAACTTTTATTTTTGCCTCAAGAATGTCCAATCCAGGGGTAGCTAAAGTGTTTAGAATTAAAAATGCTGTTCCTGTTTCTGCACTACCAGCTACCAGAAATGGTGAATTAGAAGAAGTATTGTGTAATGCAATACCTGAATTTGAAGTAGTTAAGAATATAATTTACACCAGTTTTAACAATATTGGAGTTGTTTTTCACCCCGCAACATTAATATTGAATGCAGCAAGGGTTGAAACAACGGCAGGAAAGTTTGAATTCTATTTCGAAGGAATATCTCCTTCTGTAGCAAAGGTTTTGGAAAAGATAGATGAGGAAAGATGTAAAGTTATGGAGCTTTTTAATGCTGAGCCTATGACCGCAAAGGATTGGCTAAACTATGCATACGATGTAAGAGGAAACTCTTTATACGAAGCTATTAGAAACAATGTTGGTTATAGGGGAATATATGCGCCGCCAACGTTGGATAATAGGTATATTCTTGAAGATCTTCCAATGAGTCTTGTACCTATCTCTTCTTTTGGAGAAGAGTATGGTGTGAAGACACCTGTGATTGATTCTATTATAAATCTTGCCAATATAATGATGGGAAAAAATTTTTGGAGAGAGGGTAGAACGGTAAAAGATTTGGGTTTAGAAGGAATGAGTATAGAAGATATAATAAGACTTGTTGAGGAGGGGGAATGATGAAAAGGATTCTTGGTGCTTCTATGGGAAGTGACGTACATACAGCAGGTATTTTAAACTTTTTGGAGTTGGCAAGAAATGAAGGATATGATGTTATTTACTTAGGTGGAGCGGTTCCGATTGAGCAAATTATTAAAACCATAGAGGAAGAAACCCCCGATATTGTGTCAATAAGTTACCGTTTGGGAGCCGATGCTTTCGAAAATCTTATAAAGGAATTTATAGAAAAGATAAAACAATTAAAAAATTATGAGAAAATCGATTTTATCTTTGGAGGAACGGTTGAAACCTCACAGGTTGCAAAAAAATACGATTTCTTTAAAAAGATCTTTGATGGTTCAGAGGAAGAAGAAGATGTAGTTTTGTTTTTAAGAGGTCAAATCAAATATAAAGAAGAGAAAAATTTTCCTTCCACATTAGCCGAAAGAATTGCATTTAAATCCCCATATCCGTTAATTAGGCACCATATAGGACTTCAAACAATGGAGGAAACCATCGAGGAGATCAAAAGACTTGCAGAATCTGAACTTTTGGATATCATCTCTTTGGCGCCGGATCAAAACTGCCAACAATACTTTTTTGAGCAAGAAAAGATGGACCCCAACCAAGACGGAGCTGGAGGAGCTCCCATTAGAAATGAAAAAGACTTTGTTGCCATGTATGAAGCAAGTAGAAGAGGCAATTATCCTTTGGTAAGATGTTACTCTGGAACCAACCACATGGTCGAATTTTCTCAAGTTCTAAAAAAAACTATCAACAACGCATGGGCAGCGATACCTATATTTTGGTATTCTGAACTTGATAGAAGGTCTGAAAGGAACTTATTAGATGCGATAAAAGAAAATATGGAAGGAATAAAGTGGAACGCCAGGAACAACATACCGGTAGAAATTAACGACGCTCACCAATGGGAACTAAGGTACGCGCACGACAGTTTAGCAGTCGCAACTACTTATTTAGCTGCTTATGTAGCTAAAAAGCTTGGGGTAAGATGGTATGTTCAACAATATATGATGAACACCCCGCCAAAGTTATCTCCAAAGATGGATATAGCTAAGTCTTTAGCCAAATTAGAACTGGTAGAAACACTAAAAGATGAAGCCTTTACACCTTACAGGATGGTAAGAACGGGGCTTCTTTCTTTTCCAGCCGACCCCAACAGCGCTATGGGACAACTTGTTTCTTCGATGTTTTATTCATCTTACTTACAACCACATATAATCCACGTGGTAGCGTACTGCGAAGCCATGAAAAGGGCAACTTCAAAAGAAATAATAGAAAGTGTAAAAATGGTAAAAAGGGCGAACTCTTTAGCCTCTCGTGGATTACCTGATTTTGCCAGCGACCCTGAGATCAAAGAAAGGGTTAATTTATTGAAAGAAGAAGCTATGGTCATAATAGAAAAAATTAAAAGTATCTCCCCTCAAAAAGAGGATCCTTTGACTGACCCAGAAACTCTCTATTTAGCGGTAAAAGAAGGAATTTTAGATGCAGTTGGATTACAAGGCAACTCTGCTGCCAAAGGGCAAATAAAATCGGCTGTAATTAACGGAGCTTACGAAGCTGTGAAAGAGAACGGCGAAGTGCTGAGAGAAGCTGAAAGAAACCGTGGAATAAAGTAAATTAGAATTATCCAGAAACTTGAGGAGATGGAAAAAATGGATTCTATAAAAATAAATGCAGTAATTAAATGTGTTGAAGACCTTCGTATGAAACTGAATAGGTACCGAAAGCATGGTCTTAAAGAATATCCAACGCGAACAATATTTGTAGATCAATTACTCGAAGCTCTCGGGTGGGATATAAGAGATCCGGATGAAGTGGAACTTGAGTATCCCACTATTGATGGAAAGTCTGTTGACTATGCTGCCAAAATAAACCGCAGGCCTGTCTTATTCATTGAAGCGAAAGCCTTAAATGATCCACTTACAGATGTCAAAGCTATTACTCAGGTAGTTGGTTACGCTGCCAATGCGGGTGTGGAATGGTGTATCCTTACCAATGGTATTAACTATAAGGTTTACCATAGTACCGAAAAGACAGAGGCTCCGAAAAAACTACTTTTTGAAATTTCTCTTGATCCAAAAGAAACCGAAGGAATGTCGATTCAGCAAGTTGCAGAACAATTTGCACGTTTCTCACGTGATTCAATGGCTAAAGGTGTGCTTGATGAGATTGGTGAACAAATCTTTACAACAGGAAAGATAAGAAAAGCTTTAGATAAACTCTTTACGGATCCCCCAAACACATTAATTAAGCTTATACGCTCAACCCTGGAGGACGACTCCATCAAACCAGCTCAAATCAAGAAAGCCCTCAAGATGCTTTGGTCCCAACCATCGGAAACAGAAATACCTTCAACTTATAAATATACTAAAAAGCCAGTTCCTTCATCAGAATCTAAAGTAAAAGAGTATAATGAAGAGCACCACTTAAATGAAAAACCGCAAGAAGTCGTAGAATTATTTAAGACACTTGATAAATTTTGTAGAGAACTTGATCCAAACATAGTTCAAAGAGAAGCCCTTAAACACTATATAAAATACACACATGGTAATAACATTTTTTGTTGTGCTCGTATTCATAAAAGTGGACTTCGTGTTTGGTTAAAGTTGAATTATTCGGATTTAGAGAGTCCAGCTAAATATGTTCGTGATGTTTCAAATATCGGACACCTGGGAGTCGGAGATGTTGAGTTAACAATCGATAGTCTCGAGAGATTTCAAAATGCCAAGAGCCTAATACAAAAATCATTTGAAGAAAACAAATCAAAATGAGGGCAAAATAATTGAGGAGCGGATAGATCCCTATTTGAAAACCGGTTGGGACTTTGGATATGTAATAAAGACTCCTACAGAACGAATATTGTTGAGAAAACAAAAGAAATGGCTCCTCTGCACATTGGGTTGAAGCTTTTTTTGCCCCTCTTCCATAAGTGTGGATAAAAAAGTCAAAAAACGAGGAGAATATTATTATGACTTGCAAATGGTATTTAGTTTGTCCAATGAAGAGATATTATGATGAGGGTAAATTAGATAAAAAGTGGATAGAAAATTATTGTCATGGTGACTATAAAAGTTGCGTACGCTACCAAATGGAAGAAACAGGTAAGTACCATCCGGACAATATGTTACCTGATGGAACAATTGATAAACGTTTAAAATAAGATATTAACTAGTTAAAAGACAAAAATATTCTGCTCTCTCAAGTGTTTCTTTAAAACGAGCAGAATATTTTTTTATAGAGCAAGATGTGACTTAGGGCAAAAAATTAAAAAGGTCTATTGAGCAAAAGACTTTAGAACTGTTTTTCTTAAAAGATATGCAAATAGAAATATTAGAAACAGTGTCAGGACTATCATTGGACCTGATGGAACGTTTAAGTAGTATGATAAAAAAATACCCAGAACAGATGAAAATACACCAACTATTACAGATATTATTAGCATTTGGTTTATACTTTTTGCATAAAGCTTTGCTATAACACCAGGGGTTATAAGTAGAGAAGTTATCAGTATGATCCCTATTATTTTAACGGAAACAACTATTGTAACAGATGTGATCGTTAAAAACACTAAGTTTATTATGTTTGCGGGTACCCCAAATATTTTACTTAATCTTTGATTGAACGAGTAATATTTAAGCTCCTTGTTTAAAAAAATAACCATAAAAAGAATAAGTAAGTCAAAAATTCCCAATAAAATCAAATCTTCTTGAGTTATCATTAATACGTCGCCAAATAGGAAACTATCGATTTCGGGAACATATCCTTTTTTGAATGAAAGTAAAATTATACCTATAGCCATAGAAAGCGATAAGAGCATACCTATCACGCTATTTTCTTGCACTCTTTCTTTCTTGCCCAGTTGATGTATAGTTATTGCAAATATAATGGCAACTATTATAGACAATAGGTTCATATTTAATCCAAAGAAAAGAGCAAAGGCGATAGCACCAAACGCCACATGGGCCGCTCCGTTTCCAATAAACTCCATCTTTTTTAGGACTATGAAATTTGATAACAACGCGCTACCAAAACCTGAAAGAATGGCACCAATTAAGGCGTATCTCATAAAAGGGTAACTTAGAATATCAATCATCTTTATTGCTAACCACCTTCATCTTTTCATTGATGTGAATAAATAGTTCAAAGTCTTTAGAGTACAAAGTTCGTAAATCATTGATATCGAGATCAGCGGTGTTTTTATGGCAATGCAGTGTTTTGTTCATACACATAATTTTGTTTGTTTCTTTGAAAATCATGTTCAAATCGTGACTAATTAAAATTATACTCATATTGCTATTATGTTTGAGATCTCTAAGAGTTCCATAAAGTATATTTTGTCCCTCTTTATCGATATTTGCTTCAGGTTCGTCCAATATTAATATATCGGGATCGGAAACCAAAGCCCTTGCCACCATCAACCTTCTGTACTCTCCTCCAGATAATTTCCCCACTAACCTGTCGTATAGATGATCAATTTGTAAAAGTCTGAGGGTTTGTCTTACTTTTTCATAATGTTTTTCTCTAAACCTTTTAAATGGACCAACTTCATTGTACAAACCCATTAAAGCGACTTCATATACTTTGATCGGAAAATCTCTTTCCCTTTCCTCGGATTGTGGAACATATCCTATTTTTCCATTTATCTTTATTTCTCCCGTATAATCTTGTATTTCCCCGATTAGAGTTTTTATTAAGGTTGATTTTCCAGCTCCGTTAGGTCCAATTATCCCTACAAAGTCTCCTTTATATATATCGAAAGATATATTGATCAGTATATTGTTGTTTTCAGCTGAATAATTCAAATCTCTAACGGATATTAAAGGATCAGTAGCCATAATTCACCACCCGTATAATTTCAAACAAATTGTATATGTATAAAGACTCTAAATCGAATACTCTTTCAACACTTCCTAAAGGATCCAAAACCCCTATACTTAAATTCAAGTTTTCAGCTACAGCATTCACAGCCTTATCACTGAGTTGAGGTTCATTGAAAATAGCCTTAACATTTTCCTCTTTAGCAACGTTCGTTAATTCAACTAACTGCTTTGGAGTTGGTTCTACCCCGGGAGAAAGTTGAATTACACCAGCAATTTTTATATCGTATCTTCTTGCGAGATAATCGTAGGAGTTATGAAGCGTAAATATTGAACCATCGATGACCTTCGCTTTTTCAGCAAGGTATTTATCAAGCAAAATCAATCTGTTTATATATCTTTCAGCGTTTTGAGTGTAGTAATCTTTATTTAAAGGGTCTAATTCTCCAAAAACCTCTGCCAAACCTGGAATGATGTAAGTATACATAATATATGGATCTAACCAAATGTGCGGGTTGTATGCAAAATCTTCATGCTCATGATCTTCGTCAATTCCGCTCATACTTATAAGTTTTTCAGGTGGAATGAAATCGGAAACTTCAATTATTTTCACACCCTGATTTTCCAGATTCTTGGTTAGATTAGAGATAAAAATTTCTAAAGCTAAACCGTTTGTAATTAAAATATCAGATTCGTACAAGGGCACTAGTTCCTTTGGTGTTGGCGAGTATGTATGTGGACTCTTGCCTGGAGGAACAACAAGGTTCACTTGACCTTTTTCTTGTATTATTTCTTTACTTACATAGTAATAGGGTAATATCGACGTTGAAACGTTTATAGCGAATACTAAGAATGAAGCTAATAAAACGATGGTTGTTAAAATCGTTTTTTTCATACCTTCTCTCACCTACTTTTCATATTTTTGATTACTTCAAAAATCCTTCTACTCATCGAAATTATCATATTGGTTGTCTTTTGTAATCTTCTGACATTCTTTACATATTCCTTCAAAATAAAGCGTATGAGTCAAAACTCTGAAGCCCAATCTTTCTTTTATATACTTACTCATCTGCTCGGAATAACATAGATCGAACCTTTCAAATTTCTTGCATTTTATACAGTATATGAAATGGAAATGCCCTTGTCCCTTAAAAAAATATTTGATCTTGTCGGAAAAAACTATGGATTTAATCTCTCCGTTTTCTTCGTAATTTTTCAAGTTTCTGTAAATTGTAGATTTATCATAATCTTCGTTGAGTTTTTCATAAATCTGTTCGGCGTTGAGTGGATAATCGTACTCATCTAACACGCCTAAAATGTCTCTGCGAGCTTTAGTGTTTCTCATGAAAAGTTCACCTCTTCGGGATAAACATGGATGATGTTAAACTGTTTATAGCATAAAATGCAAACGATTTGTTTTTGCAACTGATTTGCATAAGCATTATACAACAAAAATTTTAAAATGTCAAGTTTTGTTATATTGTCTTTTTAATTACCTTATGATATAATTCAAAAAAAGGGGAGTAGCATAAGCTTTACGCTTCTAACTGTTCGTCAGTACGGCGCAAGCCCGGACGGTTAGCTCATAAAGAGATTGCAAGACCTTTGTTCTTATTAGTGAGCAAAGGTCTTTTTTTGTTTATCAAATAAATTTTTTCTATTTATAATCTGAGAGAGGTGAAGTTTGTGTGGTTTACAAAAAGCAAAGACGAAGTTATCAAAGATCTTCAGGTTAATACTATTCAAGGACTTTCAACCCAAGAAGCAAAGGAACGTTTGAGCAGATATGGGGAAAACAAGCTTGCTACCCAAAAAAACAGGAGCTTGCTACAATTATTTTTTGCTCAACTCAATGATGCAATGATCTATGTTTTGTTGGGTGCAGCTTTGATCTCTGCAATATTGGGGGAACTCAGTGACGCAATAATAATTGCTGTTGTTATCTTAATAAATGCAGTAGTCGGACTTATTCAAGAGTATAGAGCTGAACAAGCTTTGGAGGCTTTAAAAAAGCTTTCTACACCTAAGTCCATCGTTAAAAGAGATGGAAAACTTATCGAAATTCCTTCAGAAGAGGTAGTCCCCGGAGATATTGTTATTATTGATGCAGGAAGATATATTCCGTGTGATTTAAGACTTATCGAAACTGTCAACCTTCAAATTGACGAATCTGCCCTTACAGGTGAATCAGTACCTGTTGATAAAAATGCTGATTTAATCTTAGAGACGCTTGATACTCCCCTTGGAGACCAAAAGAATATGGCTTTCATGTCAACTTTTGCTACTTATGGCAGAGGTGTTGGGGTTGCAGTAGCTACTGGTATGAAAACAGAAATAGGTAAAATTGCTAAGATGCTCGAAGAAACTGACACAGAACAGACTCCACTTCAAAAGAAACTTGCAGAGCTTAGTAAAATACTTGGCTTTGCAGCTCTTGGAATTTCTATTGCTATGTTCCTTGTCGGTATCATCCAAGGAAGACCTTTATTTGAAATGTTCTTTACGGCAATAAGTCTTGCAGTAGCAGCAATTCCTGAAGGACTTCCTGCAATAGTTACAATAGTACTTGCTATGGGTGTTCAAAGGATGGTTAAAAAGCACGCCATAATTAGAAAGCTTCCGGCGGTTGAAACTTTAGGTTCTGTAAACATAATATGCTCTGATAAAACGGGTACCTTAACTCAAAATAAGATGACTGTGGTAAAATTCTACGCAGACAATGCTTTTGGCGATGTTGACTCACTTAATATTAATAATCCAGCTCATAAACTCCTTTTGGAAAGTTTGGTACTATGTAACGATGCTACTTATTCGCAGGAATCAAAGACTGGTGATCCAACTGAAACAGCCTTACTTGAGATGGGAGCTAAATTCAATATATTTAAAACTGCTTTTGAAGAGCAACACCCAAGAGAAAATGAAGTACCCTTTGATTCGGATAGAAAGCTTATGTCCACTGTAAATAAATATGATAATGAGTATTTAGTGTTTACTAAGGGAGCCCCGGATAATCTTCTTAAGATATGTAACAATGCATTTGTCAATGGTGAGATTGTTCCACTAACACAGGAAATTATAGATAACATAATGGATAAAGTAAATTCAATGTCTCAGGATGCCCTTAGAGTTTTAGGAGCAGCCTTCAAAAAAATAGATTCTCCTCACGGAGATATTGATAAATTAGAAACCGACTTAACCTTTATAGGCTTAATAGGTATGATTGACCCGCCAAGACTCGAGGTGAAGGATTCTATATTTTTATGCAAACAGGCTGGTATAAAGACTATTATGATAACAGGTGATCATAAAAATACTGCCTTTGCTATAGCAAAAGAACTTGGTATAACTGATGATCCTTCACAGGTAATATCCGGAGTTGAACTAGATAAGCTTACCGAGGAGGAGTTAATTAGTAAGATCGATAACTTGAGAGTATTTGCAAGAGTCTCACCTGAACATAAGGTAAAAATAGTTCGAGCTCTTAAAGCCAAAGGTAACATCGTTGCCATGACTGGAGATGGGGTAAACGATGCTCCCTCATTAAAGGCTGCAGATATTGGGATTGCAATGGGTATTACAGGTACAGATGTTGCAAAGGGTGCTTCTGACATGGTCTTAACAGATGATAACTTTAGCACTATAGTTTCTGCTGTTGAGGAAGGAAGAAATATATACAATAATATTAAAAAGTCCATCGTCTTCCTGCTGTCATGTAATATTGGTGAAATAATTACGTTGTTCTTTGCCATATTATTTGGTTGGGCTACACCGTTAAAGCCTATACACATACTATGGGTTAACTTAATAACTGACACTTTCCCGGCGCTATCTCTTGGAGTAGAGCCAGGGGACAAAGATGTTATGAAAGAAAAACCACGTAATCCAAATCACAGTTTGTTTGCAGGCGGTACAGGAGTAAGTTTAATACTAAACGGTGCATTAATTGGTCTAGTAACATTAACCGCCTTTGTGATTGGGGCAAGAGTTTATACAGGTACTACTAATTTATTCCCAATATTTCCTGCGAATATTTCAGATGATGCGTTAACTCACGCACAAACCATGGCGTTTGTAGTGTTAAGTGTATCTCAACTAATACACTCTTTGAATATGAGACATCCAACCAAATCCATATTCCAAGTTGGTTGGTTTACAAACAAGTACCTTATCGCCTCTATCCTATTTGGAATATTCCTTCAGGAAATTGTCATAACAGTTCCATTTCTCAGAAATGTGTTTGGGGTCTTCGATTTAAGACTTTATGACTGGTCAATTGTTGTATTGCTATCTATAGTTCCTTTGGTAGTTAATGAAATAGTAAAGATATTTATTAGGCATAAGGTATCTTAATCTACCTCATCAGTATTTTTTTATCTATCACTCAAAAACATATGGTATAATTAATTAAATTATCAAAGGAGGAAAAGTATGGGTGCTATTTCTCAAATCATATCGGTTATATCTGGGTTTATCGGATTAATTTTTACCGTTTTTTTGGTGTTCAATATTTTAGAAAAATCCCCTGGGAATGAAAAAATGCAGAAACTTTCAAAAATTATTCAAGTGGGAGCTCGCTCTTTTTTATTCTCTGAATATAGGATCCTTTTTGTTGTTATATTTTTATTCGCAGCTTTTCTGTGGCTTGTAAGTTCTTATCAAATGGCTTTGTCTTTTATTTTAGGATCAGTATTTTCTGTTTTATCAGGTTTTCTAGGGATGTCAATAGCCACCAGAGCCAATGCCAGAACAACCAATGCAGCGATAAACAATTTAAAAGACGCATTGGCTGTGTCTTTTAATGGTGGAGCGGTTATGGGTATGATTGTTACTTCTTTAGGATTAATGGGATTGGGAGGTATATTTTTTCTTGGCAAAGGAAATACTGAACTAATGAGTGGTTACGCTATGGGAGCATCTTTTGTGGCACTCTTTGCAAGAGTGGGAGGAGGCATTTTCACAAAAGCCGCCGATGTAGGAGCTGATCTAGTCGGTAAGGTTGAAGCAAATATTCCAGAAGATGATCCAAGAAATCCGGCAGTTATCGCTGACAACGTCGGAGATAATGTGGGAGATGTTGCAGGTATGGGAGCTGATCTGTATGAATCCTACGTTGGTTCTATTTTTTCTGCCTCAGTCTTAGGAAGTATCGTTTTTTCTGCTAAGGGAGCACTTTTCCCGTTTTTTGTTGCTTCATCAGGTTTGATATTATCAATTTTTGGTATTATTTTTGTTAATTACTACATCAAAAAAGCAAAGGAAGTTGAGCCTGAAAAGGTCTTACACTTTGGTACATATATGACGGCATTTCTTCAATCGATAGTTGTCTTTTTCTTATCTAATATTGTATTCGGAGATTTTTCTGGCGGTTTAATTGTTATTTTAGGTATGGTAGTTGGAATTCTTATAGGGGTTTCCACTGAATACTACACTGCAAAAAAACCTGTAATAGAGCTAGCTAAAAGCGCTCCATCAGGTTCGGCTCCATTGATTATCAATGGTCTTGCGCTAGGGATGGAATCAACGCTTATCCCTATTCTTCTAATAGGAGCAGCTATTGTAATTTCATTCTACGTTTATGGTCTTTTTGGAATAGCTATTGCGGCCGTTGGAATGCTTTCAACACTGGGTATGAGTTTATCAATCGATGCTTACGGCCCTATCGCTGATAATGCAGGTGGAATTGCTGAAATGGCTCATTTAGAACCATACGTTCGAGAAAGAACGGACAAGTTGGATGCTGTTGGAAATACAACCGCCGCGATGGGAAAAGGTTTTGCTATAGGATCTGCTGCATTAACGGCATTGGCTTTGTTCGCTTCTTATTTGCAAGTAACAAATATTTCAGTAGTTGATTTGAATGATGCAAATGTGTTCACAGCAATGTTAATCGGTGCCATGCTTCCATTTCTGTTTTCCTCTTTGGTAATGAAAGCGGTTGGTAACGCTGCAAATCTTATGGTTGAAGAAGTAAGAAGGCAATTTAAAGAAATTGTTGGATTAATGGAAGGAAAAGCTGATCCAGACTACGGTAAGTGTGTAAAGATCGCTACCGATGGTGCTTTGAAATATATGATACTTCCTTCTTTAATCGCTGTAATAGCTCCAATAATTATTTATCTCTTGTTAGGCAAGCAAGCTGTTGCTGGAATGTTAGCTGGAACAACAGGCTCAGGCGTTATGTTAGCGATATTCATGGCTAACTCTGGAGGTGCCTGGGATAACGCTAAGAAGTTAATAGAAACAGGAAAATATGGTGGAAAAGGGTCTTTGGCTCACAAGGCTTCTGTTGTAGGAGATACTGTGGGGGATCCTTTAAAAGATACAGCAGGACCTTCGATAAATATTTTAATAAAACTTATGTCCATAGTTTCTATAGTGATTATTCCCGTCTTAATTAGAATTTTTGAGTGAAACTCTTGGTTAAAGTGGTTGGTGTGAATACCATCCTCTTTACGGGTGGGCTGCGGGGCAAAGGGGCGCAAACACAAGGTTTTTGAGATATAACTATTTTCAAAAATAAGACTTTGATTTTAAAAGGGTTACAGGGCGGAGCCCTCCCACCTGCTGGGTTAGGGACCGCAGGTCCCTTCCTTAAAAGGGTGGAATGCGGACAAAGGGAATGAATACCATCTTTCCTTATGGGTGGGGAGCGGGGCGAAGGGGCGCTATCTATAAAGGTTTTAGAGTTCCTAAAGTTAGTATAATCAAATTAAAATGTGGAGGTGTATATAATGAAAAGAGTCGCTGTTTTAAATGTAGGTGGAGATTGTCCAGGATTAAATGCCGTAATCCGGGCACTCATCGTTAAAGGCGCCGAAGAGGATATCGAAGTTGTCGGCGTTTACGACGGTTTTCTAGGTCTCGTGGAAGATAAATTAACAATCTTAGCTAAAGAACATGTCTCAGGTAAATTACCTGAAGGTGGCA
Source organism: Petrotoga sp. Shatin.DS.tank11.9.2.9.3 (assembly GCF_003665005.1). Taxonomy (NCBI): domain Bacteria; kingdom Thermotogati; phylum Thermotogota; class Thermotogae; order Petrotogales; family Petrotogaceae; genus Petrotoga; species Petrotoga sp. Shatin.DS.tank11.9.2.9.3. Next base: position 185,398 of record NZ_JGVT01000004.1, read on the forward strand.
TAATTTTGGGTTCGTCAAAATACGATCCTACTGTTAATCCAAACGATTTGAAAAAGTTGAAAAATAACTTTGAGAGATATCAGATAACTAGTCTTATATTGTTAACAGGCCATACCGGAGCAAATATCGCCTTAAAATTGGCAAATGAAGGTATACCTTCGATAATAATACCTGCTACCGTTGATAATGACTTATACTGGACGGATCTTAGCGTTGGTTTTCTAACGGCATTACAGATCGTCACCGATGCATTAGATAAACTTCATTCAACTGCGAGTGCAGGTCATAGGGTAATAGTTGTAGAAACCGGAGGAGACGAAGCAGGATGGTTAGCAACAATTGGTGGTATGGCAGGTGGTGCTGATTATATAATAGTACCAGAGTTCAAGTTAGACCCTAAAGATATGATTGAAAATATTAAAAGGAGATATTCTGCAGGTAGAAGATTTTCCATAGTTGTAGTAGAAGAAAAAGTCAAACTCCCCGAAGAAGTTCAAAATATAATAGGCGATCCAAAGGTTCGTCAATACATGAAACCAGCAGAATTAATCACAGAGTACATAAAAGCTAATCTGCAAAATGTTGAATGTAGAACCGTTGATTTAGATTATTTACAAAGAGGAGGAACACCTTCGTCTTTTGATAGATACCTGGCTTTCAAATTCGGTGTTTCGGCTATAGACGCTGTTAAAAAAGGAAAATCTAATGTGGCTTTAGGTTTGGATGGTTTTGATGTTGTGGAAAAACCATTTACCCACGAAATTTTGAAGAACAAAGAGATAAGTAGAGAATTATACGAAATGGGTAGACTTTTCTTCTAAAAATATTTAGCGGTGCTTTTTGCACCGCTATTTTTAAACGCATTATTAAAATCCACAAATAATAAACTTGCTTGACTTTTTGATCATATTTTATAAAGTTTTTCCTGAGTTTGACAGTTGAGAGACGATTTTTCAGTAAACCAAACGGAAGAAAGCGGGTTTGAGGGGATAAAACACCTATTTTTTTGAAAAAAATTTTTTGATGTAGTGACACTTTTTTCTATTTTAATTATATTATTCTCTTGACTTCATAATATTTCTGTGGTATAATATTAAAGACATTATGAAGTCGGGAGATGATTTGGATGTATGTTAGAACGGTAAAAAACAATCAAGGGAAAGAATACTTAAGAATAGTAGAAAGTTACCGTGAAAACGGTAAGAATAAACAAAAGATAATCGCTAATTTGGGTAGAATTGATACTATCAGTAGAAAAGAAGTGGAAAATATTGTCGATAAACTCGTACAGATATATGATATAAAAGGTTATGTGAATTTGAATAGTGTTGAAGAAGCACCCGATAAGAAGAATTATGGGATAAAGGTAATAGCAGATAAGTTGTTTGAAAGGTATGAGATGGATAAGTTCTTTGAAAAGATGGATAAAAAGATAAGGTTCGATGTGGAAGATTTGTTGAAAATAATGGTTATGAACAGAATAATAGAACCTAAAAGTAAGTTGGGAATATTCAACGATCTAGATTATTACGGGTTCAAAAGAATAGATGAGGCAGAGACAGATGAAGAAGGGATAGCCTTACAATGGCTGTACAGGACGCTAGATGTGTTAGCGCAAAAGAAGGAAGAGTTAGAGAAACATCTGTACAGTCAAAGGATAAGTTTATTCAATTCTGTAGTAGACTTAGTGTTTTACGATGTAACGACGTTAGCCTTTGAGACACAACAAACGAACGAGTTAATGCAGATGGGGTATTCTAAAGATAAGAAGTTCAACGAATCACAGGTAGTT
>NZ_JGVT01000005.1:0-13605 GCF_003665005.1 Petrotoga sp. Shatin.DS.tank11.9.2.9.3
AAGAACGTACAAAGTATAGTAGAAACGATAAACTCGATAACGGAACAAACGAACCTGTTGGCACTAAACGCAGCGATAGAAGCGGCAAGGGCAGGGGAAGCGGGAAGAGGATTTGCAGTTGTAGCGGATGAGATAAGGAAGTTAGCGGAAGAATCAAGGAATGCAACGGATGAAATATCCGAAATACTAACCAACATAACGCAAGGAACGAACAAAGTAAACGAATCGACGAACAAGGTAGTAGGAACGATAGGAGAAATAAACGAAAAGATGGAGAATGTACAGAAAAGTTTCAATCGTATAAAAGAAAGGATAGAAAGGATGGACCAAGGGATAGAAAACATGACGGCAAGTGCAGAGGAACAAAGTGCGAGTGCACAAGAGATGAGCACAGCGATGGACAGGGTAGCGAAAGCGGTGACAGAGATAAGTGAACAACTAGAAAGGTCAAGAAGTGTAATAGACGAACAAGTAAAACAAGGGATAGGGATAAACGAAGAAGCGAAAGAGTTGAGTGAATTAGCCACAGAGTTAAAAGGATTAGTTGGAAGTTTTAAGATATAAATTCACAGTGGGTGTGGGAGAAAATAACGAACAGGTATGAGTGGAGGTTTTAATAGTAAAAACCGACGAGGAATTAATGATAGCTCAATATACTAAAAGAATATTTAAAAAGTTTCAAAATGTGGCTAGAAAGATAGGTGTGTAACTAAGAAAGTGTACTTTTCAGGAAATTTAACTTTATTAAGAGAGGTGAGAAAGGTGAAAAGATTTATTGGTATGGTTTTTGTGGTTTTGTTGCTAGTTTCAGGCTTTTCGGAAGTAGGGGTAACTGATGATAAGATCTTAGTAGGTACTTTTCAAGCCATGTCGGGACCTGTTGCACCTATAGGAAGACCAATGGCGCAGGGTATGCAAGCTTATTTTAATTACATCAACGACAACGGTGGTATCTACGGAAGACAGATTGAGTTAATAGTAGCTGATGATCAGTTCAATCCTGCTAAAACGGTTGTAGAAGTTAGAAGGATGGTTGAGCAAGATGGAGTTTTTTCCATCGTTGGAGGACTAGGAACTCCAGGTATTTTAGCTGTACAAGATTATCTGAATGACAACGGTGTTCCCTTTGTTTATCAAGGTGGGGGTTCGATAGAGTTCAGTCTTCCACCCAGAGAGTATATTTTCCCGGTTCAACCGAATTACATAGTAGAAGCGAACATAGTAATGAATTATTTGGTAGAAAAGGGCCATGAAAGAATAGCAATCGTTTATAGGAATGCAGAAGATGGTCAAGAGTTCAGTAATTCAGCGGTAGGTACATTAAAAGCTTTGGGGATGGAGCCCGTTGCAAACATAGCAGTGGATCCTTTTAAAAGTGACTTCACATCTGAAGTAACACGTTTGTTATCAGTTAAACCTGATGCCGTAGCTGTTATGTTGTTCCTTCCCCAATCAGTTGGATTTGTTCGCCAAGCCAAACAATTTGGAATGACCGATCAAAGGTATCTTCTGACCTATTCAAACGCAGATGTGAGTTATCTACAATTAGCTCAAGAAGCAGGAGACGGTGTTGAAGTAATGGCTTGGGTTGCCGTGGATTTTACAAACCCCGAAGAACCCGCGATAAAAATATGGCAAGAATATTATGAAGGTATTCCTAATGCTTATGCTATCGCTGGTATGATAGCGGCAGAAGTTTTTGTCGAAGGGGTTAAAAGGGCAGGTCCTGATTTGACTAGAGAAAGTTTAGTTTCAGCTTTGGAGACTTTAGACAATTGGAAGGGCAATTACATTACACTTGGTGATGAAAATCATGGTTTGAGCTATAAGCCGGTGTCCTCAGGCTTTGATTCTCGAATGGGAATGACTTCTATGTATGTTCTAAAATCTGTTTTAACCGATCAAGGATTAGTTTGGGACTTTGCTTCAAGTTGGATACATTATTCTGTTGAATCGTTGTTAGAAGTTTTATAAATGATTATAAGGGGGTAAATTCCCCCCTTATAATCTTATAAACACAAATTTGAGGTGAAAGAATGCTTGAAGTCAAAAACGTTACCGTAGCATTTGGCGGTTTAAAGGCTGTTAACGATTTTTCTATGAAATTAGTGCAAGGAAAGATTCATGCTCTTATCGGTCCTAATGGAGCTGGGAAGACAACTTTGTTCAATACAATTACCAGGATAGTTAATCCCCAACAGGGGGATATTTTATTCAAAGGTGAATCTCTTTTAAAATTAGATACCCACGACATAATATATAAAGGCATATCGAGAACTTTTCAAAATTTACAACTTTTTCAGGCCATGAACGTTTTTGAAAACATCTATAGTGGATTAATACACAAATATAATGACTCCATTTTCTCTGTGGTTTCAAAATCAAAATCGAATTTTGATAGAGAAGCAAGAGATAAGGTTTTAGAAGTGGCTGAGATGTTTGACATAAAAAATAGGCTCACTTCTTATCCTTCTGGACTCAGTTATGGGATGCTAAAAAGGGTTGAAATGGCTAGAGCAGTTATTTCTGATCCAGAGCTTCTCTTATTGGATGAACCTGCAGCGGGTTTAAATTATTATGAAACAGAGGAGATAAAAAACATTATACAAATGGTCAATAAAAGAGGAAAGACGATATTGTTGGTGGAGCATGATATGAATGTTGTAATGACTGTTTCTGATTTAGTAACCGTTATGAACTTTGGGAAGAAAATTGCCGAAGGAACTCCCGAAGAAGTATCAAATAACGAAGAAGTTGTAAAAGTGTACTTGGGGGAAGATGAAAATGCTTGAAGTTGAAAATTTGGAAGTTAATTATGGTCATGTAAAGGCGGTAAAAAAAATTTCTTTTTCTGTGAATAAGGGTGAAATTGTTACCATTTTGGGCTCCAATGGAGCTGGTAAAACTTCAACACTTTTTGGAGTTTTGAATATAGTTAAATCTAAAGGTAAAGTAATTTTTGAAGGTGAAGATGTAAGTAATAAAAGTACTGTTTATATGGTAAAAAAAGGGATTGTGTTATGTCCTGAAAATAGAAGAATCTTTTCAAGTTTAACAGTCGAAGAAAATTTGAAAATGGGAACGTACTTAAGGGGAGATTATTCAAAAAATTCTGTATATGTTTACGATCTTTTCCCTGTTTTAAAAGAGAGAAGGAAGCAGAAAGCAGGTTCGTTATCTGGAGGAGAACAACAGATGTTGGCGTTAGGCAGGGCGCTTATGGCTTCTCCAAAGTTGTTGATGTTAGATGAGCCTTCCTTGGGATTGGCACCAATAATTATTGATGAAATATACAGTGTATTAAAAACTTTAAAAGAATCTAATATTCCAATTTTGCTCGTGGAACAAAACGCGATAAAATCACTAAAAATAAGTGATAGAACTTATATATTAGAAAATGGTAACGTTGCACATCAAGGAATATCCAAGGAAATGTTGAATGATGAGAGGTTAAAAAAGTCATATTTGGGGAAATAAGAAAGGAGAGGTAGAATTGCAAATACTCCAAAGCATAATTTCGGGGATTCCACAAGGAGCATTATACGGGCTTACCGCATTTGGAATAGCTTTGATTTTTAGGACCACAGGGGTTCTAAACTTTGCTCATGGAAATTCGGGAATGTTAGGAAGTTATATTGGACTTACTGTTTATTTGGTAAGTGGTAATATTATTTTATCTTTAATTTCAGCAGTTTTTTCAGGATTCCTTATCGGTATGGTTGTTGAGCGGTTTTTAATGAGACCTTTGAAACATTTATCGCATGGTGCGATGCTTATGGTTACATTAGGCTTGTTGATGGTAATTGAAGGTTTGGTTGTGTTGGTTTGGGGAACTGATTACTTTTCTTATCCAGAATTGTTTTCAGGAAAACCTTTTATCCTATTTTTGGAAAATGGGGTGCTAGTTATGCCTTCAAACGATGTTGTGATTACTATAATTTCCATTGCTGTAATGCTACTTTTAGCAATGTTTTTAAAGTATACCAAGTTAGGTATAGCTATTAGAGCTCGGTCTCAAGAGGAGATAGGTTCACTTGTATGTGGAATAGATATTAACCGTGTGGATGCAATTGTTTGGAGTATTGGAATAGCTACTGTAAGTTTAGTTGGAATTATTGCAGCGCCAAAAACTTACATACATCCCAGCATGTTGATAAATATGCAATTGTATGGTATAACAGCAGGTGTTCTTGGTGGTTTTTCGAACCTTTTTGGTGTTATTATAGGTGGGCTAATTTTAGGTGTTTTAGAAAAATTAGTTGGGGTTTATATATCTCCAGATTATCAATTATCTATTATTCTTGTATTGATAATATTAGTTTTGTTATTTAAACCTTCTGGGTTATTTGGGAAAGATTTTGAAGGGAGAGTGTGAGAATAGTGAAAACAGCATTATACACCTTAATAATTGGTTCTCTCCTGGGTTTATTGTTTATTTCCAAGTCGTTTTTGTTGTTAGTATTTTCTAATATAATAATCTTTGCAATCGCAGCTTTAGGTTTAAATGTAATATTTGGGTACACAGGTCAGATCTCTATCGGCCATGCTGCTTTTATGGCCATTGGAGCGTATACAAGTGCTTTTTTTACAATGAGTTTAAATATGCCAATATTTGTAAACTTAATTTTTGTTATCCTTTTTTCTGCTTTGTTTGGTATGTTAATAGCATTACCAGCTATGAGACTGAAAGGATTTTATTTAGCCATAGCAACTATGGCATTTGGGATAGCGGTACAAGAGATAATTGCCTCAATGGAGGTATTTGGTGGAAGGACCGGAATGAGGAACATCCCTGCTTTTTTTGATTCTGATTTTTATACCTATTTGTTGAATTTGTTTTTTTATAGTCTTTTGGTCTATATAACAAGTTTAATTGTAAAATCTCCTGCAGGGAAGAGATTCAATATGGTGCGAGACAGTGAATTGGCTGCCAGAGCGTTCGGGGTGAAAATTGCTAAAGCAAAATTACAAGCCTTTATTATCAGTTCTATATACAGCGGAATAGCAGGTTTTTTATATGCGCATACGCTAGGATATATATCTCCTGCAGATTTTGGTTTGAACGTCTCTTTGAATCTTTTGGCAATGGTTATTGTAGGTGGAGTTGCTTCTTTAAATGGAGGATTGATTGGTTCTGTTATAATTACAGGAATGCCTTTTTTATTTTCACGAAGCAATTTTCCTATGACTATAATAGTAGGGAGTTTATTAATAATATTTGTTTTATTCTTCCCTCGTGGCCTTTCTTATGGGTTGAAAATGTTGTATTTTAGATATTTTGAAATCCCTGTTATATGGATTATAAAAAAATTTTGGAAGAATAAGAAAAAAGAGGGAAGTTATATTAACATTGATGGAGTAAAATTATATTATGAAGTAAGTGGTGAAGGCATACCTGTTGTTATGATTCATGGTAATTATGCCTCTCACAGATGGTTTGAGAAAGTGAAAAACATTGAAGGTTTTAAGGTCTATACCCCTGATTTGCCAAATTTTGGTTACTCTGATTGGGTGAAAGAAATTCAAATAGATACTTATGCAGAATATACCAAAAAGTTTATAGATCTTTTAGGGTTGAATAAGGTTGTTTTAGTTGGGCATTCTTTGGGTGGAGCTGTAGCGATGTCGATAGCTTTTAGATATCCAGAAAAAGTAGAAAAATTAATACTTGTTGATTCCCCTTCTTTAAAGGGTTTGAAGACACCAGAAGAAAATTATTATGTTCTAAATTTGTTAAAAAACAATAGAACACTTCTAAAGAATTCTTTAAAGGCAATGGCTCCCTCATCAAGAGATAGAAAATTACTAAATCAACTAACTAACGATGCTCTTTTGATGAACCCAAAATGTTTTACTGAAAATGCAAGGGCTTTGGAAAATTATAACTATGAAGAGATGTCAAAAAATTGTACGGCAGAAGTATTATTCATTCTTGGGGAAAAAGATACGTTGATAACTAAAAATATGGCTGATGAAGTCGTTCGAAGTACAAATGGGAAATTAGAAATTATTCCTGATGTTGGACATTCGATTATAATAGAAGAACCAAAAGCATTTATAGATATTTTTAAAAGTTTTACATTGGAGAAAAATTAAAAAACGAAGGAGATAATGTTGGATAAAGTCAAAAATAAATCGTATGAAAAATTAATGACAGCAGCCAGGGATCTTTTTTCTGAAAAATGGTATGAAACAGTTTCCGTTGTCGAAATCTGTAGAAGAGCCGGATTATCTAACGGGGTGTTTTACAGGTATTTTAAGAACAAAGAGGACATATTTCTCAAATTGTTAAACGAAATAGTAATTTATTATGAAGAGGGCTTTTCTACAATTTCTGGTAAAAGTTTTGAAGACAGGATGGATCGGTTTTTAGACACCGTTGTTAAATCTGGAGTCGGAGATTACAAAAAAGATGTTTTGATTTATAGAGAGGGTCAATATCGATATCCAAAATACGAGCAACATTTGAGAGATTTATACGGCAAGGGAGTTTCTTTAGTTTTACTACGTGAAACGAGTCAGGCGGAACAATTATTTATTTCAGGAATTGCAAGATTTGTCATTATAAGGTATATTTTTAATGGTTTAAGTTATGACAAAACCAAAATTAAGAAGATTATTACTAACGGGATTTTTTATGATGAAATAAAAAATTATTCTTTGATATTCGATGATGAAGATATAATTTACCCCAGTATTCCTGATGACGAATCCGCCAAAACCAAATTAATATCTTCCGGTATGGAACTATTTGGTACGCAAGGATATTATAAAACTGATGTTCACGATATCACAAGGAATGCAGGTTATTCAGTGGGGACATTTTATCTTTATTTTGAAAGTAAAGAAGCTTTTTTAGAGGAAATAGTTAAAATAATTGGTAAAATGACAAGAAGATTCCTTACTATCAATCAAAAAAAACAATTAAATAGGGCGGAAAACGAGTTAAGGGGGATTTATCTCTTTCTAAAATATTTTGAAAGTAATTCTGAATACTATAAAATCGTAAGAGAATCTGAATTTATTGTAAAAAAGGCAGCAAATGATTATTATGACAGATTTGAAAAGGGTTATGTTGAGAATCTTGAACGAACAAAAATAGAAGATAAAAAATTGATAGCTAACAGTCTAATGGGGGTAAGTCATTACACAGGTATAGATAGAATTTTTTTGAAAAGAATTAAAGATATAAAATCTGTTTTAAAAGAATTATCAATTTACCTTACACATGGAATACGTATCTAAAAAGGAGTGAGAGATGAATGTATTTGGAGGATCCAGGTATCTATTATGAAATTTATGGAAAAGGAAAGCCGGTAATTATATTAAACGGAATTATGATGAGTACCTCAAGTTGGATGGCACATATAGAAAGGTGGCAAAAAAAATTCCAAGTTATTACGTACGATACTCGAGATCAAGGAAAATCCGCAAGGATTACCGACAAACCTTATACTATAGAAGTTCATGTTGAAGATTTAAAGAAATTGATTGACCATTTAGAATTAAAAAAGGTAAATTTAATGGGGGTTTCCTACGGGGCACAAATTGCAGAATTGTTTGCTTTAAAGTATCCTGAGATGATCGACAAACTGGTTCTTTCAAATGCAACCGACCATATAGATAACTATCTTAAGTCCATAGGTGAAGCATGGAAAGTAGCTGCAAAACTTTATGATGGTGAAAAATTCTTTGACATTTCGCTTCCTTATATATATTCTCGTCCATTTTATAACAGCAACTACGAATGGTTGATGAATAGAAGGAAGATATTTAAAGAAACCTTAACTAAAGACTGGTTTGATGGCTTTGTAAGGCTCGCTTCGTCTAACGAAACATTCGATATTAGAAATGAAATATCTAATATCAAGGCTAAAACTCTTTTCATTTCAGGAGAAGAAGATATTATAACCCCCAAAAGCCACATAATAGAAATGAGTAAAAAAGTAAAAAATTCTTTACTAGCTAACTTAGAAAACACTGGGCATGCGCTGTTTTTTGAAAAATTTGAAGAATTTTGTCTACTAGTAGAAGGCTTTTTTAATTACGATTAAAAAAATTAGATTTGAAATTATTCCCCTTATTCTACACTAAGAATTTGATATAATCATTTTTAAAAACTCTTCTTCTAAAGTGACAATAAGGGGCTTTTCCTGTTTTTTCATAATAATTTTGGTGGTAATCCTCTGCTTTGTAAAATTCTGAAGCTTTAGTTATCTTGGTAGCGACTTTCAAACCTCTATGGATTAACTCGTCTTTTACTTTTTCTGCGATTGCTTTTTGTTCCTCATTTATGTAAAATATTTCGCTTCTATATTGCTCTCCAATATCGGGCCCCTGACCGTTTTCTTGACTAAAGTCATGAATTTCAAAAAAATATCTAACTAACGATTCGTAGCTTACTATGTTTGGATCGAAGACAATTAAAACAGATTCTGCATGACCTGTTTTTCCACTACAAACCTGTTCATAAGATGGATTTTCAACAAAACCACCTGTATAACCACTGACTACGTCGATGACACCTGCGACTTTTTTAAACATGTATTCTACTCCCCAAAAACAACCTGCTGCAAAGATCGCTGTATCTGTTGGTATTTCGCTCATTTTAATCACCTCTTATTTTCTATGCTCCACATATATAAGTTATCGCTAAAAGAGCTTCAAAAATCACACGATAATTGTCGCTGCTTATTTTGACCTTTCTTCCATCTATTCTTTCTGTTAATGGCATGGATTCGACCATATCAGCTTTCGAAGTGTCAGAAAATTCAACAATCATCTCGATGGGTGAATTGAATCTGTAAACATCGAAATATTCTTTGTTTTTATCTTTCATTTCTTTAGTTGCACTTTTAATTTCTTCTAGTAGTTTCTTCATTGGTTTAAACTCTGCAGAGTATCTGCCTAAAGATCTTTTGGTTTCTACGTAGTATAAATGTTTGAAATATGGGTTCAGTTGTTTTTTGAGTTTATCATCCCCAACAACCATTGCCAATGGAACATCAAAACTACCTCCGTATGCGGCATTAATTAGCGTTTCATTCATTTCTATTCCATTGATCCAAATATTATGAATAGAAGAACTTGAATAAGTATGATCCATAGTAGAGTATTTTTCTCCTACTCCAGCATGGTAACCAAAAAAGATCATCCTATCGAAAGATTCATCTATACCTGTCATCATATAATATTTTCTTATCCCACCGCTGATTAATTTTACGTTTGGGAATTCTTCTGTGATCTCCCACGGAATGTTGTTCCCTTCCGCATGGGAATCAGATAAGGTGATCTCATGTTCTTTTAATTCTTCTAATAAAGCTTTTAATTGCCTAACAGCATATGTTTGTTTGTAATCTTTGTTATCTTTTGTGACATCGTTCCATTGGGCGACACCCCCAAGCCCTTCAAAATCAAATGAAATGTATATTTTTATAATAATCACCTCTTTATTGATAATTATATCAAAAAATCATTAAATTATATTTTTCTGACTGAATCTCTAATTATTAATTTTGTTGGCAAGATAACCCTTCTTTTCACCTTACTTTCATTTTTACCTTCTAATTTTTCTATCAAAAGTTTTGCTGCGTTCAATCCCATTTCGTAAACAGGTTGCTTAATGGTCGTTAGAGAAGGGTATAAATATTTAGCCAAGGGGGAATCATCAAAACCAACTATTGAGACATCTTCAGGGTAATTCAATCCAGCTTCTTTCAGTGCTTTTATCCCACCCAAGGCCATCCAATCATTAGCAAAAAAAATCGCTGTAAAGTTTTTACCATATTTGTCAAGATATTTTTTAATAGCAATATATCCATCTTTTACATCAAAAGTCGCGGGAATAAAGGTAACTTCGAAATCCTCTTTCTTTTGTGCAAAATCCATAAAAGCCTGCTTTCTTTCCCTGGCAGAGTATACTTCTATTAGACCTTCGACATGTAAGACTTTTCTATGGCCCATATCGTACAAATATTTTGCAATTTTCAACGAAGAGGCATAATTATCTATAGTAACAATATCCATTTTCAGTTCCGTGTTTTCTCTATCAACAGCAACAACAGGTATACCTGCTTCAATAAATTTTTCTAAACATTCTTCATCTTGGTAGGTTGTACAAACAATGACACCATCAACTTTTCTTGCGAAGAACTCTTCTAAGGCATCTCTCTCTTTTTCTAAAGAATGTCTATATGTTGAAAGGAACATTTCGAAATGATTTTTTAGAAGGACTTCTTCTATTCCTTCAGCTACCATTCCGTAGAAATCTTCTTTTAGATCTGGGACTAAGACCCCAATCCCTCTGAAGGAGCTCCCTTTTATGCTTTGGCTTCTTCTGTAATCTAATTCTTTTATAACCTTCAAAATCCTTTTTCTTGTTTCTTCAGTAACGTTCTCGCTTCCACTGAGAACTCTAGACACTGTTGCAATAGAGAAGCCCGAAGCTTTAGCAATTTCTCTTATCGTTGCCATTTATCCTCACCTCAAGAGTTACCCTTAATATGTTTCTAAATTAAGTTCTCCCTCAATTATCTCTATTAGAATGTTATCAGGGTCTTTGAAAAAAGCGATTCGTACGCCGCCCACAGCATTGGTAGGTTCCATTGTGAATTCTACACCTTTTTCTCTTAGATATTTAAAGGCTTGATCGACACTTTTTACTTTAAAAGCAAAGTGTTTTATGCCCATGTCTTTATCGTTTTGAGTTGTTAGATATTTTCCTTTTTCTGTAAAATTGAATAATTCGAGTACTTTATCCCCCATATCAAGGTAGACAATTACGAAATTCCCATTATCCTGAACAAGCTTTCCTAAAACTCTAAAACCAAGAATATCTCTGTAAAATTCAACAGATTTTTCCAAATCGGAAACTGTGATTGCTAAATGATCAAAATTAAAACGCATAATATTCATCCCCTTAAATAATCAAAGGTGTTTTTTATGCTAATTTCCCCTTCAATATTATTTAAAACTTTTGGGTGGGAGGGGAAAAGGGCAAAGAAGTTATCTTGAGAATAATTTTCTCCATTTATCTTAACGTTTACTCCCAATGCTGGTTTTTCACAACTCAATATCAAGTTGTTTCCTTCTTTTTCGTATGTAATCTTTGGATCGTTTAATTTATTTTTTCTTAAATCTGCAAATAATTCGTGGTTTTCTATTATGATTTTTCCATTTTGTTTTAGAATTAAGTAAGCTATGGAGTTATCTAAGTCAATGTTGGAAATATTAAGTTGATCGATAGTAGTTACAGAATCTTCGGGGATTTTTATGTTTGAATATTCTTTTTGCATAAGCTTTTTCCCATCTAAAGACCAAAGTTGAAATTCTAAATCAAGTTCGGTTTTGATTCCATCGTTTATCAGTGATATTATAACCTTTTCATCTTTATTTTTGGCAATCGCTAACAATTGATTATAAAATCTTTTAGTGTAAAAGTATAAGGCTTTTGGCCTTTTAAAATAATCTATGGAAGCCCAGCTGAAAACAGGCCATGAGTCATTTATTTGCCAATAAAGAGTTCCGGCTGTTTTGTATTTTCTGCTTCTCCAATGTTCTACTCCTGTCTTAATAGCCTCTGCTTGGTTGAGTTGAGTTAAATAAACAATTGAATCAAAGTTGTCAATCAATCCATAATGCCCATTGATGAACCTTAAGAGTCTTTCGGGACCTTCAACTTGTTTATTATGATTTAACATCGTTGGTGAAAATACATCTTTTTCTTTGTCTTCTGCAAAGAAATCAATAGTTTTCGGATCTGGAGCCGCTTGAAATCCAAATTCACTTACGAACTTTGAAGTGTCCCATGTATAGTATTTATAATCTTGCCATCCGGACCAGATTTCCCAAACATGTCTGTCTCCTGCTTCAGAAGAGTTGGCTTTGCTACCACCGTATGGGCTTGATGGCCAGTACAGTCTCGATGGATCTTCTTGAGCACATATTTTAGGAAAATCTTCTAAATAAAGTCTATTTCCAAGATTTTTCCCATCCACTTTCAATTTGTAATCCCATTCTTCAAAGCCCCAATTATTCTCATTATTTCCGCACCAAAGGACTATACTTGGATGGTGTCTTAGTTTCAATACTTGATGTCTTATTTCTTCATTTGCAATCTTTCTAAACCAATCTATATGGTCAGGATATTCCGCACATGCAAACATGAAGTCTTGCCAAACTAATATCCCTAACTCATCACATCTGTTGTAAAATGCAGGGTCTTCGTAAAGGCCTCCTCCCCATACTCTCAACATGTTCATATTGGATTCCTTCGCCATTTTGAGAAGTTTATCGTAATCACTCTCTTTTAACCAGCTTAAGATATTTTCAGCGGGTATCCAATTTGCCCCTTTGGCGAAGATTTTTCTGCCGTTTATCTCGAAGATAAAGCTTTCTCCTTCTGAGTTATTTTCTCTCACTACCCTGACGATTCTAAAACCTATTTTCTTTTTTTCACCATAGATTACTTCTTTATTTTCCTTAAGTCTGAACTCAACTTCGTATAAATAACTTTCACCCAAATCGTGTGGATACCAAAGCTTTAAATTCTCTATTCTTTTAGAACCTTCAAATTTGTAATTTTCAACACTATTGGTTACTGGTAATGTAATTACTGGATTTCCATTGAAAAGGATTTCTACCTCGTAGTTTTTAGTATCGTTGATACACGAATCAATGTAACCGGAAAAGCTAACCTTTCCATCTAAAGTCTCCAAAAAAGCGGTGGAACCAAAAAGTCTAGCATCTTTGTAACTTTCTATGTATATATCTCTGTATATCCCGCTTGTAGCTATTCTTGCTCCCCAGTCCCAGCCATAGGAATACTGAGCTTTTCTTATGTAAACTCTAGCGGTTTCTTCGCCAGCGTGTAATTTCCCGTAATTTTTTTCAAATCTTTTAGGGAGATCTATGGGAGATTTAATCTCTATTTTTAAAGAATTTTCTCCAATTTTCAAATACTTTTTGATATCAAAACGGTATTCTATGAACATATCCTCGGTTTCTCCAACGAAATTATCGTTAAGGTAGATATTTGAAAGGGTATCCACACCCTCTAATACAAGATAGTAACGTAGCTCATCATTTATCTCTTCTATGTGAAATTTCTTCTCGTATATCCAATTTTTCCATTCTAACCTTTTGAAAAGTTTTTCATTTTCTCCTACATAAGGGTGAGGCATGAGATTCAAATCCACAAGGTCTCCTTGTACGGTTCCAGGAACGTTTCCATCAAACTCAAACTCTTTTTCGTTATCGTAAACCTTCCATTTTCCATTTAAAGATATTTTCAATTGAAATTTCTCCTCCTATTAATATTTTTTGGTACTGTCTTTAAAAACTCTAAAACTTTGTATATAGCGCCCCTTCGCCCCGCTCCCCACCCATAAGGAATGGGAAGGCTTTGTTATTTCATATCTTAAAACTTCCAACTAATCCTTTTAACTCTGTGGCTAACTCACTCAACTCTTTCGCTTCTTCGTTTATTCCTATCCCTTGTTTTACTTGTTCGTCTATTACACTTCTTGACCTTTCTAGTTGTTCACTTATTTCTGTTACCGCTTTCGCTACCCTGTCCATCGCTGTGCTCATCTCTTGTGCACTCGC
>NZ_JGVT01000005.1:13757-14024 GCF_003665005.1 Petrotoga sp. Shatin.DS.tank11.9.2.9.3
GTTCCTTGCGTTATGTTGGTTAGTATTTCGGATATTTCATCCGTTGCATTTCTTGATTCTTCCGCTAACTTCCTTATCTCATCCGCTACAACTGCAAATCCTCTTCCTGCTTCCCCTGCCCTTGCCGCTTCTATCGCTGCGTTTAGTGCCAGCAGGTTCGTTTGTTCCGTTATCGAGTTTATCGTTTCTACTATACTTTGTACGTTCTTGGCGTTGTTTGCGAGTGTTTCTACTTCTTTTTGACTTTCTTTTGTCCTTTCTACCGCT
>NZ_JGVT01000005.1:14178-79178 GCF_003665005.1 Petrotoga sp. Shatin.DS.tank11.9.2.9.3
TACGTTTCCTGCCGTTTCTTCCGTACTTGTTTGTATCTTGTCCATCTGGTCTTTGAGTTCTTCTGAGTTCTTCCTGCTTTCTTGTGATGATCGTGTTAGACTTTCTGATGCGTTTTCTACTTTGTCTGAAGCCTGTCTTATTGATCCCATGGATCTTCTCAGTTCTTTACTCATTTCTGATAGGGCGTTAGCCATCTGACCTATCTCGTCTTTGCTTTTACTTTCAAAGTTTACCGTTAGGTCTCCTTCTTTGAATTGGTTTATCTTGTTTTTGAAGTCTAACAGTGGTTTCGTTATACTCCTTATTAGATAGATAACCATGATTATTGATACTATGAAGGCAACCGCGGTTAAGATGGCTGTCAAGGTTATTGCTTGATTGTTTTCTTCTATGAGTGATGGACCTAGGGTGTCTTGTTGGACCTTTAATTCATTTCTTTGTTCTTCTAACAGGTTTATTATCTCTACCCTTGCTTGTTCCATCTGTTCGATTATGGGTTGTTGGGATTCTATCGCTGTGACTATTTGGTTGAAGGTGCTTTCTAAATTGTTGAGGCTTTCCATTAGCTCAGAAAAAGCATTTTTAAGTTCATCGTTGGTTAATCCAAATTCTACAAAAGCTAAATTGTCTTTAAAGGTTGAGAATATATTTAATACATTGTTTTTATCGCTTGAAGATTTAGAAGAGAAATATTTTTTAACTTCTTCATTGATATTTTGCACTGTTACAACAGGATCTTCTGATAATAGTGAAAAAGCCAAAACACTATATTGTTTAGTTAAAGTATTGAAATCATTTAGTTGTTGAATAAGTAATTCGCTTAGCTTATTGTATTCCGAAAGAAAAGTATTAGCCTGAAAATTTAATTGTACAATTTGATCGAAATTAGATTCATATGTATTTAAAGATTCATTAATATAAACTAAAGAGGTAGATTCTTCGGTGGTGTCAAGCAAATTATTCATATATGATTCTATTTTAGATAAATTTCCTCTAAAGGCGTTTTCAAAATTCTTTTCGTAATTATCTTTATAATCTTTAAAATTCAAAGAAGCTTCAAAAAATGCTGTTTCTACTTCTGTTATATTATTAACTTGGTCTGACAAATTTTTATAAGATTCCAAACCAGCATTTGATTTGGTAAGAGAAGTGGTATTGAAAATTATAGAAAGGCCGAACAATATGAATATGATTATTACTATACTTATTATTCTTTTACCAATGGATCTTGATTTCATAAAAGATCACCTTCCCCTTTTTTATTCAAATGAGTGATTAAAGTAAAGAGACGATCTAAGAGATCGTCTCCAAAGATTTCTATCTTTGTTCGTTCAATTTCTTAAGAAGATCTTCCAGCATTTCTTCAGTAAATTTTCCTCTTCCAAAGTTTATTAGTCCTCTCAGAGGCAGATACTTCATCATCGATAAAACCAACTCCTCGTTTCTGTGTTCATCGACGGGGAAAATTTGTGAAAGCTGATCTTTCATAAGTTCTTTTAAGATCTGCGAACCAATAGGGTCTTCCATTAAATCGCCAATCGTGGAATTTCTGTGAAACTTCTTTCTTATTGTTTTTGTGGAGTGGACTTTTACTTTTTCTTTTAATATTATATCTTTTGACGATTTTCCCACCAATATTTCAAACTCTCCACTTTCTACGTGCCAATCGTTTAACTCTGTGTTGTAATAAGCAAAAGCCCTTTTATCCAACTTAAAATTTACAGTTTTTTCTTCGCCAGGTTCAAGTTGTATTTTTTCGAACCCCTTTAGTTCTTTTTCTGGCCTATTTACTCGGCTTTCTATATCTTTTACATACAATTGAATTATTTCTTTGCCTCTCATATTTCCTGTATTTTTAACTTTCACTTTAACATTCAACGTTTCGTTATCGTTTATTTCCCTTTTGTCTATTGTTAGGTTGGTATATTCAAAATTGGTGTAACTTAAACCGTATCCGAATGGGAACAATGGATCTATTTGTTTTTTGTCATAATATCTGTACCCTACAAATACGCCTTCTCGGTATTCTACCCTATCGTCTTCCCCTGGGAAGTTTAGATACGAAGGATTGTGACTCAGTTTTTTTGGAAATGTTTCCGCCAATTTCCCACAAGGATTAACTTCACCAAAGAGTATATCTGCAACAGCTCCTCCCCATGCTTGGCCTCCTAGGTAACTTTCTAGTAGCCCTTTGACTTTATCAACCCAAGGCATTTCAACTGGGGCACCATTACTTAATACCACCACCGTATTTGGTTGAACCTTAGTGATTTCTTCTATCAACTTGTTATGGCTTTGGGGCATCTGCATATGTTCTCTATCGTACCCTTCTGATTCGTATCTTTCAGGTAAACCTGCGATGATTACAGCGACGTCAGATTCTTTTGCAGATCTTTTAGCCTTTTCTATAAGTTCCTCATCGATTTCATCTGAGTCAAGATGGTATCCTTTTTCGTAAAGAATTTTAGATTTTCCTTGAGTTATTTTTTCTATCTCTTCTAACAGATTATCTATCTTGATAGGGTTTACATGCGAACTTCCACCGCCTTGATACCTGGGTGATGTGGCGAATTCTCCAATTATGGCTATAGTTCCTTCTTTTTTAATTGGAAGTATATCGTCTTCATTTTTCAAAAGTACCATGCTTTCTCTTGCGATCTTTCTCGCTAATTGATGATGAGCTTCTTTGTCGTATGTTGCGTTTTGTTTCCTGTTGTCGATCGCTTTGAAAATAATTTTTAAAAGTCTTTCTACAGTTTCATCCAATACCTTCTCTTCTAATTGACCGTTTTTTACGGCTTGTATGATTTTGTTGTCTCCTATTCCAAAACTTGAAGGCATTTCTAAGTCTAATCCTGCTTTTAACCCGTCTACCCTTTCGTTTACTGCCCCCCAATCGGATACAACGAATCCTTCGAAGTTCCATTCTTTTTTCAGTATATCTGTCAATAAGTATTTGTTTTCAGAAGCATGCGTGCCGTTCACTTTGTTGTAAGAACACATTACTGTCCAGGGTTTACCGTTTTTTACTGCCCCTTCGAAGTTTGCTAAGTAAATCTCTCTTAGGGTTCTTTCATCTATTACTTCGTCTACACTCATTCTTCTGTGCTCTTGATTGTTTGCAGCGTAATGTTTCAAAGAGGTTCCTACTCCATAACTTTGTAGAGCGTTTATATATGCTGTAGCCAGCTCTGCTGATAAGAATGGATCTTCAGAGAAATATTCGAAATTTCTTCCACACAATGGAGACCTTTTAATGTTAATAGCAGGGCCTAGTATAATATCAACTTCTTCAGCTTGACATTCTTCAGCTAAGGCTTTTCCCTCTTCTTCAATTAATTTTCTATCCCAAGAACAGGCTGTTGTAGCGGCTGTTGGGAAACACGTAGCGGGGGCGCTGTTTGCCAACAAGCTTTCTTCAGGATTTGTGATTTCTTTTCTCAAGCCGTGAGGCCCATCACTCATCATAATTGAAGGTATCCCTAACCTTTCAATAGGTTTGGTGTGCCAATTATCTAAGCCTGAACACAAACTTGCCTTTTCTTCAAGTGTCATCTGAGAAATCAACTTTTTTATATCCCTCTCCATATTTTTTCACATCCTTTGGTTTGCTATTAAAAAAGTCTTTTCTTTTAAATGCAAGATTAGAATTCAAAAGAATTATTCTTGATAACCTGTGAATACCATTCACCGCTATCTTTTATGATCCTTTTTTGAGTCTTGTAATCAACGTATACTATTCCAAACCTCTTTGAATAGCCCCATGCCCATTCAAAATTGTCTAATAAGGACCATACGAAGTATCCTTTGAGAGTAACTCCATTTTGAATAGCTCTTAAAGCTTGTTCAAGATGCTCCTTTAAATATTCTATTCTTTTTTCATCGTGTACCTCTTGGTTGACTACTTTATCGTCAAAAGCAGCACCGTTTTCAGTTACATACACTTCTTTTGGATTGTACTCGTCTTGAACCCCTTTTAGTATTTTGTAGAAACCTTCAGGGTAAATCTCCCATCCCATTTCAGTTTTTGAAAGACCTCTTTCAATGGTTTTTCCACCTAGAAATGATTTTGTATCGGTCTTGACAAGATCTCCAGAGTAATAATTGATGCCTACAAAATCGATTTTTTCTTTTATTTCTTCCAAATCATTTTCGTAATTATAAGGTAAAAACTCAGAGGCATGTTCTTTTATCCCCTTTGGATAGTCACCCTTGTATATTGGATTCAAAAACAATGGATAATTTGTCCATTCGTGTGCCAACCGTGCGGCATCTATATCTTCTTGTGAATCCGTAGCAGGATCGTGGGAAGTATTTGATAAAGTTATTCCAATTTTTCCTTCTTTAATATTTTCTTCTCTGAACGCTTTAACCGTTTTTGAATGAGCTCGCAACTGGTTGTGAACAACTGAAAAAGCGGCATAAAGATCTTTCGTTCCAGGTGCATGTTCACCCATAAAATGTCCAACAAAAGCCATTACCCAGGGTTCGTTTAAAGTAATCCAATTTTTTACTCTGTCCCCCAATCTTTGAAACATGTAATCGGCATAATCGGTGTACCAACAAGCAATGTCTCTGTTTGTCCAGCCCCCCAGATCTTGTAAAGCTGCAGGTAAATCCCAATGATACAACGTAACAAAAGGGGTTATATTTGCCTTGAGTAATTCATCAACCAATCTATCGTAAAAATCAACACCTTTTTCGTTGATTTTACCTTTACCGTTTGGAAAAATTCTTGACCAAGATATAGAAAACCTGTACGCTTTTAATCCTAACTCTTTCATCAAAGCAATATCTTCTTTGTACCTGTTATAATGATCGTCTGCAACATCTCCAGTGTCTCCATTATATGTATTTCCAGGTGTATGAGAAAACCTATGCCAAATCGAAGGACCAGCTCCATCTGCTAAAGGAGAACCTTCTATTTGGTAAGATGCAGTAGCTGCTCCCCACATGAAATCCTTTGGAAAAACTTTTTCAGACATATTTTTATTCCTCCTATGTTGTTGTTTTTATTGTCTATACAAACTCAAAAACTTACTTTAGCTCCCCTTCGCACCGCAGCCCACCCATATTTCATTTTAAGTTATTTTAAAACCCATTCTTCAGATAGTTTTGGTACATCCATCATTAATTGTTTTGTATATGGGTGCTCAGGGTGTGTTATTACTTTATCAGCATCTCCCCTTTCTACTATTTTCCCTTCATGCATGATGAAAAGTCTATCACTGACGTAGTAAGCCAAACCAAGGTCGTGAGTTACGAACATGATAGTTGTACCTTCCGTATCCCTTAAACCTAACAATAACTCCAAAATTCCCGATCTTAAGTTTGCATCGATCATAGAAGTTGGTTCGTCAGCTAAGAGTAATTTTGGTTTTATCAAATGAGCCCTTGCTATCATTATCCTTTGCCTTTGACCACCACTTAATTCAAAAGGATATTTATCTGCTACTTCTTCAGGTCTTAGATTAACTGATTCCAAAGCTTCGTAAACCTTTGCCATTTTTTCTTGTTTGGTAAAGCTGTTGTCAAATAACTTGAAAGCATCAATTAAAACTTTTTTTACCGGGGCAAATATATTGAACGAGGCGTAGGGATCTTGAAATATTGCTTGAACTTTTTTCCAGTAAAGCTTTTTTTCTTTCCCTGTTAAACCTGTTATATCCTGACCTTCAAAAATAATTTTGCCTTCTGTTTCTTTTAACAACCTGAGTAATAGTCTAGTTACCGTTGTTTTTCCGCTTCCACTTTGTCCAACAAGAGAGACGATTTCCCCTTTTTTTATAGAAAAAGTAACGTTATCTACGGCTTTAACAGCTTTTTTCCCACTTCCAAATATTTTGGTCAAATTTTCTACTTTTACTATATCTTCATTTGAGAGATTAGACATACGGTGTCACCCTCTTCCCTTGTGTTAAAATATGTTTTATTCTGATGCACCTTACAAATCTTTCTCCTACTTTGGTTAAAGTGACATCTTCTTTCTTACAATCTTCAGTTGCCAAAGGACATCTATCAGCGAACCTACATCCTTGTGGGATTTTTCTTAGGTCAGGTGGTGACCCAGGAAGACTTGGTAGTTTTTTACCTTTTATACCTTTTTCAGGGACTAAAATAGACTGCATTAATGCTTGTGAGTAAGGATGAATAGGATCGAAGATTACATCTTTCATATTTCCTATCTCTACAAATTCTCCAGCGTACATTACAGCGATACGGTCACATATATGTCTTAATATGGGTAATTCGTGAGTTATAAAAATTATACTTTTTACTATTTTTTTGTCAAAAAGATCTTTAATTAATTTTATCACTATTTTTTGTGAGGTTACGTCCAATGCAGAAGTTGGTTCATCTGCTACTACAACTTCTGGGTTCATGATTGTAGAGATTGCGACAACTACCCTTTGTTTCATACCTCCGCTAAGTTCTAAAGGGTAGAGGTTTAAAACTCTTGGGGGCAAAGAAAGAGATTCAAAACGTTCTTTTGCCAAATTTAAAATCTCTTTTTCTGTCATATTAGGATTGTGTTCTTTCAGTAGATCTATAACAAAATTTTTGATTTTTAGTGTTGGATTCAAGGCGTTCATAGCACTTTGAGGGATATACGAATATTTTTTCCCCAGTATATTACTTCTCAACTCATTTTCTTTTTTTTGCATGATATTTTCGTTGTTTAAAAACACTGATCCACTTTCGTATTTCAAAGGGGATAAAAATAAGCCTGACAAACTCATTGCTAAAGTAGATTTACCACAACCTGATTCACCTGCTATTCCCAAGATTTCTCCTTCATATAGGTTAAACGAAACGCTGTTAACTGCCTTTATTTTTTCTCCTAACCTTGTTTGATAGTAGGTTTTAAGATTGTTAACTTCTAAAATAACCTTTTTAGATTCCAATCTCATCAACTCCTAAGTTTGGGATTGAATAATTCATCCATCCCCGAATTCATAAAATATAGCGAAAAAGTGATTAAAGCTATGGTTATAGCTGGAGGTATAAAAGCCCACCAGGCACCTGATCTAACAGACTCAAATAATAGTGCCCATGAAAGCATTGTACCGAGTGAAACTATATTACTTGGACCCAGTCCTAACATACTTATTCCTGCTTCGTTTAAAATACCAGTGGCAACTTGGAGTATAAATGCCATGAATATATAAGATAAGATATAAGGCATTATTTCGCGTATTATAATTTCTACAGTACTGGCACCGTTTAACCTGGCTATATCAACATGTTCCCTATTTCTTAAACTGAGTGATTGCGCCCTGACCGCACGAGCAGTCCATGGCCAAGAGGTTACTCCTAATACTAATCCCATAACAAACAAGGACCTACTTTTTAAACTAACCGTAATCAATATCAGTATTATGAATGGAGGTATAACTAAAAATATATTAGTTATTGAATTTAATATGTTATCAGTGGTTCCTCCTTTGTAGCCAGCAAAAAGGCCTATAGTTATACCTATTGTTGTTGCAATAACACCTGAAATTAATCCTATAATCAACGAGGATTTCATTCCGTGAATAAGCTCTACAAACACATCTCTTCCAAAGTTATCTGTTCCCAACAAGTAAGTTGAGGAAGGGGGCTCGTACATAAATCCAACCATCTCCAATGGATCTTTTGGTGAAACAGCAGGGTATATGAAGGCAGTTAAGAATAAAAACATAAATAGGCCAAATCCTATTAAAAATTTTGGAGATTTCAAAAGTAATTTTATTGTATTCATATTAACCCTCCTCCGTTTGCGCAGCTTTAATTCTAGGATCTATTAGTCCATAGACCATATCCAAAATAAAATTAGCAATTAAAACCATCATCGCTATTATAAGGGTTGAACCTTGGATCATCGGATAATCTAGCTGTCTTATTCCGTTGAATAGCCACGTTCCCACTCCGGGGTATCCAAAGACTATCTCAGTGATCAGAGCTCCCCCTACCATCGTACCTAAACTTATTGCAAGTCCTGTTATTTGAGGAAGAACTGCATTTTTGAAGACATAGCTTTGAATCTTCTTATCTTTGATACCTAACATCTTACTGTAGGTAACATAATCTGTATTTAATTCATATATTGACATCTCTCTCATACCTATGGCTTGTCCCCCTATTGTTACTAAAACAATCGAAATAAAGGGTAAAAAGTAATGGTGTAAGACATCAATTACAAAAGCCCAACTCCAAGAAGGGAGCAAGGTTCTGCTGTAACCACCGCCAATTGGGAACCATCCCAGGTAAACTCCAAAAAAGTATAGTAATATGATTGCCAAAGCATAATAAGGGATAGAATTAACGAATAGTGCCACTGGAAAAATAGTTTTGTCGAAAACTCCTTTTCTGTAAGCAGCAGCGGCTCCCAGTAAGTTTCCTAATATCCACCCTACAATTATTGCCGGAAATTGTAAAGAAATAGTCCATACAATAGCGTTTCCCAAAACTTCATTAACAGAAAGGGGGTACAAACTGAACGACGTTCCTAAATCACCTCTAAAAACATTTCCTATATAGTTGAAAAACTGGATAGGTAAAGGTTTGTCCAATCCAAACTCTTCGACAAAAGATTGATAAACCCTTTCCTGCGTCTCACTTGCTACGGTTCCAGACATCATTTTACTTACTATAACTGAAATAGGATCTCCTGGAATGAGTCTTGGTAAGAAAAAATTCAAAAATAAAGCCAAGAAAAAAGCTATTAGATACCAAAAAAGCTTTTGAAAAAAATACCTCGTAAATCCTTTCACGTATTTCACCTCTCGAAGGTATATTTAAAAGAGTTCATGGAGGCTGAAACTTCCTCCACGAACTCTTGGCTTAATCGATGGATAATAAATTACTTTATTTAGCAGGTTCTAAATGCCACAACATTTCCATCCCTGCACCTACCAAAGGCATCGGTGGTGCATAAGGATTTTTTGCGTTTGCCCAACCTGTCCAGTAAGTTTCATTGTATTCGTAAAATGTTTGAGGTCTATACATTAATGGGAACATCGGTATATCTTCTCTGTATAGTTGATCTAACTCTGTATAGAGATTCTTTAATTCTTTTTCGTCGGTAACTTTTGGAATCATATCGATGAGTTGGTCAGCCCATTCATTTTTATATCTTCCAAAGTTACTGTATGCGATTTGTCCAACTGGGGGAACACCTTTTGAATAAAGAGCTATTTGGAATCTCAACCAGGGTTGAGCAGGTCCAGGTTGTGAAGGTGCCCACATCGTCATATCGAAGTTACCTGTTTGTCTGTTATCATAGGCTATAGGTGCATCAGGGAAAGATGTTTGGATGTCTATACCTACTGCTCTTGCTCCTTGTGCCACGATTTGTAAAGAAGCATTCCAGTCTGTCCAACCGTATGGGCATTCTACGGTAAAGGGGCCTAACCTTGTTCCATCGGGAAGAACGTATATTCCATCTTTACCTTTTGTTGCTCCCAAATCTTCTTCTAATATCCTTATAGCTTCTTTCGGATTGTATTCCCAACCGTATTGTTTTACCAAGTTTTCATCGAAGTATTTTGCTTCACCACCGTAGGGCATTATAAGACTGGCTTGAACCTTAGGAGAATAATTAGACATGGCAAGTTCGGAAATTCTTGCGTAATTTACCGAATATGCAATAGCTTTTCTAACTTCAGGCAAACTGAGAGGGTATTTGTTCACGTTAAACCACAACGAAGGCATTGTTGCAGGCATATGATAAGGGATCTCGTCGTACCATGTACCAACAGGAAGCCCTTTCTTTTCCCACATTTCCCATATTCTTGGAGTGAACTGCTGAGAAACGTCTACTTCACCGTTTTCAAAGGCCAAACTACCTTCGTCATTACTTTTGAAAATAGGATGCACTATGTATTTGGCGGCTGGTTTTTTCCCACCGTGTAAAGCTTCGTTTCCCCAATAATTATCTACTCTTACTAAAATAATAGTTTCTGGACTTTCATAAAAAACTTTGTATGGACCAGAGCCTACGGGATTTTCATTTCTAAACTGTCTGATTTTGGTCAAATCATAATTATTTTCTGCTTCAACCTTAGACCAAATATGTTCTGGAAGAATGAAGGTAGCTCCAAGTGCGTCTTCTACCATCAATCTGTTTGGATTATCTGGTTTCATCTCGAAGATTACAGTGTGGCTATCTACCTTGTAAACATCTTTCAACCATTCCCAAATCTGTAGACCTAGTGGATATTTTTGCCCTAATTTGTAGGAATATACAACATCATCTGCAGTAACGGGTTCTCCATCGTGGAAATATGCTTTTGGATTTACTTTTACCTCTAATCTTAGTTCATCAAGCCACTTATAGGATTCTCCCAAAATAGGAACATACTTTCCATTGAGGGGATCCCATGTGAATAATGTTTCATATATCCAAATATGTTGTCTAGGATCAGAAACGAACGTCATTGGCCCACCTGCAAGCGGATTATCCGTTGTTGGTGGTCCCCACTGAAAACCTGCGACATAAACTGCTTCTTCTCTGGGGATTTGGGTTACTTGAGCGAATAACGCGCTTCCCATAACCAAACTTGCCAATAAAAGAAACACAACAAACGCTTTTTTCATACTCTTTTCACCTCCAATATTTTTGTTACATTATCAAGGAAAGGCCTTTCCATGAAAAAATTATATTAAATTCCCCTATCTCCCTTTAACATCCCAGCTTAATTTCAAAAAGGTGGAAGGTGCTCGTAGTATCTAAAATACAAGTTTCATTGAGACTCAACACAATACTACCCTGAAACATGTTACATCGCAAATCTGATTATGGGTGATGAGAAGCAATTAGGGGTAATTATTTTAATTTATTTAATAAAAACTCTGTTTTTTGTAGTTTTTCTTAATTTTTCAAAATCCCTTTATAGAATCCTGGTTCAGAATTTTCTATCAATGTAGCGTTTGCCACTTTTTCGTAAAATTTAGCAGGACCAACTCCTCCGATTATGGCATATGCATAACCACTTTCTTCCATGCTCTTTAGCGCTATTAAAAGTAACGCTTTACCAATATCTTTTCCTCGGTAATTTTTGTCTACACCCATTGGACCAAAGAAATTTTTGCTTGTAGCATCAAAACAAGAAAAACCAATAATTTTGTTCTTATCTTCGTCTACAGCTATGAAACAACTGATAGGTTTGTTAGAAAAAGATACATCACATTCACTTGCCCAGTGATCACCAAATTCTTTTTTGATCCAATTCAAAACGATAAATTTTTCAGGTGCCTTTGCCCTCCGTACTGTTATTTTTGAATCTTTTAATTCAGTAAATACCTTCTCATCATAATTCAAATCGTAAAGTTTCACAAGCATATCTGCCATTTTTTCACTCCTCTTAATTTATTTGAGTTACTAAAGTTTAAACGATTATACCATCAGATTAATCGTTTTAAAATGGACGTTAAGAATGATATAATATCAACCGAGGTCAACTGCTTTTCCAGCCCTACCCAATCCTATCTGGGAGAGTTGCTGAACGAAGGAGAGCTGAAGTAAAATGGATAAAAAAACTGTTATAGATATTCTCGACGAGATAGGTCTTTTACTGGAATTAAAAGGAGAAAACCCTTTTAAAATCAGGGCGTATTATAATGCTGCACGTGCTCTAGAAACTCTTGATGAAGATATAGAAGTATTAGTGAAGGATAACAAACTAAAAGAGGTCAAAGGGATAGGCGAAGCCATCAATAAAAAGATTACCGAACTTATCACCACAGGAAGACTCGAATACTACGAAAATTTAAAGGCATCGATTCCCGGAGGTCTGGTTGAGATGTTAAAAATACCAGGTCTGGGACCTAAGAAGATAAAAACTTTGTACGATAAATTGGATATAAAAACCGTTGGAGAACTGGAGTATGCTTGCCTTGAAAATAGGCTGGTTGAGCTCCCAGGATTTGGAGAAAAGACTCAAAAGAAAATCTTAGAAGGTATTAAATTTGTAAAAAGGTTTAGCAACCAGCATCTATTTTCAGAAGCATATTCCGAAGCTGATTCACTCAAACAATATTTACTTAAAACAGGGCTCGTTATAAGGTGTGAGATAGCTGGAAGTATCAGAAGAAAAAAGGAAATAGTAAAAGATATAGATATATTGGCAACTACTAATGATCCACAAAAATTAATGGAAAGATTTGTAGAATATGGCAAAACAAGAGATGTGATTGCTAAGGGGAATACGAAGACAAGTATAACTTTAGAATCTGGTATTAATGTTGATTTAAGGGTAGTAAAGGATGAAGAGTACCCGTACGCTTTGCACCATTTCACCGGTAGTAAAGAGCACAACACCGCCATGAGAAATAGGGCAAAACGAATGGGTATAAAGATGAACGAATATGGGTTATTTAAAGGGGATACCCTCATCGAATGCCACGATGAAGAAGAAATATTCAGAAAATTAAATTTGTCTTATATCCCACCTGAAATTCGTGAAAATATGGGTGAAATTGAAGCGGCTGAGAAACGTGAAATACCAGTATTGATTGAAGAAAAAGATATCAAAGGTATTTTTCACGTACATACTAATTACAGCGATGGGGCGAATACTCTTACCGAGATGGTAAATGGTGCAAGAGAACTAGGTTACAAGTATATCGGTATTACAGATCACAGTAAATCTGCCCGATATGCAAATGGTTTAAAAGAGGAAGATATATTAAGACAGTTCGATGAAATTGATAGATTGAATGAAAAATATACGGATATAAAGATACTAAAAGGCATAGAATCAGATATCTTGAAAGATGGTTCACTGGACTATGAAGAAGATTTATTAAAACAGTTTGATTTTGTAATTGCTTTGGTACATTCTAATTTTAAGATGAGCAAAGAAGAGATGACTGAAAGGATTATAAAAGCTGTAAAAAATAAATACACAACGATTTTAGGACACTTAACGGGTAGACTATTACTTTCAAGAGATGGATATGATCTTGACGTTTATAAAGTTATCGATGCTTGTGCTGAATACGATAAAATAATTGAAATAAACTCAAACCCTCATAGGTTAGATATAGATTGGCGTTACATTAAATATGCAAAAGAAAAAGGAGTTGAACTTGCCATCTGTCCAGACGCTCATAGAGTTGAAGGACTACAAGACGTAAAATATGGAGTGGGTATCGCACGTAAAGGTTGGCTTGAAGCAAAAGACGTGATAAATACCTATAATATCGATCAAATGTATGAAATTTTCAAACGAAAATGAAATATAATTTGATAAAAAATCCCCAAATATGGGGATTTTCCTATGAGTTTAATTCTTTAATGTTTTCAATGCTTCATTCAATACTTCGTTTTTCTTTAGAGCTTCGATACAAAATTCTTTGTCTTTTCCAGATAAAATCATCAATATTGCCAATTTGGGTTTCATATCAGCCTTGATTAAGTACTCTTTGCAGGTTTTTTTATCCAATCCAGTTACCTCAGAAATTATTCTTTCTGCTCTTTCTTCTAATTTTTGATTCATGATTTTAACGTCCACCATATAGTTTTTAAAAGTCTTTCCAAGTTTTATCATAGTAACGGTGCTTATCATATTTAAAACCATTTTTTGGGCTGTGCCAGCTTTCATTCTTGTGCTTCCTGCAATGACTTCAGGGCCCGTTCTTAAAGAAACTACAATATCTGAGATTTTCATCAATTCGGGGTTTTTTACGTTGCAAATCAAAGCTGTTTTACATCCTATTTCTTTTGCCTTGGATAATGCACCTTTTACATAAGGGGTTCGCCCGCTAGCAGTTATACCTATTACATAATCTTCAGAACGGACATTATTTTTTTCTAAGTCTATTTTCCCACCTTCTTCGTAATCTTCAACATGTTCTGTAGCTTGAAAGAAGGCTTTTTCTCCTCCCGCGATTAAGGGGAGAAAGATTCCTGAATCTATACCAAAAGTTGGAACTGTTTCTACCGCATCTACAACGGCTACTCTACCACTCGTCCCTGCCCCAACATATATGATTCTTCCGTGATTCTTAATGGCTGAAATACAGTTGGCAACCACATTTTCTATATTCTCTAAATTTTCGGCGATGGATAACGCTATTGTTGCATCCTCTTGATTAATTATTCTTAGTATTTCATGTATGTCCATCTCGTCCAAATTCTGAGTCTTAGGGTTACTTTTTTCGGTTTCCAGATTCTCTAGCATTTTCTAGCCTCCGTTTAATTGGTAAATTCCCAGTTGGTTTTATTTCTCCTTTGAGCATTTTAAGCAAAGAAGTTTGAATATTTTCATTAAAACCGTATGTGCAAATTCCGTACTTTTATAGCTTATATGCTCTCCCATTTTTTTGATTATATATATTGTATCTTAAGTTATAACAATATGTCAATACTATTTTTTTTAGTTAAGGGTGATTATTAGAGATTACAGGCAATTATTTTGGATTAGAAGACTATAGCTCATTATTTCTAATTTGCAAAAGAAAAAATATAATAGTATAATTAGAAAATAAAAGCATTTCAAATAAAAGTTATTACTTAAATACAAATTTAATTTCTTTTTTTTACAGTTTGATACTTTCTCAATCTTAACAAAATTTTGGTATTATACTAACTATACGAAGAGGGCAAAAGTATAAAATCTGTTTATACGGTTAACCATAGCACCATATCTATACAATAAAGTTAAGATGAAAGAGAAAGAGTTTGAAATTTGAAACCAAATTTACTTTGATTATTTTTGAATAAATTAGGGAGTATAGGAGAGAAGGAGTATAAAATAGGTTTTAGTTTTTCTGAATATAGTATTTTCAAAAAATTTTAAGGAGGGAACAAAGATGAAAAAGTTTTTTTTGGTATTGAGTGTTCTTACTTTGGTTATATTCGGCTTTTCGCAACAAAGTGGAGGTGTACTTCAAATTGGAATTGAAACAGAACCTGTAGGATTTGATCCAAATTTAGTTACGGCATTTGCATCCTTTAGAATATTAGAAAACGTCTATGATGGGTTGTTAAAATATGATGAAAATATGAATTTAGTTCCAAATATTGCAGAAAAATATGAAATACCAGATCCTAATACGATAATCTTCACGGTAAGAGATGATGTCTACTTTCACAATGGTGAAAGATTAACGGTAGAAGACGTACTTTATACATTTGAGAGGATTATGGATAAAGAGGTTGGGTCTCCTGCTGCTGCATATTATTCAGAAGTAGAAAGCATTGAGGTTTTAGATTCAAAAAGAATTCAATTTAAATTAAAAGTTCCTATGGCTAATACTTTGCTTATTAATTTTGCAAGTACCAATAGTGCAATAGTTTCAAAAGAATTCGTTGAAGCTGGTAATAATTTGCAATTAAAAACTAATGGAACAGGACCATTTTTTATTTCAGAATATGTTCCAGGGGATCATATCACCTTGGAAAAAAATTCTAACTATTTTGTTCCTGAACAACCTTATTTAGATAAGATAGTTTTTAGAATTATTCCAGAAGAAATATCGAGAACAACTGCTTTAAGAAATGGAGACGTTGATTTAATAGAAATTAAAGAGCCTCTTACCTTAAGATCACTTCAAAGTAATAGTTTTAAAATATATCGACAGCCGGTATTGAGTTATTATCTACTAGGTTTCAACACAACAAGAGAACCTCTAAATAATCCTCGTGTTCGTTCTGCTTTAAGTTTAGCAATTGATAGAGAAGAAATTATTAATATGGTCGCTTTTGGAGAAGGTACTGTTGTAGGACCTATGAATCCAACTGTCAAACCATGGGCTATATCTCCAGAAAACTTTGAAGAATATGAATACAATCCTGAAAAAGCAAAAAGTATATTAGCAGAAGTAGGATATCCAAATGGTTTTGAATTTAATATAGTTGTCGCCAGTAGATATAGTTTTGATAAAATCGCTCAGGTTATACAATCTCAGTTATCAAAAATAGGTGTTAAAGTTAATATTGAATTAGTAGAATGGGGGATTTTTATCAGCAAATGGAGAGAAAGCGATTTTGACAGCTTTGTTTCTTTAAATTCTGGATCTATAGACCCAGATGTGCAATTTTTTAGGACTTTTCATTCTAATGGTTCTACAAACGTGTTTTTGTACAATAATAGTATAGTTGACAAATTGTTAGAAGAAGGTAGAAAAGAGCCTAATGTGGTAGAAAGGATAAAAATATACAATCAACTACAAAACATTTTAGTAAAAGAATCACCTATTTTATTTTTGTATTCACCTAATGTTTTGTATGCAAGTCAGAATTATGTAGAAGGGTTCAAGCCACTTGCAAATGAAAGTCTTATTTTCCTGAGGGAAACGTGGATTGAAGAATAACATTTGGAGGAGTATGTTTAATGAGTTTTAGCTATTTTATTCGAAGAATATTGCTTGCTATACCGACTGTTCTTTTAGTAACTCTTATAGTTTTTGTTTTAGTTCGACTCGTGCCTGGCGATGTAGTTGATCTGATCATAGGTACCCAAAATTTTTTATCCGAAGAACAAATATATCAAATGTATGAAGATTTTGGGCTTGATAAAACCTTAATAAGTCAGTATTTTATCTGGTTAAAAAGTTTGTTTACAGGGAATCTAGGTGTTTCTCTAAGAACGGGGGAAGAGGTTGCAGATTTGTTGGTGCAACGTCTTCCTGTTACCTTAGAATTGGCTTTATTATCGATTTTATTTAGCATTATTATTGGAATTCCATTGGGAATGATTTCTGCTCTAAAAAAGAATACCTACGTGGATAATTCAATTAAAGTTGTTGGTCTGGTTGGATTGTCTTCTCCGGCATTCTGGATTGGAACCATTTTTATTGTTTTATTTTCGTTCTATTTTGATAATTTTAGTATATTTGGATATGTTGCTTTCATTGAAAATCCATTAAAAAACCTTCAAATTTTTTTGTTACCCTCATTCACCCTTGGCTTAATGATAGCAGCTCAGATTTTAAGAATCACGCGAACTAGTATGATCGACGTGCTTTCGATGGATTATGTGAAAGTCGCATATTCCAAAGGGCTTAGCAAGAATAAAGTCATATATAAACATGCTTTTAGAAATGCATTAACACCAATAATAACTATTACAGGAATTCAATTAGGATATTTATTTGGTGGATCTATAGTTATTGAGAACATGTTCGCGCTTCCTGGATTAGGAAGACTTCTTTTACAATCGGTAAATCAACGTGATTATCCTGTCATTCAGGCAATTATTCTTTTTATCGTTATTGTTATAGTAATTTTGAATCTGTTAATAGATTTCATTTATACCATTATAGATCCACGTGTAAATTTAGAGTAAGAGGTATGTATATATGAAAAGATTTTTAAAAAATTTTATTAAAAACCCTTTAAACGTAATAAGTATTATCATTCTGGGAATCGTGATATTTATATCTTTTTTTCCGGGAATAATTGCTCCTTATGACCCACTTAAAATGGATTCTCAAAGTATTTTATTATCACCAAATTTTACTCATATTTTTGGGACGGATCAGTTTGGTAGGGATATATTTTCCAGGAGCATATACGGAATACAAAATAGTATGGAAATAGCTTTAAGTGCAATGATAATTTCTTCGGTTTTAGGAACTCTTTTAGGCCTTCTATCTGGTTATTATGGAGGGTTAGTAGATCAAATCATTTCCAGAGTAATTGATGCTTTTTTTGCCTTTCCTTCTTTAGTACTTGCTTTATTTATAGTAGCTTTGTTTGGAGCGACAACATTTAATTTAATAGTGGCTATAGGAATTGTTTATGTACCAATCTTTGCTAGAACTATAAGAGGATCAGTCATTTCAATCAGAGAGCTAACATTTGTAAAGGCAGCAAAAATAGTAGGGAAAAGTGATTTTAAGATTATGCTAACAGTGATCCTTCCTAATATTTTTTCCATTTTTATTGTTACCTTTACAACGAATTTTTCAACAGCCATCTTAACAGAAGCCTCACTGGGTTTTTTAGGTTTAGGAGTTCCACCTCCAGAACCTACATTAGGGGGATTGGTAGGTCAAGGAACGAATTTTATTTTAACAGCACCGTGGCTGACTTTACTTCCAGGTGCCATTATAGCAATTATAGTTTTGAGTATAAATATCTTAGGAGATGGCTTAAGAGATGTTCTGGATCCCAAATTTTTTAGATAAATGTGGGGTAAGAATCCAATTATTTTTGAACCTCGTTGTCCTTTGCTATGGAAAAATGCAAGAATTATCTACCTCCATACTTTCAGGTAGATAACAGAAAAGTGAGATGTTTTTTGTACGAAAAACCCCCTACTAACACTGAATTTTAATATTAATTAGGAATTAGCGTTAAGTTTGTTGTATAATATAAACATATGTGTGTACTAGTTAATCTATTTAACTTTTTATTAACAAAAAGGGGGGTATTAGTATGAAAAGATTGTTTGTACTTTTGGTAGCTGTGTTAGTTGTTGTCTCTGGTTGGTCTCAGGTGAAAAACCCCGATATCATCTTCGATGCCACTATCGGAGAAGCGGATACTCTAGATCCTCACCATGCTTACGACGCTGCAAGTGGTGAAGTTATTTTCAATGTTTACGATAACTTGGTAGCATACGATGGAGAAAGTCTGAGTAAGTTTGTTCCTATGCTCTCAACGGTTGTCCCTTCAGTTGAAAATGGTTATTTGAGAGATGGTGGAACAACATATGTCTTCCCAATAAGAGAAGGTGTGAAATTCCACAACGGTAACGATTTAACCCCTGAAGATGTCGAATATACCTTCGAAAGAGGCATCTTGTATGCTCCTGCCGGAGGTCCAATGTGGATGTTTTTAGATCCTATGTTTGGGGTTTCGGATATTAAAATTTTGGTAGAAGATTATGTAGGTGCTTCATGGGATACCATATTTGATGATGATATGAATCCAGCAACTCCAGAATACGAAGATGCTCTAGTTAATTTCTATTATGATGTAATAGATCCTGCAGTAGAAGTTCAAGGTAACGAAGTTCATGTTCATTTGGCAAGACCTTTTGCCCCATTTTTGAATGTAATTGCTGCTGGAAGTGGTTGGGGTGCAATATTAGATGAAGAATACTCTATAGAATTAGGCATATGGGATGGAAATGCCGAAGGTTGGTGGAAGTATCACGGATGGACAAAAGAACAATCCCCATACGCAGACCATGCGATGGGAACTGGTCCGTATAAATTAGTAGAATGGGATCACGCTCAACAAAGGGTAACACTTGAAAGGAACGACGATTACTGGAGAGGTCCCGCACCAATAAGAAGAATAATCATTCAAGCCATAGAGGAATGGTCAACAAGAAGAGCTATGCTTGAAACAGGAGATGCAGATATTATAGATACTCCGGTTGAATATTTAGATATTGTAAAATCGATGAAAGATGTAACAGTTTTTGAAGGTACACCGGAAGTTCAAACTCAGACTTTACAATTCAATTGGACAATTAATCCAGAATCGCCTTACATAGGATCGGGTCAGTTAGATGGAGAAGGAATACCAACTGATTTTTTTAGAGACGAAAACGTAAGATTAGGTTTTGCTTATTCTTTTGATTATGAAGGTATGATAGAAGGAGTTTTAAATGGTTTGGGAGCGCGTATACCAACAGCTTTACCAAGTGGATTTTTAGGTTTTGATGAAACTCTTCCCTTATATGAATTTGACCTTCAAAAAGCAGAAGAATATTTTAAACTGGCTTACAATGGAAGATTATGGCAAACTGGTTTTAAAATGTCAATATTATACAATACAGGGAATGATACAAGGAGAATAGCTGCAGAAAATATAAGAGATAATTTGGAAAAAATCAATCCAAGGTTTCAAGTTGAGGTTAGAGGAGTACCATGGGCAACTTATCTTGATCAAAGAGAAAACTTGATGATGCCCGCTTTTGTTATAGCATGGATAGCAGATTATCCTGATCCTCACAATTTCATTTTTACATATTATCACAGTGAAGGACGTTATGGATTGTATTATGGAGAAAATTATGTCTCTTTTGCAACCTTGCCTAGGTCAGAATTTGTTGGTCAATCACTTAACGACATGATAGAAAAAGCGGCAATTGAAACAGATCCTCAAAAAAGAGAGGAAATCTATATAGAAGTTCAAAAATTCGTATCAAAATATGCGGTTTGTGTTCCACTTTATCAACCAGAAGGGATAAGGGTTCAGCGATCTTGGTTAAAAGGGTGGATAGATAATCCCATCTGGCCTGGAGATTATTATTACCTTTATACTAAAGAAGATTAAGGAGAAAGAATGTTTTTAACGGAAAACTTGAAAATAGATAAAGATGGAGTATTGGAAATTTCTGGGGTAAAAAGTACTCATTTAGCTAATGAGTATGGTACTCCATTATTAGTGTTAGACGAAGTTCAAATTAGGGAGAATATTAAAAAGTTAAAAAGTGCCTTCGAGAGTGCTGATTATACTAATTATGAAATCGCTTATGCCTCGAAGGCATTTTTGAATACAGAGCTTTGTAGAATTTTACAAAGTGAGAATGTGTCTTTAGAAGTGGTTTCAGGAGGAGAACTGTATATAGCCTTTCATAGTTCTTTTCCTGCAAACAAAATTTTCTTTAACGGAAACAGTAAAACTAACGAAGAATTAGTTATGGCTCTCAAGAATGAGGTAGGTCACATTATAGTTGATAATGAAGATGAATTTAGAAACATCGAAAAGATCAGTAAAAGATTAAGAAAAAAGGCAAAAATTTATTTTAGGGTTATCCCCAACATCTCTCCAGACACTCATAAGTATATTTCAACCGGTCAAAAAAATTCCAAGTTTGGGATGTCTTTTGATGACATGTTGAAACTTATTAAATCCATCAAAAATTCTGAAAATTTGGAGATAAAAGGTATTCATGCACATATAGGCTCTCAAATAAACGAATCAGGACCTTATGTGGAGTTAGTAAAGACTTTTTTTGATCTTTTGAACAAAATAAGAGGAGAAACAGGGGTTGTTTTACCAGAAATTGATATTGGTGGAGGATTTGGTGTAGCGCACTCGACTTTTGAAAAAGCTATAGATATTCAGAATGCTATAAAAGGGGTCATTCAAGAAGTTAGATTTTTGTCAAATGAGTTTCATTATCCTTCTCCAAAAATAATAGTAGAACCAGGTAGATACATTATTTCTAACGCTGGGACCACACTTTACACTGTTGGCACAATCAAGAAAGCCGAAAATAAAAAATACGTAGTTATTGATGGAGGTATGGCTGATAATATTAGGCCTGCATTGTATGGCGCAAAATATGAGGCGTTTATTGCGAATTGTCCAAAGGAAAAAACGAACTTAGACAAGGTTACAATAGCTGGTAGGGCTTGTGAATCAGGAGATATTTTAATTGAAGATACCTACCTTCCAGAAATAAAACCGGGAGATTTGTTAGCGATCCCCTCTACTGGAGATTATACCTATTCGATGTCAAGTAATTATAATGGTTTTCTAAAACCCGCCATTGTTTTAGTCAAGAATGGAAAACACAAGGTGATAACAAGAAGAGAAATTTACGATGATTTAATAAAAAGGGATGTTGAAAATAGCGAATGGAGATAAAGAATGGTAAATGAATTTATATATACTCATTTAAAAGATAAAAGGTTATATGATCCTGATTTTTGGATAGATAGGTTGGATAACCCCGATGAAATTTTAATGGATGAATATGAAATAAAATCATTCAACCATCTTCTTCATAAGAAGATGGTTGAATCTCATCTAGAAAACTATTATTACGATTTTTCAAATGCAAAAAGTGAAATAACAGGGAATGATTTTATAAAAGAAATTGAAAAAGTAATGCCAATGGAAGATTTAAAAAAATTAATCGAAGAAAATTTATTTTTCAAAGATAGTGAAAAAATAAGACCTTTGAACAAAGATAAGTTAAAAGAGTTTCTTTCAAATTTTCGAGATTTCAAAAAAGGGATTTCTGGGGATATTCCGATATCTTTTGGCTTAATAACTGATAGAAGCGGCTTAAAATCACTACCTTTTAAATATCCATTGGGAATAACACCAAATTATCCTTTTCATGATATTACCAGGCTCACTACTCTTTCACCAGGAGAACCGATTTTAATATACAGAAGAAGTTTTAAACTAAATTGGTATTTTGTTCAGAGCTCTTTTTATTCAGGATGGATAAACAGAAAAAGTTTAATTGAAGTTTCTAAAAAAGAATTTTTTGATTACAATAAATCAACAAGAACTCTAATATTGATGGAAAGTAAAGTTTGCACCGAAGAGTTGCCTACCATTGGTAAATTTCGTTTTCAGATGGGAGATAAGTTAGTTCTAGCAGATGAAAATGAAACAAAAAAATTTTATTTTGAAATGAACACCCTATTTCCTGAAGGGTGTTATCCGATAAAAATCCCTCTTAAAAATAGATTGGACAATGAAACATATGGGATTTTTCCAGTTTCTTCGGCAAAAGAAGTAAAAACTTCTTTCCTTGATTTCAACCAGAGAAATTTAATTAAACAAGCGTTTAAAATGGTTGGTGAAAGATATGGCTGGGGAGGGAGCGATTACAATAGAGATTGTTCACGTTATATAATGGATATATTTAAATGTTTTGGAATATATTTGCCAAGAGATACTAAGTATCAAGAAATCATGACTCCTGCTGAAAGAACTTCTTTCCCTCAGCAAGCAGAAGAAAGAAAAATAATATTAGATGGTTTAAAAACCGGGGATATTCTTTTTATGAAAGGTCACGTGATGATGTATTTAGGTAAATTTGGAAATGAATACTATGTAATACATCAAGGGGCGGGCTTTAAAGAGAAAAAAACTAATGGAGATTTTGAGAGTTTCGATATTCATGGTACATTTATTATGCCTCTTTCTGCTTATACTTTAGGTACGAGAACTACTTATTTGGACTCTCTTTCATCTGCTGTAAAAATCACACAAGTTCTTAAAATATAAAAAATAACAGTATTTATATCTTTCTATCTTTTTGGGGGAGGTATATTTTTTGAAATTTTTTTAGCTTTTCTAAAATTTTTTTGGCGAAAAAAGAAATGATTGTTAAAAATCTTTATCAGTCTTTTAAGCTTCCCTGTGTAAGCCCTGCGATAATATACTTTTGTGAGATGGAAAATACTATAATTGTTGGTAAAAGAGCGATCACGATTCCTGCAGCCAGCACATTCCACTGCACACCAGCCTTTGATACAATGGAATATAGTCCTACAGGTACGGTATATTTGTCGGAAGTATTTAAAAACATCACAGCAGTAAACAGCTCGTTCCAGTTATTCACAAAAGAAAAACTAAGAATAGCCGATAAACCAGGTAACATTAAGGGAATAGTGATTTTGAATAGAGATTGGATTTCATTACATCCGTCAATTAAAGCGGCTTCTTCGATACTTTTTGGAATTCTATCAAAAAAACCCTTAGCCATTATTGTACTAAAAGCTGCTCCAAAACCGCTATAAATTATCACTAGGCTTATGAGTTTATTGATTAAATTTAAATTTGAAAACATTGTGTATTGTGGAACCATGATTAAATAAGTTGGGATCATCTGAGAAAAAAATAAGAATAATATAATAGGATATTTCCATTTGAATTCTTTCCTTGAAAGTATATACCCACTTAACATGGCAAATATTGTTGAAACAAAGGAAGCGCCTAAAGATACGAAAATACTGTTTACAAAATACCTTTTAAAATTGACGAATTCAAATAATCTCTTGTACCCTAGTAAAGTAGGATTATTTGTCCAATACTTAATTGGAAATGAGTATATTTCCTGCGTGGGTTTTAACGAAGTTAGTATAATCCAGTATAATGGAAAAATTGCAAAAATAAAAAACATAGATAGTAAAATTATACGTATAAATTTAGGAAAAAATTTTTTCTTCATAGGCTAAACTCCCGTTTAGAAGTTAATTTTAAGTAAATAATAGTGTAAATGAAAAGAATTGAAATAATAACCACACCATGTGCTGCGGCTTTACTATAGTCTGATTCATAAAAAACGGTATTTATCATCTTTACAGCTAAAATCTCAGTACTTCCACCAGGTCCACCACGTGTCATGCCGTAAATGATATCAGGGAAATTCATAACCCATATGGTTCTCAATAAAATGGTATTTATCAAAGTAGGTTTAATATATGGTATAGTGATATTAAAAAGCTTTGTGAAGTAACCTGCACCGTCGATTTCCGCAGCGTCGTAAAGAGAATCAGGGACAGACTGTAAGGCTGCTAAAATCATAATGGCAAAAAAAGGTATTCCATACCAAACATTCACTAAAATAACAGAAAACATTGCTAACGAAGGATCCGAAAGGAAACTAATGTTTTCTTCAATAATTCCAATTTTTATTAATATATCATTGATCACCCCAAATTGACCATTTAACAACCATGACCATATTAAGCCTATGGCAAATCCAGAGATTGCCCATGGATAAAAGACTAATCCTGCATATATGCCTCTACCTTTAAAAGGCTCTTTCATTAAAAGAGCTAAAATAAAACCTAAGATTAGCTGGAAAAGCACAGAGAATAAAACCCATTCCAAAGTGTTCCAAATAGTATCTATATAAAAAGGGTCGGAAAAAATGGCTTTAAAATTTTCAAAGCCTATCCATTCAATGTTTTGGAAGTTATAAAGGGAGTAATTTTTAAAAGACAACATTACCCCACTGATAGTGGGGTATAAAATGATAAAAGATATTAATAACAAAGTGGGTAATAACAAGAAAAAAATGAATTTTCTTCGTTTCAATTAAACCACCTATTTAATGCCTGCATCTTTCCAAAAGTCAGTCCATTGTTTTAAGCAACTTTCCACAGAAAGTTGCCCGAGCAACACCTGCTGCATTGTTTTTTCCTGGAATTCATTCCACTTTCCCCAGTTTTCATTATCTAAGGGGTACTGAGTGAATTGATAATGTTCGGGATCGTCAAACATCCTGGTCCAACCTTCGAAAATTTCTGAGCTGAAATATGAATCGTACGTATAAACTGATTCTAATACTGGTAAAGCACCATAACTCTTGCTCCAATATCCGTTTATTTCAGCTGAAGCAACGAATTTAATGAATTTCCAAGCCAAATCCTTATGTTCTGAATATGTAGGAATTCCCCAGCCAACGAATCCAAAGGAAGGGTAAGCTTTTCCACTTGTTCCTAGGGGAAGTGGGGCAGTTTTATATTGGCCTGGTTGAAGCATTTCGTTTAGCATGCCAGTGGTGTCAGGATCTTGAAATAATAGAGGTGTTATGCCAGAAACAAACGAATTAACTTGTTCATCCCATCCCCAGTTAATTGAATCTTTTGGAGATGTGTCTTTATACAAACTAACATAGAAATTTAACGCTTCTACAGCCCTTGGATCTTCAAAAATAATTTCACCAGATTTAGTTAAATACATATTGTTTGGATCTATATCATCAAAGAATGAAGTGATAACAATATCAATAAACGCGGTTGGATAACCCTTACCTCTAAATGCGAAACCATACTGATTTTTGCCGGATTCTGTTAATGTCTTTGATATTTCGTACAATTCAGGCATTGTTTTTGGATAGTTTTCAATCCCGTATTTTGCTAAAATATCTGGTCTGTAAAAGAGTGCTTTTACAAAAATGCCGTGAGGTAACAAATAAGGGATACCTTGATAAATGCTGGCGGCTTCTAAAACCCCTTCGACCATGTCATCTTTTTCAGGCCAAGACTCGATATAAGGAGTCAAATCTTCTAATTTCCCCATAGCAGCTAATGCACTTAAATCCCAGTCGCCTATCTCTACAATATCAAGTGGTTGTTCTGTACTTACCATTAAATTGATCTTTTGATAGGCTGTTTCGTATGGTGGAGAGATAACATTAATTTTTACTCCAGGATTCAAAGTCTCGAACATTTGTATTATGTTGTTTAAGGTAGGTGTTCTGTAGGGGCTTGAAAAGGCTTCAATTAAATTCAAAGTTATAACTTCTTCAGAAAAAACGAACAAACTAACAATCAAAACACACATTAAAACAAATAATTTTTTCATAAAACACACCCCCTAGTTTAATAAGTTTTGTATAATTATATCATATCTGCGAAAAAGATGAACATTTTAAAAATAAACATGATATAATACAAAAAACAATTATTGATAATAAAGTAATTACTTTATCCCATATTAAAATATTTTATAAATAAAAAAAGGGTGGGGAGCGGGGCGAAGGGGCGCTAAATCAAGTTATAGAATTTTTAAAAACAGTATTTATTTCATATTGGAATGGAGGAGTTTTAATGGAGTTGTTTCTTAGATTAAATCCAAAACCCAAAAAGTTATTCTATGAAGGTGCAAATATTCACTTTGAAAGTTCAAAGCTCTCTATTTTCAAAAATTTTGAAGAAGAAAGTTTCGTTAAGATTTTTCCGAGTGAACATTTTGTTTTTGTAAAAGACCCAGTTAATGCCGACTTAAAAATAGAATCTTTTATTTCTCCTTCTGAAAAGGACTTAAATGAATTTATCAAAAGCAATGATATAGAGTTAAGCATCAATATTATGGATGTAGAAAGCTATTTAATGAAAGTGGAAAAAGAAAATAGAACGGTTAAAATTTTTTCTAAATCAAAGAAAGGTATTTTCTATGAGCTACAAACTCTAAGACAACTTATTGACTTAGAAAATAAACTTCTGCCTGTAGTTGAGATATTCGATTCTCCTTCTTTTAAAATGAGAGGAGTAATTGAAGGTTTTTATGGGGAACCATGGAGCCATCAAAACAGAATTGATTTGATAAATTTTTGTGGAAGAAATAAAATGAATAGCTATTGGTACGCTCCAAAAGACGATCCATATCACCGGGAAAAATGGCGAGAGGATTATCCAGAGGAAGAAATGGAAAAAATAGATGAGCTAATAAAAGTCTCAAAAGACAATTTCGTCGATTTTGTGTTTTGTGTAAGCCCAGGACTTAGCATGAAATTTAGCGATCAAAAAGAGTTTGATTTATTGTGCAAAAAATACTATGAAATTTTAAGTAAAGGTGTAAAAAAATTTGCTATTCTTTTCGATGATATCCCTGAAAAATTGAATTACGAAGAGGATGAAAAAAAGTTTGAAGGGAATTACGGTTTGGCTCAGACGTATATAGCAAACAAGTTATACGAATTTTTAAAGGGGAAAGATTCAGAGGTTAACCTGTACCTCTGCCCAACTGAATATTGGCAGGAAGAGGATTCGATGTACAGAAGGACGATGAAAGAACACTTAAATCCTGAAATTCCTGTAATATGGACAGGGAATGGTGTATGGTCAAAAAGAGTAAGTAGAAAAAACGCAGATAAGATTTCAAACCAGTTCGGTCATGATTTGATCTTATGGGATAATTATCCGGTAAACGATGCAGATCAAGGCGAACTTTTCTTAGCCCCGTTAATGAACAGAGAAAACGACTTATGCATTTCAAGAGTAAAAGGGGTTATCTCAAATCCGATGAATCAGCCATATGCATCGATGCTTGCAGAACAAACAATAGCTGATTATCTTTGGAACTCAGAAGGTTACGATCCTTGGCGTTCTTGGAACAAATCTATTTTTAATTTGGTAGGGTCAGACTTTTTTGAAGATATGAAATTATTCAGTGAAAATTTTCTAAAATCTAGAATTTTTGAGGAGACATCCTTTAAGTTGAAAAGTCTAATAAAAGAATTCAGAAAAGATCCTTTGAATAAGGGAAAAGAGCTAAAGGAATATTTAGAGAGGTTGGGCAATCTTGAAGGAAAATTGAAATATTTAAAAGATAAAAAGTTATATGAAGACATACATCCATGGTTAAAAAAGCTTTCCCAGCTTGCAGAAATCGCTAGTAAACTGCTTAGTTCTAATGAAAAAGTTGAGATAAAAATTGAAGTAGATAAGTTAG
The DNA here is from genome assembly GCF_003665005.1 of Petrotoga sp. Shatin.DS.tank11.9.2.9.3. NCBI lineage: Bacteria > Thermotogati > Thermotogota > Thermotogae > Petrotogales > Petrotogaceae > Petrotoga > Petrotoga sp. Shatin.DS.tank11.9.2.9.3. Next base: position 42,063 of record NZ_JGVT01000005.1, read on the forward strand.
ACTCTTATGTGGTTTGTGATGGTATTTTAGAAAGATTTATAGAAGATTTCGAAGGGAAGTGATGATTTGAAAGACAAAGATATCGAATCTTTAAACGAAATTGTTTCATCGGGAGTAAATAATGTGTATACAGGGGCATCCATTTTAATAGGTAAAAAAGAAAAAATATTGTATAAAAATACTTTCGGAACAAAAGATGAAAAAGAAAGACTTACTGAAGAGGATATCTTTGATTTAGCAAGTGTTACCAAAGTGGTTGGAACTGCAACCGCGGTTATGAGACTAATAGATGAAAATCAAATAAAATTGGAAGATAAAATAGGCAAATTCATAGAGGTAAGTAGTCCAAAAAGCGAAATTACTATCTTTGAATTATTAACTCATACTTCTGGAATGCAAGCTTATTCAAATCTATGGGAAGAGTATCGAGGAGAAGAGTTGCTTAAGCACATAATCAATATTCAGCCCCAAGAAAACCCTTACAAGTGTTACGAATATTCTTGTTTGAATTTCATAACACTGATGAAAATTGTTGAAGAAGTTACTCAAAAGAATTACCAAGAGTATGTTGAAGGTATTTTTAAAAAAATAGGGATGGAAAATACTTGTTTCAACCCAAAGAATCAAGATAAAGCCGTATCCACATCTATCCGAGAAGGTAAAAGGTTAAAAGGTGTGGTCGAGGATGAACTCGCCTACTATTTAGGTGGAGTGAGTGGTAACGCAGGTTTGTTTTCTAATGCAAGTGATTTAAGGATTTTTATAATTAGTTTGTTAAATAGAGAAATAGTTACAAAAGACACTTTAGATCTTTTTACCAATACTGTGGTAAAAAGAGGGGAAAATGCTACTCATATAGCCTGGATGGCTCCACCTGTTGCAGGATGCCAATACTCACTTGATAGTACAGGATTCGGCCACAATGGTTTTACAGGTACATCCATTTGGATTAGAAAAGACGGGTTATTTTCAATATTTTTGACAAATTCTGTTTATTACGATAGATTCTTAAAAAAACCTGAATTGAATGTGATAAGAAATAAGATAAATAATATAATTTTTCGAAAAGATCATTAATAAATGAACACTTTGGAAGTAAAAGGAGAAGATATTATGTTGGTGATAGGTTTAATGTCAGGGACATCAGTGGATGGAATAGATGCTGCACTAGTTGAAATAACAGAACAGGGTGAGCAAAAGTTAAATGTAAAGGTTGTTAATTTTATAAATACACCATATAGTAAAAAAATGAGAGGGAAAATTTTAGAATGTTCCGACCCTGCAACTGGTAGCGTAGATAAAATCTGCAGATTGAATTTCGAGCTTGGAGAATTGTTTGCTCAAGCCGCCAAAGAGGTTGTTGAATCAAAAGGTTTGAATATGCAAGATGTTAGTTTAATAGGTTCCCATGGTCAAACTATCTACCATTATGTGAGTGATGATTTTATTTCCACGCTTCAAATAGGTGAAGCTAGTGTAATAGCAGAAAGAACTCAAGTTACCACCGTTAGCAATTTTAGGGCGAGAGATATCGCAGCGGGAGGGCAAGGTGCACCACTTGTACCATATGTTGATTATATTTTGTTCAAAAGTAATGATTACAACAGGGTTATGCAAAATATTGGAGGAATAGGAAACTTCACCTATATACCAAAAAAATCCAAGTTAGAAGATATAAAAGGTACTGACACAGGCCCAGGAAATATGCTTATAGACGGCGTAGTTCAAATTCTAACCAATGGAGAACAAAGTTATGACAAAGATGGGAAGATTAGTGAAAAGGGTAAGATTTCTGAGACTCTTTTAGCTGATTTAATGGCTCATCCTTTTATAAAAAAAGAACCTCCCAAAACCACAGGGAGAGAAGTTTTTGGGTTAAATTACGCTAAAGAGGTAATAAACAAAGGAAAAAGTATGAAATTAAACGACGCAGATATTGTTGCAACCGTAACAGCTTTTACAGCTAAATCGATTGTCGATGCTTACTTAAGATTTATAGGTACTAACATAGACCAAGTTATAATCTCTGGTGGAGGAAGTTATAATCCTACTTTGGTATCGATGATAGAAGATTATGCAAAAAAGATGATAAGCGAAAAAACTTCCGTGATGGTGCTGGAAGAAATAGGTTTTTCAAGTGATGCTAAAGAAGCGGTAGCGTTTGCAGTGATAGCTTATCAAACTTACAAAAAAAGAAAAAATAATGTACCTCAAATAACTGGAGCCAAAAGGTTTGTTACCCTTGGTGAAGTAGCCCCCGTAGATAAAAATAAAAATATTGACAAAACACCATTTTGATGATATAATCATTTTTGGATTTTGAAAGTATTTTATTTTTTCCGGGTTAGCTCAACGGTAGAGCGGGTGGCTGTTAACCACTAGGTTGGGGGTTCGAATCCCTCACCCGGAGCCACCATAGTCGTATCATCCCCTCATAGCAGCGAATTATTTCGCTGCTTTTTTTGTTTTTGTATCTAAATGGTATAATTGAAATAAATTATAGAATATGCAAAAACTTAAAATGAGGTGATATCAATTACACCAAGATTTTCGAAAACATTGAAAAAAGCAAAAATAGAATTTGACAAAATTCATCACTTTTTGGTAAGAGACCCTATAGTGAAAGAAACCTTGTTTACCTCGAGTTCAACGGTATATTCTGTTCTAAGAACCATTAACTTATTTTTTTCGTTTGTTGTATTTATCCCTATTATAGGAAGCATATGGGATTTTAACTTACCGCATTTTTTAGGATACATCTTAAGTGCCTTTGGAGTTTATTTAACTTGGATTTTTGAATGGGTAACAAAGTCTACGATTCTTGAAGAAATACGTACAATAACCATAATACAAATTTCTTTACATAGTGTATTCGGGATGTGGTATCAATTTTATGATCGCTTTGAAATTTACGATTTTATTCTTCATTTTTCGGGAGGTATTTGGCTTTCATTTCTTATATATCCATTGGTGATGGGTTCTGAACTAATCTGGACTAGGATGAAAATGTCTTTTTTCTTTCTAAAAGTATTTGTTGTTACCCTCTCTATTGTTATGACACTAGGAGTATTTTGGGAAATAGGAGAGTTTACTTCGGATCTAATCTTTAGAGATTATCCTGGATACAGATTAGCTCAAGAAGATAGCCTTTTCGATACAATGACGGATTTTATTGGGAATTTTATAGGTAGTCTTACTGGAATATATATTTTTTGGAATACTCTCAAAAGATTGAACAAAACGCGTGATATGGATTCCCTATTAGAAAGAATCGGATCAACTTTAAGAGATTATGTGAATTCTTTTTAAAAACGTTTATACGAGGAGGAATGTTTTAGATATGAAAAACCTAATATTAGTTAGGCACGCTAAAGCAGAAAAAAGATCCTCGGAAATTGATGATTTGGATAGAAAGTTGACAAAAGTTGGTAAGAGCGATGCTAAAGAAGTCGCCGATTATGTGGTTAAAATTTTAAATAAGGTTGATCTTTTGATTACCTCTCCTGCTTTGAGGACAAAAGAAACCGCAGAAATCTTTGCAAGGTCTTTTAAATCAAAACCAAAGATAGTAGAAGAAGAATTATTGTATGAAGGAGAAGTAGAAGAGATAATTGAAAAAATCTCAAATATTACAAAGGGATATAACAATGTGATCATGTTTGGACACAATCCAACTTTTGACGAACTTGCAAAAAAATTAACAGGTGATGATTTGCATTTGAGAAAGGCCGGAGTAATTTGTATTGAAGGAGAATCATTCGATGATATTTTATCTGGGAAAGGAAAATTAAAATGGATGGTGGATCCGAAGTCACTAAGCTCTTAAACGATATTTCAGTAAATCCATGGATGTTTTTGAAAGAGTACATCGAATATTTTGAAAAGATGAAAAACCGTCTTCTAAAAAACATCTCTAATGTTTTAGATGAAGAGGGTGTCGATACTGTTCACGACATGAGAACATCGTGTAGAAGGATAGAAGCAAGTATAGATTTTTTGGAAGGATTTTCAAAACGCGAAAGCTCTAAGAAAGCTAAGAAAAAAGTAAATAAGATATTAAAAAAAAGCAATAAATCAAGAGATTATCAAGTTCACATAGACTTTCTTTTAAAAATTGAAGGGCAAAATAATGAAATAATTGATTATTTCGAGAAAAAATACAGTAAAGAGAAGGAGAAGTTTAAAAGTTATTTAAAATCTTTAAAAATCTCAAAGTTAGATCATCTACTAGAAAGTTGTTTAAGCTTCTTGGTGTTTGATTTTATACAAAATTTTCAGATAAATAAGCCTTATTTTGCCAATCTTTACACAAAAGAATTTGAGGAAGTTTATGAAGAGTTTAAAAATACCGATAAAAGTGACGATAAAAAACTGCATAAAATAAGGATAAAGGTTAAAGATCTGCGTTATAAAATAGAGATATTAGGGGAGTTGAAAGGTAAAACTTTACCTGAAGAAGACATATTTAAGCAGATTCAAGATATTTTGGGGACTCATCATGATTTGATTGTTTTAAAGAAAAAGTTGGTAAAAAAAATTCAAGGAGATAATGTCATTGCGTTATTAAAAGAAATTGATAAGGAACTAACCCAAATACAAGGGAAGATTAACGTTGAGGTGAACGAGATTTTTGAAAAGTTATGCAACAATATTTCTAGTCAAGAGGCTTAAATTTGAATCTTATAAAAAGGGGTGTAAAAAATGAGCAATTGGATTGGGATAGACATAGGGGGAACTAAAATACTCGGGACTTTATTCGATGAGAAAGGTAACAAATTGAAGACGGAAAAAAAGAGTTCCAAAAGTTCAAAAGGCAAAGAAAAAGTTGTCGAACAATTGAAGAAAGTTTTAGATTCTTTGCTGACAGAAAATAAAGATGTAAAAGGGATAGGGATAGGGGTACCGGGGGTTATAAAAGATGGAAAAATTACCTTTACTCCTAACATGCCTTTGAATGAATTTAATGTAGTCGATTTTGTTGAGCAAGAGTACAACATCAAAACTATTATAGAAAATGATGCCAATGCGAGTATGTATGGGGAATGGAAGTTTGGTGCCGCTAAAGGAGCAAAAAATGCCGTAGGTTATTTTGTAGGAACTGGAATTGGAGGCGGTTTAATATTGAATGAATCATTATATAAAGGTTCATTCAATTTTGCTGCTGAGATTGGACACATGAATGTGTACCCTGAAGGACCTCTTTGCGGTTGTAATCTTCGTGGCTGTTTGGAAAGTTTGTCTTCTAAAGTAGCTATCCAAAGAGAAATAGTTAGAAAAAAAGAGAGAGGCGAAAAGACCTTAATAAAAAATAGTGATTTGAAAGGCATAGTGAAAAGTTCTACTTTAAAAGCTGCTTATGATCAAAGGGACGATCTAATAAGAAATATCTTAAACGACGCCGCAAGGTATATAGGAATAAATGCTGGTTCCATCATTAATTTATTAAATCCTGAAGTTATCGTTTTAGGAGGGGGAGTAATGGAGGCTTTAGGAGAACAATTGATGCCTATAGTAGTTGAAACAGCCAAGCAGTACTCTATACCTCATATCTTCGAGTGTTGTGAGTTTAAACTATCACAATTGCTAGATGATGCATGCTTGTATGGGGCTTTTTCGCTTGTTAAAGAAAAAGTAGGTGTATAACAATGGTAGCAGGTGTTATAAACATAGGAACAGAAAATATATCTTTTGATATTGCTCAGAACGATCAAGATGATATTGATATAATAGAAAGTTTGGATTACCCCTTATTCTTGGGAAGAGATACCTTCACAACAGGAAGGATATCTTTTGAAAAAGTGGAGATCCTAAGTAAAAAACTTTTAGGATTCAAAAGGGTAGCAGAGGAATATGGAGCAAGTAAATTGAAGGTAGTAGGCACCACCGCTTTGAGAGAAGCAGAAAATTTAGATTTTATTTTGGATCAGATCGAAACAAGAACAGGTTTTACTATCGATGTTTTAGATGACTACGAAGAAAAATCACATATCTATATGGATTTGATAAGAAACTTTGAAAAATATAAAAAGTACAAAAGGGATGATATTTTATTCGTTTACATAGGGACTGGAAGTATGGGATTAGCAACGTATTCTAAGGGTTTAATAGACAGCTCTCAAAATATAAAAATAGGTTCTGTTAAAGTCTCAGAGATGCTTAGGGAGTTGGAAGAAAACACCTTGCACTATAGTAATTTAATCAGAGAGTATTTAAACACATTTTATCAGCCTATCAAGGTTTGGCTTAGTAATAAAAAGATCAAGACCTTTGTAACTTGTGGCAATGAAATCGAGTTTTTAGCTGGACTTTTAGGGAAAAATGAGGAAGAAGTATTAAACATTCCCCAAGAGGAGTTGAATGAACTTTTCCAGAATTTGAAATCAAAGAATGCCACCGAATTATCAAGAGAATACGATATTTCTGAAAGTAAAGCGAATTCGTTGTTATCAGCTTTAGCTTTTTATCGATTGCTTTTAGAAGTATCTGGAGCTGAAAATATATTGGTTTTTCCGAAGGTTAATTTAAGCAGGAGCCTGTTATTTCAACGGTTGTTGAGCAGAAAATATAGAAGATTTTTTAATTTACTGGAAAAGAGTACGATCATTTCTTCTAGAAATATTGGTAAAAGATATTTCTATGAGGAGACTCACAGCCAAACAGTAGAAAAATATGCGATGAAATTATTTGATGCTTTAGAACCAGTTCACCAGTTAGGTAAAAGACATAGACTCCTTTTGCAAGTGGCTGCTATCTTACACGATATTGGAAAATATGTAAATATTAAGAGACATTATTTGCATTCGTATAACATAATAAAAGGTTCAGAGATTATAGGTTTAACTTCAAGAGAATTGGACATTGTATCAAGGATCGCTTACTTCCACAGTGCCCAAGATTTGGAGATTGATGATTATTCATCACAGCTGGAAAACATACCTGATAAGATTTTGATAACAAAGATGCTTGCCATATTGAGGCTTGCTGACGCCTTAGATGTCGCTCATGAAAATAAATTGGGAGATATTGAAATCAATTTGAAGGGTAATCGTCTGAGTATAACTACTCATTCACCAAAAGAAACTTTGTTGGAAGAGTGGGCATTGAAAAGAAAGGACAACTTCTTTTTGGAAGTGTTTGGAATACTTCCAGAGTTATTAAAAAAAGTATAAAGGAATGAAATTTTATGGCAAAAACTAGCAGCAACAAAACTAAAGAAAAGAAGATTGATTTGAACGATTACAAACATTATAACAATAGAGAGCTGAGTTGGTTAGATTTCAATTTTAGAGTGTTAGAGGAAGCTTATGATACAACAAATCCTCTTTTAGAAAGAGTTAAATTTCTTTCCATAACCTCATCCAATCTCGAAGAGTTTTTCATGATAAGGGTGGCTGGCTTGGAGGAACAACTTCAAGCTGGTTTCAGTGGAACGGATTTTTCGGGCTTAACTTCTAGAGATCAATTAACGAAGATTTCTCAAAAAACCCATGAAATGGTGGAAAAGCAATATAATTGTTTAGAAAATGAGTTACTACCTTCTTTAGAAAAGGAGAATATCAAAGTTCTCAAAGTTAATGAAGTTGATGAAGAAAAAAAGGAGTTTTTAGATAATTATTTTCAAACAACGGTTTTTCCCGTAGTTACCCCCATGGCAGTCGATCAAAGTAGGCCATTTCCGATATTACCGGGTAGTGGCATAAATCTAGGTGTTGAGTTAGAAGATGATAAAGGGGAAAGGTTATTTGCTTTTATACCACTACCGACGATTTTTCCAAGGTTTATAAAAATCCCCTGCAAAGATGGTACGTGTTTATTTTTAACTGAAGATCTTTTAAAAATGCATTCTGATTTATTTTTTAGTGGATACAAAGTAATTGAGATTTCTGAGTTCAGAATCACACGCGATGGAGACCTTTCTATTGACGAGGATGATGCCAGAGATTTGTTAATTGAGATTGAAAGTTCACTTAAAGAAAGAAAAACAGGTTTTCCTGTAAAGTTAGAAATATCCAAAAATATGGGGCAGAACCTGAGGAATTTCCTTGTAAATTCGCTAAATTTAAGAAGTGATAATATTTATGAGATTTCCAATCTTTTAGATTTAAGTTCTCTCATGGAAATAGCTAATTTAGAAGGGTATGAGCATTTAAAATTTGAGTATTATTCTCCTCAACCTTCCCCAAGCTTTTATGGTAAGGAGGATATCTTTAAGGTAATTAGGGAAAAGGATGTTCTTTTACACCGCCCTTATGAATCTTTTGAGCATGTGATAGATTTTTTAAGACAGGCGGCAGAGGATCCTCAAGTGTTGGCAATCAAACAAACTTTATATAGAGTCGGAAAAAGATCCCCAATCATAGATTATCTTATTAGAGCAGCCCAGAACGGCAAGCAAGTAACCGTTGTGGTAGAAGTCAAAGCCAGATTTGATGAAGAAAATAATATCCAATGGGCGAAAGAGTTGGAAAAAGCAGGTTGCCACGTGGTTTATGGACTTGTTGGATTAAAAGTACATGCAAAACTTTTGTTGATTGTTAGAAGAGAAGAAAGTGGTATCAGAAGATACGTTCATATGAGCACAGGGAATTACAATTACATAACCGCAAAATTATATGAAGACATAGATTTTTTTACTTGTAAGGAAAGCTATGCTCAAGATGTATCGGCTCTGTTCAATATCTTAACGGGGTATTCAAAACCTCCAACATGGAAAAAATTGGGAGTTGCCCCTACAAGTTTGAGAGAAACTTTCATACGCTGGATTGATAATGAAATAGAGGTAGTTAAAAAAGGTGGGAAAGGGAAAATAATAATAAAAGTTAATTCCTTACTAGATGTATCTATAATAAAAGCTTTATATAAGGCTTCCATGGCTGGTGTGAAGGTTGACTTGATCGTTAGAGGGATATGTGCTCTAAAAGTTGGAATAAAAGGTGTCAGTGAAGGTATAACGGTTAGAAGTATAGTGGGAAGGTATTTAGAACATAGTAGAATATATTATTTTGAAAATAATGGATTACCTAAATTATTTATATCAAGTGCCGATTTAATGCCTCGAAATCTGGATAGAAGGGTTGAGACCTTGATACCAATAGAGCAGGAAGATTTGAAGCAACGATTGATAGATGTATTGAACCTTTATTTAAAGGATAATTTCAAAGCAAGAGAGTTACAACCGAATGGAGAATATAGAAAGCCTACCAGTAAAAAGTCAAGCTTGTTTATAGTTCAAGAGGAGCTTATGAAGGAAGCAAAGAAAAAGTTTAGAAAATTTATAAAAAAGCAAGAAGTTGACAAGTTTAACTTTCCAAAATTAAAATAAAAAAGGGCTAAAAGCCCTTTTTAATATACAAAAAAAACTCTGGCTTCCCCTGGATTGATTGTTACTCTTAAATGTGCATCCTGAACGTTCCAAGAGCTTTCGCCTCTTCTGTAATTTTCCAATTTTGTTTGTATGTTATGCTCACTTTTCCAGGTATAATATCCAAGGTCTATATCGAAGAAATAAGGATTTTTAAAGTTAGTATTGATAGCTATTACAACTCCTTTTTTTCCGTTCCACCAAAACATTGCACTTGCATCATCAGAAAAATCAATAAAATGGTAATTGTTAGGATTTTTCAAAAGATCTTTGACTTCCTCTTTTAGTGTGCCTAATAAGGAAAGTAATTTCACCATATGATGGTCTGTATCCCAGTGTAGGACATACCAATCAAAGAATGCGAGTTTGCCATAAAATTGATCTGTTGAAGGTAAATTTTTAAATCTTTCTTCCACAGGATCTTCTACATCTAAGCCTGTGTTCATAGGTTGAGGTTCAAAAAGCTCATATCCGGAGTTTATAAATGTTATTCCGTTTGGCATGAAAGTATTTACCACCGCTGTCAATTTTGAGAAAGTTTCTTCACCTTCTCTTGTAACCGCTCTTGGGGTATCTGGTGTCTCTGCCGTTGCAAATGTAGGCAAAGATAATTTTGGTGCTACTTCTGAGATGAATTTTTTGAACCAGCCTTCTTTTATTCTTGGCTCAGCCCACCATGAATTTCCCAAAATTCCATCGTAACCACTTTTTTTAGCTTTTAAATGATTGTCCATGTTCAACTCTTCAGCTATGATTACAAAGGCAGGGTCGTATTCTTTTGCCCTTTTTATAATTTCAGCTTCAAGTTCATCAGGTAGAGCGTGACCCATGTCCAACCTAGCACCATCTATACCGAAATTTTTTTGATAGAATGGAATAATATTTGCTATTAGGTTCCAAAGTTCGGCATTCTTTTCTTTCCCTGGGAACAAACTTGATTTAACTACGTCGAAGAGCACATAAGGAGGTTGATTTGTCTCGTCTATATATTTTAGAGCTTCTTCTGGATGAGAAAGATAGAGTCTTAAGAAAGTGACATCTTCCCATGCTGGTTGGGGATCATTTATCCAATCTGAAAATCCTGGAACGGTTATTACTTTAAACTCTCTTGCTATTTCATCCAAAAAATCTGGGTTGTCTTTATTTAGTTTTATAAAATTTTCCCATTTTTGTGGGTTCTGAGTTCTTGGATCCCATCTAAATTTTTTAAGATGATTTTTGACTTGTTCGTCATTGTACACAATTTTTAAATTTTCTTTGCTCGGTTGAACAAATCCCAGACCTTCAACTTTAGGAGGTGCAAAACCGTTCATTTCGTCTATATCTATCCAATAGAACCATTCGGGATGTTCTAAAATAAGGTCATTGTCCCTTGATCCTGTTCTTGGTACAAAATCCAACAAGACTCTCATTCCAGCCATATGAGCGGCTTCGACAAAAGCTCCAAATTCTTCATTAGGGGTGAATTCATTTTCCAAAAGTGTGTCGTGATAATCTTTTTCTACAGAGAAGAAATTTTTAACTGCATAAGGCGAACCAACTTCACCTTTTTTAAATTTACTGCTGGCTTGAGTTATTGGAAGTAAGTATATACTATCGACTTTGTACGTAGAAAAATAAGGGATTAACATCAACATTTTTAGGAATGTACCCGATTCAGTATAACCTTTTTCATCTATTGGAACGAATAAAGTAGTTTGATCATGAACATATGCAGCTGTAGCTCGTACGTGAGCAGAATAAAGTATGCTCGTTCTTATCCAATCAGGTTCTTTAACATTTTTAATGAAAGAAAGGGGTTTGCTGTAATCCACATCTTTTCCAGCATTTTTTAATAGATTATCGATTATGTTGGATATAAACTCATAGGGATTAACAAAAAATTTCCTCCCCGCTAGTTTAACTTTACCAGTATAATTAGGTGGCATCCATCTTTTCGGTATTGCATAATCGTCTTTCCCCTGTGAAATTTTACTTTGTAAGTATTTATTAAGTTCAGATAGAATAGGCATCTTTTACTTCCCTCCTCATATAAAAATTGGCGGAGGCGGTGGGACTCGAACCCACAAGGGGATAAACCCCACCGGTTTTCGAGACCGGCCCCTTAGCCAATTCGGTGCACGCCTCCACAAATTATTGTAAACTATTTAATAAGGCCTAAACCTTGTAGATATTTTCTGGCAACAATTTCTGGTTCTAAACCTTCAAAATCAACCAAGTAGTTCAGCCTTATAATTATATCCTCATTTAAATACAATGTCAATGGTTTTAAAATTTCTCTTATTTCAGGGTATTCATCTATTGTTTCCTTTCTAACCAAAACGGAAGGATTGTAGTGTGGAAAGAAAGATTTATCATCTTCTAAAATCACTAAATCAAAACGTAAGATTTGCGCATCGGTAGAATATATCATAGCCACATCAATATTTTTACGTGCTAAGGCCTCATATGTTAACCCTGCTTCCATAGTTCTCACATTATTTTTTGGCAGATTCATATTGTATGTATCCATAACCGCAAAGATTCCATCGCTTCTTTCATAATATTCTGGATTAACTCCAAAAATTAAATCCTTTCCTTTTCCCGAATTAATATAATCAGCCAAGTCACTTAAACTTTGTATTCCGTTTTCTCTAGCAAAAGAGCTTCGTACCGCCAAACCATAAGTATTATTAAAATTGATCATATCTAACCACACGATGTTGTGTTTCTCTAAGTCTTCTTTTGCTACTAAATCAAACAGTTCCTCGGGATCATATATGTTTTCTGTATGTCTAAAATATGCTGCCCAAGCAGTTCCTGTGTAATCTACATAAGCGTCAACTTGACCGGTTTCCATGGCCTTGCGTAGGGGAAAAGAGGATAGTCCAAATTTTTCTTCTACATCAATCCCATTCCCTTGAAGAAGTAAAGAAACCATGCTTGACAATATATAACCTTCTGTAAAAGCTTTTGCTCCTACAACTACCTTTTCAGCTGCATAGATATAGTTCATACCAAACAAAATAATAAGTACCGAAATAAGTATTTTTTTCATTTTTATTATTCCTCCTTTTGTGTTTTTTATGGGCTTTGAAACAGTAAAACCTGTTTCTCATTCCTTTATTGACCATTCAATTTTTGCCCCTTCGGTGAATCCGTATCGATCAAAGAAACCTGCTTTTACTTCTAAAGCAAATTTGAAAGGTGTGTAAATTATGTAAATAGGGCAGGGTGATTCTTCACAAGGTTTCATGTTTTGTATATCCAATATTGTTCCATTGGCATCTATAAAAGCAATGTCGAGTTCAACAAAGGTATTTTTCATCCAAAAGCTTCTTATTCCAGGACTTGGGAAAACAAAAAGCATTCCATAATCTTCAGGAATATCTTCCCTGTACATCAGACCGAATTCTCTTAATTCGTTCGTATTAGCAATTTCAATAGGGATTGTTACACTACTTCCCTCTTGTGAAATGGTTAGAGTCCCTTTTGGAAATTCTGGTATATTAATCGTTTGACTAAATAAATTGGTTGAAATAATCATCAAAATTAAAAGGGTGAAAGAAATTTTCTTCATAATTTTTAACTCCATTATAATAAATTAGGCTTCGAACTTTTTGTCGAAGCCTATTTAAGTTTCTTTCATCTTTTGATATAATTCATAATTTCATTTAAATCTGGTTGATCTCTTAATTCGTAAACTTTTACAAATTCAATTTTTCCTTCTTCGTCGATTAAAAAATTCGCTCTTTTGGAAAAACCGTTTTCTTCATCGAATATACCATATTTTCTAGCAACTTCTCCATGAGGCCAAAAATCTGACAAAAGTTTAAGTTTGTTGATTTTCATATTTTGAGCCCATGCTTTTTTTGAAGGTGATGCATCAACGCTAATTCCCAAAGGTACAACGTTGAGTTTTCCCAATTCGTCATACTTTAAATCCAAGTTTTTCATCTGGGTTTCGCAAACCCCTGTCCATGCTAAAGGATGAAAGGAAAGCAAAACCTTTTTTCCTTTAAAACCAGATAAAGAATTATCATCACCGTTTTGATCTTTCAATTTAAAATCTGGAGCCAAATCTCCAACTTTCAATGCCATCATATCACCTCTCATCTCATTGAGTTTATGAAATCTTCTAATTTGTTTAAATCTATGCTTCTTTTAAAAAGCGGATCTTTGTTTTGCTTATAAATAGTCAATTGTTCTTCAAAAGTTGGCTTACTCTTTTCTTCATATATTATACCTAGAGGGATTTTGTCCTCTTGAAAAGCTATTTGTAGAGCTTGTATTTTATCTGATGGATCATAATCTTCCCCTAATTTGTAAGTATGTTCATTAAACCAAGCGTAAGTATTTATTTTATTGAATGTCACACATGGTTGAAACAAATCAATTAGCGCATAGCCATTATGCCTAATAGCCTTTTTAATGACTTCTTTCGTGTTTTGCATATCACCCACAAAAGCTCGTGCCACAAATGTGGCTCCGTTAGCTATAGCAACAGCAATAGGATTGAAGGGGTTCAGTATTACTCCATTTACTTGAACAGGGGTGACCATTCCATGCTGTGAAGTAGGAGAAGCCTGGCCTTTCGTTAGTCCATAGACTCTATTATCGTGAACTATGTTTGTGATGTTAATGTTCCTTCTCATATTGTGGATAAAATGGTTGCCACCTTCACCGTACATATCTCCATCTCCACTTTCAGCTACTACGTATAAATCTGGATTAGTCGCTTTTATGGCAAAGGCCACGGGTAAGGTTCTACCATGAAGGCCATTAAAAGCATTGTTTTTAAAGTAATGGGGTATTTTTGCTGCCTGTCCTATTCCTGAAACGAGTACAAAATTGTTGGGAGTTATTTCCTCCATTTCTTCCAAGGCTTTTTTTAATATATTCAGTATTCCAAAATTTCCACAGCCTGGACACCAAGCTATGTCTAATTCTTTTTCATTTTCTAGAGTAAACATATTTTTTCTTTCGCTCATTGCAACTCCTCCCTTATCTTAGCGGTTAACTCTTCAACTGAAAATGGCATTCCATTGAATTTTAATATTTTACTATCTATTTTTATGCCAGTTTCTGCTCTTATTAACTTTGCAAATTGCCCTGTGGCATTATTTTCAACATCAATTATTTTTTCTGCCTTCTCTAAAAATTCAACCGCATTTTCCGGGATGGGATAAACTTGGCTAAAATGAAGCATAGCAAGATCCTTGTTATCTATATTTTCTAGAGCTTCTTTGACGACATTATAGTTTGAACCCCAACATACGACGAGATATTTGTAGTTATCATTTCCATAAAATTCGGGAGAAATAAAATCTTCCTTTAAAGCGTCAAATTTTTTGAGCCTTTTTTCCACCATTTTAATTCGGATATCCAAATCTTCCGTTATATGACCTTCTTCGTCATGTTCATCACTATCTACAACAACTAATCCATTACCATAGTTTGGTATACCTCTTGGTGAAACTCCGTTTTTTGCTTTTGATAGGTCATATCTTTTATAATCTTCGGCAGTTTCTACAAAATATTTTTTATTTTCAATTTTGGAAAGGTCCAACTTTTTAACGTTATAATACGAATCAACAAAAAATTGATCTGTCAAAATGAATACGGGGATTTGATATTTATCTGCAATATTAAAAGCCTTTTGAGTTAAATAGAAGGCTTGTTCAAGGCTGCCAGGAGCTAAGACCAACCTTGGAAATTCCCCATGTCCAGCGTGTATAACAAGATTTAAACCTTCTTGAGCGGTTCTCGTTGGTAAACCTGTTGCAGGGGCAGGCCTTTGGGCTAAGTGAATTACTAACGGTGATTCGATCATTCCAGCTAGAGAAAGTCCTTCTTCCATTAAAGCAAATCCTCCGTCAGAAGTAGTCACCATTGATCTTGCTCCTGCGTACCATCCACCTATTGCCATATTGATTGCAGCAATTTCATCCTCAGCTTGTTCGACTAAAATATCGAAATTTTTTGAAAAATTGGCTAAATCAACTAGAACTCCCGATCCAGGTGTCATTGGATATGAAAAAATCGAATCACAATTGCCAGCTAACGCTCCTAGAGATACCGCATCGGTTCCGCTAATTAATAGATCGTCTTTTAGATTTTCATTTGCAGAGATTTTTATTTTTATCTCTCCACTTTCAGAAAAGTCTTTTCCTAATTTGTAACCTTCTGAAGCTGCTTTTATGTTATCTGAAACAATTTTTTCTCCCTTATCTCCAAATCTTTCTTTTAGATACTCTTCTATAGTTTGTTTGTTTATTTTGAAAAGTCCCAAAATTACACCAACGGCAACTATATTTGCATATATTTCATTACCTATTTCTTTTGCAATAGAGAGAATAGGAACGTTGAAAAGATTTTTGTTTTTTAAATTCAAAGAATCGTTGTCTGCTATGATAAGGGTATCTTCAGTCACTCTGTCTCCTAGATGCTCAACCGAACTTTTCGTGAGAGGTATAAGTATATCTATTTTGTCGACGTAACTTTTCACAGGTTTAGAGCTTACCCTTATTTCAGTTGAATTACTTCCACCTCTAATCCTAGACATGTACTCTTTTGTGGCAAATACGTAATAACCTTCCCTTTTGAGAATAAATGTTAACAATCCTTCTATCGTTTGAATCCCTTGACCCGCTTCACCGGATAAGACGATTGACACATCTTCATTGATAGTTTTATTCATCAGGATACCTCCTAAGATTTTATTTTATGTTTATTCAATTATATCAGACAAAATAAGTCGAAAAAGAAATGGAATGTAAAAATTTTAAATTATTTTATAATTTTTGATTATGAAATTATAAAAGTGATTTCCAGCCATTTTCGTTTAATTTAAATTCCACAAATTCACCTTTAAAATTATAATTTAATTCTTCTGGAAGTACTATTGTTTCATAGCTTTTTAAGTTAACATATACGCCAAACCCTTTTTTATTTTGGTTGGCAAATCTGGAAAAGCTAAAATATTTAGTACATAAACCTTCGGTCTTCCTTGAAATAGAGTAACTGGTGTGAATGTTGTTAAGAACTTTTTTAGATTTATCAATATGGATTTCTCGAGGCCTTCCCCAATCGTATAATCTATAAGTTAAATCTGAGCTTTGCTGTATTTCCAGTAAAAGGCTGTTAGGACCTAAGGTGTGAACAGTTCCTGCAGGTATAAAGATGGAATCGAATTTGTTCATTTCGTAATTTTCTAGTACTTCATCCCATCGATTATCATCAAAAGCTTGCAAAATATGTTTGTTATTATTTGAAACTTTAATTTGGCCATTATCTTTTAGGAAATACCATGCTTCTGATTTTCCCCATGGTTCGTTTTCTAATTGTTTAGCCATTGTATCATCCGGGTGTAATTGTATGGAAAGCCAGGATGAGGTTGCGATTAATTTCAACAACAAAGGAAAATTTGGGAAAAGTTCACTTGCATTGCCATATTTTTTTTGGCTATTTTTTCCATACAAGACGGTTTCAAATCCAGTTAGAGGAGAATAAAGCCAGGCTTCTCCTATTGGTTGGGTTTTTTCATAGTTGAAAATTCTGTTCAATTCATTATTTCCCCAAATTTTTTCACTAAAAATAGGTTTTGAAATAAGCGGCTCCGATATCTGCATGTTTACCTCCTGTTAAATGTTTTGAATTCATTTTCTAAAATATTAAGTCTTAATAATATTTTGTCTTTATATGTTTCTGAACCACCATTGTAAATACTATACGCATCTTCTTCCCCGAAACGTAATTTGATATCGTATAAGTATAAGATAGAAGTCAATAATTGCACATCAGGTCTTTCTTTTATGTTATCCCAATACCAAGGTTCTAAGAAATTAATTCTTTGATAAAATTCAGGGTAATTATGTTTTAAATACCAATAAGTAGGGGCTTGTATCTGAAAATATCCCAAACTTTCACCACTATCTCCTTTTACGTTTTCAAAATTTGTTTCTACTATTCCAATAGCTAACAATTCGATCGGATAAACATATTCAGTTACATAGGGGAATTCGTCATATAATATTTCAAAGACTTTGACGAATTCTTTTGTCGTTGCATCGTCCAAAGTATAGTTGTTTTTTAAATATTCTTCAAAAAAAATGATCTGCTTTTTATAGTTTGAGGATTTAGAAACTAAAAAAACAATTATTATACATATTATTAAAATCAACAAAAGTATAAATAGGTATTTCATACTTCTATTTGATAAGGATTTTTTCATGTGTCTCTCCAAAGTGATTTTTTGTAGACATTAAAATAATTATATCATCTTTTTACAAAAACACTTAATCAAAACTTAATAAAAATCAGTCATTCTGTTTATTAATGTTTTAAAAAACTACTAAATCTTTTCTCACAAATAATATAATAATTCTTGAATTATGTTAAAATATTCAATGCTGGGAATTAGAAAAAATGATTGATAAAAGGAGTATTTAAATGCTTTTGGATAATGTTGCCTTGGGAAGGTACGTTGAATTAGACTCATTGATGCATTCACTGGATCCAAGGGGAAAACTTTTAGGGTTGTTTGTTTTGGCAGGATTTGCTTTTTCTATAAACAGTTTTTATGATGTTTTGATTATGTCTTCTTATACGTTGGTTTTGATGTTGTTATCTAAACTAAGCTTGAAGTATTATATGAAATCCTTAAAATCAATATGGTTTATAGTCATCTTTGCTTTTATAATTCAATTATTTACAATAGGGGGGAATACACTTTTTAGCATCGGGTTTATTAGAATAACAGATACCGGTTTATTTAATGCCGCTATAATTACCTTCAGAATATTATTTGCAGTTTTATTATCTTCTGTTCTCACGTTAACTACTTCTCCTACCTCTTTAGCTCATGCTCTAGAAGATGTCTTGAGATGGTTTTTTGTACCTAAAAGATTTGCTCATGAAATATCGATGGTAATGACGATTGCTATAAGGTTCATCCCTGTAATTGCAAATGAAGCAGATCGTATAATGAAAGCACAATTAAGTAGGGGGGCAAATTTTGATGATAGAAAATTTTCTGGAAGGATTAGAGGGGCTATATCTATAATTATTCCCTTGTTGGTATCTGCTCTGAGAAGGGCTGAAGATTTGAGTATTGCTATGGAAGCAAGAGGATACAATGGTTGGGAAGGGAGGACGAGATTTAAGCAGTTTAATTGGAAAATAAAAGATACTGTTTTCCTCATTTCTTTTTCTTTAGTATGTTTCACTATTATTTTTATTTAAAGGGTGATATTTGATATAATTTAAATGAGTAAAAAAAGCGAGTATATATTGGAGGTGTCTGATGAGTTTTCGATATTTATACGGTCCTGTACCTTCTCGAAGATTGGGAAGATCCTTAGGAGTAAGCCCAATACCTCCAAAAACTTGTAATTTTTCTTGTGTATACTGTCAGTTGGGGAAAACGACTAACATGACAAACCAAAGACAAGAATTTTTTAATTTGCAAGATATTTTGGAAGAGTTTAAAGCTTATATTAAAAGCGATGTATCCCAGTTTGATTTTGTAACTATAGTTGGTGAAGGTGAACCATTATTATACTCTAGAATTGGTGAACTAATAAAATCAATAAAAGCTTATGTTGATAAACCTGTTGCTGTAATTACAAATGGAGCTCTACTTTGTGAAGAAAAAGTAAGGGAAGAATTAAATGAGAGCGATCTTGTAATGCCAACACTGGATGCTTATGATCAAATAACCTTTAAAAAAATAAATAGACCTCATAAAAGTATATCTTTTGATTCTTACGTGGATGGGTTGATAAGTTTTTCTAAAAACTTTAAAGGTAAAATCTGGATGGAATTTATGATGATAAAAGGGCTAAATGATGATGAAGAATCTTTAAGGAAAATCAAAGAAATATTTAATAGAATAAGTTATGATAGATTGTATATAAATTTACCAATGAGACCCCCAGCGGAAGATTGGGTAACAGTTCCAGAAAAAGAAAAAATTGAGCTAGCGCAAAATATCTTAGGAGGCATATCCCTTGATTTTTTAGAAGAAGAAGATTTTTACAGTTCTATAGAAGACGATTTGGAAGCTATCTTAAGTATAATAAAAAGACATCCGATGAATCAGCATGAAATAGAAAGTTTTTTGGATCAAAGAAAATGTGAAAATAAAAATGAAATTTTTGAAAAATTAGAGAAAGATGAAAACGTTGAAAAAGTACAGTATTTTGGATTAAATGTATATAGGTTAACATCTGTGAGGAGGTAAATAAATGCCTGAAAATAAAAACGATAAAGAAAATAAAAACACCAAAGAAGAAAAAAAGAAAGTAAAGTTTTCCAACATAATTTGGGTTTATATTATATTTGCGATTATTTTTATTGGGGCTCTCATTTCTTTGAATTGGGAAAATAATCCTATAATATCCTATTCAGAAATGTTGAGTTTGATCAATGATGGCCAGGTTGAATCCATGAAAATAAACCAAAATGGAAACGTGGAAATACTTAGCAAAGACGGTACTACTTATGAATCTTTTTCGCCAGCTTTAGTAATCGATAAACAGTATGTGAATAGTTTAATTCAAAAAGGTATAAAGGTAGAGTATGTTGAAAGTGTAGGATCAAAGTGGTGGTTTGGTTTATTGATAAACATAATTCCAATAGTAGTAATGGTTCTTTTCTTTTTTTGGTTGTATCGTTCGGCTTCCGCAGGAGCTAGAAGCAGTATGAACTTTGGAAAGAGTGGGGCAAAAAAGTATGAACCTATCGGGGAAAAAGTTACTTTTAAAGATGTGGCAGGAATCGATGAAGTTTTGGACGAAATCGAGGATATTGTAAAATTTTTGAAAAACCCTCAAGAATTTCAAGAATTGGGTGCAAGAATGCCTAAAGGAACTTTGTTGGTAGGCCCTCCGGGAACTGGTAAAACTTTGACAGCAAGGGCTATAGCCGGAGAAGCAGATGTACCTTTTTATTATGCAAGTGGATCTGATTTTGTCGAACTTTTTGTAGGGGTTGGTGCATCGCGAGTTAGAGACCTTTTTAAAACAGCTAAAGAAAATGCTCCTGCAATAATATTTATCGATGAATTAGACGCAGTAGGTAGACAAAGAGGAGCTGGGCTTGGTGGAGGGAACGATGAGAGAGAACAAACTCTCAATGCCTTGTTAGTGGAACTCGATGGTTTTGACACGTCGACAGGGGTTGTTGTCATGGCTGCTACCAATAGGCCTGATGTTCTTGATAAAGCATTGCTTAGACCAGGTAGGTTTGATAAAAAAATAATGGTAGGTCCTCCAGATGTAAAAGGAAGAGAAGAAATTTTAAAGATACATACACGTAAAAAGAAAATAGCCCCTGATGTTGATTTAAAATTGTTAGCCAAAAGGACACCGGGCTTCGTTGGAGCTGATTTAGAAAACCTAGTTAATGAAGCTGCTTTAATAGCCTCAAGAAAGAAAAAAAACCAAGTCGAGATGAGTGATTTTGAAGAGGCTATTGATAGGGTACTAACCGGTCCATCAAAAAAGTACAGGATAATATCCGATAAAGAAAAGAAGATTCTATCGTATCATGAGTTGGGACATGCTGTATTGGCATATTTATTGCCTAATACCGACCCTGTTTACAAGATTACTATAATTCCTAGGGGTGCAGGTTCGTTAGGTTCTACTTTACAAATTCCTGAAAAAGACAAATATTTAATTAAAAAATCTGAAATACTTGATAGGATCGTTGTAGCCCTTGGAGGGAGAGCTAGCGAGAAATTAGTATTTAATTTTGCTACTACCGGGGCTAAAGATGATCTGAGAAAAGCTACAGATTATGCAAAATCCATGATTTATAGGTTAGGAATGTCCAAAAGAATGGGCCCTGTGTATTGGGAAGGAGAAGAGGAAGAAATATTTTTGGGGAGTGAGTTGACAAAACAAAGAAATTATTCGGAAGAAACCGCTAAAGAACTTGATGTTGAAGTCAAGAAAATAATTAATTCTATGTACGATAAAGCTCTCGAACTTCTTAAGCAAAATAGAGAGAGGCTTGATCTTCTAGCTTCTTATATTTTTAAAAATGAAACAATTTATGGGGAAGAATTCAAAAAGCTTATGAGTAAAGACCTTGAAGAGTTAAAGGAATATATTGGGGGCGAAAAAGAGATAAATGAATTTCTTAAAATAGATGTTGTGAATCATGTTAATTATCAACCTGTGTAAAAGCTAGGAGGTAATAATGTTAAGAGCCATTATTTTTGATATGGATGGGGTCATTATTGACAGTGAACCCATCCATTATAGTGCAAATAAAAGAATTTTTGAAGAACTGGGAATCCCAATTAATAGAAGTTCATATAGTAATTATATTGGTGTAAGCAACCAAGAGATGTGGCAAGACTTAAAAAATGAATACAATCTACAACAAAGTGTTGAAGAATTACTTGAAAAACAAAACTTAGAGAATTTGGAATTATTAAAAGAAGGGGTTAAAGAGCCAATAGAAGGTGTAATAGAGCTATTACAGACACTGAAAGAAAACA
Organism: Petrotoga sp. Shatin.DS.tank11.9.2.9.3; assembly: GCF_003665005.1. Classification (NCBI taxonomy): domain Bacteria; kingdom Thermotogati; phylum Thermotogota; class Thermotogae; order Petrotogales; family Petrotogaceae; genus Petrotoga; species Petrotoga sp. Shatin.DS.tank11.9.2.9.3. Next base: position 63,914 of record NZ_JGVT01000005.1, read on the forward strand.
ATTATAAAATAGCGTTGGCCTCTTCCTCGACGATGAGATTGATCAAAGAAGTTCTTTGCATGCTTGACATTGAGAAGTATTTTGAAGTGGTGGTGAGTTCAGAATACGTTGCTCGTGGTAAACCTAAACCTGATATTTTTATATATACAGCTGGCTTGTTAAAAGTTAAACCAGAAGAATGTGTAGTTATAGAAGACTCAAAGAATGGTGTTAAAGCGGCAAAAGCTGCTGGAATGAAGTGCATAGGTTTTAAAAACCCAAACTCACTCAACCAGGATCTATCGAAAGCAGATTTAGTGGTGGAAAATATGAAAGAAATAACTTTGGATTTGATAGAAAAGTTAGAAAAAGTGGAAGCTTAAAATTAAGGGATTTTCAATGAGAAAGTGTATTCTAATCCAACTAACATCCATAAATCTTTGTTTCGAAAAATTGATTGTGTAAAAAAAGTTGGATTGTTTCCAATTTTAAAATCCAGTCGTAAAATGTTTTCAACAGTAGTTGGTGGAACCGGTCCATGAATGGAATACTTTTGCCATTCTTCTTCATTGTAAGGTGTGTCTATTGTGATCGTACCTTTAACTAGATGTTCATAATCTATTCCAAAATGTTCACTTTCTAAAAAAATTTTGAACAATTCAACATCAGGTCCATAAGGGAAACCAAGAAAGTAGTTTATAGTTTTATCCTCCGCAAGAAGAAGATTTTTCCAAACGGGATAAGTAAAATCTTCGTTACCTTCACCTTTATTGTACAACCATGTGGAAGTCTTATAAAACTCCATCCCATAATCTATTTTTTGTCCTTTCTTTCTGCCTCCTATCATGAATCCATAAGCGTTTGGAGGGCTACTTTGGCTTTCGGTTGGTAATTGATACTGATCTAAAAGAAATTCAGAATACAGAGTATAATTTTTTAAATCTATCGTTGATGAAAGATATCCGGCATCGTTCGAACTTGGCTCATAAATGTTGTGATAAACTAAGAAAGGGTTGAGATCAACAAAATTTGGTGTAATATTATATAAAAGAGTTATCTCGCCCATTTCGAACATAACAGAGAAAAATTCAGAAGACAACTTTCTTGCAACGAATGTTTTATTTCTATCTGAGGCATTGGGTCCGGGGATTGTTAATACATATTCGTATCCAAAATCTCCCACAGAAGTATCCCAATTTAGAGAGAAAAGTAGGTGGTCCATGTGTGGGATTCTATCGTTTATTCCCAGAGAGTAAGAACCCTCCCCCCATTTTAGTTTTCTTCTTCCGATAGAAAGATCAAATGGTTCAGATGAAATTTCGTAAAAAACTTCATAAGGGATATCTGAATCGACGAATGGTATAAAATCTTTCCGAATTGGTAAGTTATGCAAACCATTATTTTCCAAATAATAAACACTGGCATCTGGTAATATGGGTATGGATAGGTAAAAAAGATCATTATTGCCAGAAGAAGCGGTATAGGTAATCTCAAAGAAAGGTGGTAAGTAATCGAAAGTCTCCCATTCTACGACATCTTCAGGTATTTTATTTGTTTCATAATTTTTAAGTACTATGCCAGGTGATAAAGAAAAATCGAAATTAACTTCTGAAAAAACGCTTGTGAGAATAAAAGATAATAAAAACATTACAAAAAATCTTTTCATAAATTTTCCCCATTTTTAAGAATAATAAACGTTGTCCACAAACCAATCCATTTTCATTAGTTCTTCGTCTGAGATATCTTTGCCTTCCGAGACTTTCATATTACCTTCTTTATCAAAAATACCCCCCCTGAAAGGGTGAAACCTATTTTCCATAATATCCGTTTTCACAGTGTAAACAAGGTTTTTTGTTGTAGAAGGAACAATTTTGCTTATAGGTGACAAACAAACTACTCCACTCTTAAGTCCACCCCAAAAGTTCTCAATCTTTTCTGAACCAGAAAACAATCTAAATAAAGAAAAATTTGACCCTCTTAATACATCTTTAATTATGTTTTCGTAGTAAACTCCCCAATTCCATACAACAGAGGTTAAATGGGTAGTTGGAGCATAATCTTTCATGTCAATATGGTAACCAATAGTGTAGACGCCGTATTCTTCTCCAACTTTGCAAACTTCCGGAGAATCTTGATGATGGGTTAAAACATCCACTCCAATTTCATTTATCAAATACTCTGACGTGTCTCTTTCATATTCTATATTGCGCCAAGTATTCGTCCATCCAACAAATATCTTTGCTTTTGGATTAACAGCCTTTGCCCCTAAAGCAAAGGCATTTATTCCCATTATGACTTCAGGTATACCGTAGGAAGCAACGTAACCTATTTTATTGTTAGTGGTCATTGCACCTGCTATCATTCCAGAGAGGAATCTTGGTTCGTACATACGACCGAAATATGTGTTAATATTCTTTGTAGTACGATATCCGGAAAAATACATGAATCGAACATTTTGAAGTTCCTTTGTGTTCTGATTTTGTAAGAAGTCAAAACTGGTAGAAAATATTAGGTCGAATTTTTCTTCTTCGAGTTGTTCCAATATTTTTTCATACGTTTTTAAATCAGAAATATTTTCAAAATACTTTGTTATTATTTCATTTCCTAAACGTTTTTGAACGTACCTTCTTCCCAATTCATGGGAATATGTCCATGCAGACTCTTCTATTGAGGTGTTATATAGAAAAGCTACTTTTAATGTTTTCCCTGCGAAAATTTGAGGCAATTTAAATAACGGCTCGGATGGCTTACCCAAACGTTCCTCTAATTCTTCTACTAACTCGTCTACTTGCTCCCTCATTTCTCTTTCGATAGTGGGAACATTTTCCAAACCAAATTTTTTTAGGTATTCTAAAAAAGCCTCTTCTTCAGTAAGCGAAATCGTGTCCTTAGCAATTTCCCTATATAGCTTTCTAAATAGAAGATATACTGAATGGACTAATTCATCATATTCATTCTCAACAAAATCACTTTTTTTCTTATAATCTTTGATTAACTCGTAAAGTTCTTTGAATTTGCCCTCTTTGTTGAACCAGATTATATTAATTTTTGTCTTTTTATAAAAATCTAAAAATTCATAGTAGATCCTTATTTCAGGATTGTTTTCATCCCATTTTGGAATCAATCTAGTAACTTCCCCACGGACTGAAAAAGCGTCTGAATATTTCAAAACGCTTACCCTTTTGTTCCCTTCAACAATATAAAACCAGTTTAAATATTCGTAGGCTGTTACAGGATCCCTTATTCCTTCAGATATATGAGCTTCATACAAATTGATCCATTTACTTGCAAATTCTGAGTCAATTTTCATTAAGGGATAAAAATTTGCAGAAAAAGATAGTGAACGAGAATGGTAGTACGTTCCTTTGATCCTTTCTATAGGGATATCTATAAGACCAAGTTTTTCTTCCTTAATTATTTCAGCGTTGTGGATGATATCTTCTAAACACGGCAGATATCCTTCTTTCCCTTTTGAAATATTAGCCAAAAAGTCTTTCTTTGCTAATCTATTAGCTTTTTCGTACTCGCTTCTGCTGAGACTTCTTGAGGTCCTATACATTAGGTTAGCCTCCTTTTTTTGGGCACGTTAAGGGGTAAACCCCTTAAGATCCCCAAGTTCAAAATCAAAGTTTATTATAAAAAAGATTTTTTGCAAGAAACAGTAAAACCTTTTAGGGATATATTCTTATATTAATAATTCTATAATACAGCAAAATAATTAAAATTTTATTTAAAAGAATTAATTACTTTCTAAATTAAAATGGTCTTAGGACTTATCATCTTATAAGTATAAATTTCTATTACTTCTTTCTTTTCTTCATCGTACTTTATTAATTTATAAGGTACCGCATTTATTAGATAAGATACATTATTTAAAAATTTAATTTCAAAATCAAGTTCTTGAAAGTCGTATCGTGGATGAATATGGCCGTATATCCAAATTTTTGGAAATGCTTTAAGATAAAACTCCCCCAAAGCTCTTGAAGGGGTATGAGATTGCCCGTATTTTTTTATAGTATTTTTAATGTAAGGAGGATTGTGTGTAACCATTATATCGATTTGCTTGTACTTATTACCTTTAAAGATTGTACTGAAACGTACCTCTCTATTAAATTTATTAATATCCTTTTCTTTGAAATAAAAAGGTCTATATCCATGAGCTAAAGCACCGGAAAATCCCGCTACTATTATGTCTTTGCCGATGAATTTTTTTAAGTTAACTATGCCATGATTTAAAACATAAGCTCCTTTGTATACCTTTGAGAAAGAGTTATTTTCTTCTTCGTATAATTTATAATACTTTTTATCATGATTGCCGTGTACCATCAAGCTAAAGGATGGTTTGAATTCGTTCATCACGTAATCAATGTATTGTGGAGAAAGATCTCCTGCACAAATAAGTAAGTCAAACTTTTTCTTGTCTTTATTTGTTAAGTATACTTCCTCGTCAGAAATGGCAATTATATCTATCATCATTTTAATTCCTTTTTAATAAAAGACTCTATAAAATTATTTTATCAAAAAATAGAGATAAGTTGAAATTTTGTGTTATTATAAGGTAATCATTTCCTACAGAAGTGATAGAAAGCGCCAAAATCGATGGAGAAGTGAATTAAAAATATTTTGGAGGATCATAATACCTTTATCTCAACCCGTAATAGCTGCTTTGGCTGTGTTATCATTTACTTGGAGATGGAACGATTATATTTGGCCTTTGTTAGTTGTTAGCTCACCAAAATATATGACCCTGCAGCTTGGATTGGCATTATTCTCAGGTGAGTATACCGTACAATGGGGATCTCTTTTGGCAATGACAACACTCTCTTTAAACTTCCCCATTCCTGAAAGCAGTCTCACGGCAAATAAGGACAAGGGGATTTCAAAGAAGTTTGGCTTATTACCCTTATTCTTTGGGGCTGGTTTAAACAGCCTCTAGCCTGTAGGACGGTTAAGTCCATCAGGTTGCTTTTGCGAAGTATGTTTAATGCACCATTGCAATCAGCATTAATAATCGTGCCTTGACAAGTTTTATATTGCCCCCTGGATATGCGTTTTCCGCTAAAGCTGTATGCCTGCGGATTATCGGCATTGTAAACAGGAATATCATCGTTGGCGAAAAAGTCAGCCTTTGAAGTATAGCTTTCTTCCTGCTCAATGTAGTTAATTCCGTAACGCTCACAAAGGGACTTGATTTTAAGACGCAAATTACCATGTGATATTTGGACAAACTTTTGGTTATTGCTCTTACCAAGGTTGATATTACGCTTCCAGTTAGGGTTATAACCTACGACAATATTGCCAATATCGTTTTCGATGCAGTAGTTAACGATAATTCTTGCAGTTTTGTTCATATAATAGTTAAGACGGTTATTACGTTTCTTGGTATTGATATATTGGCGATTGGTTATACCCTTAATCCCTTGCTTGTCCTTGATAGACTGCAACCTTGCGTTTTCTTTGTTATACCACTGGTTAATTGATTTTAATCTTTTACCGTCCACGATAAAGGACGCCCCAGTGTTTGTAACACAAGTTGCGAGGTTGTCAAGGCCAAAGTCTATAGCAAGAGCGTTACCCGTATTAAGGTTAAGGTTTTCTTCTTCCTGAACATATACAAATTCAATATCAAAGAATTTACAGTTGTGCTTAGGGAAGATACGGATTTCTTTTACTTGCTTTTTGTTTAACCTTTCAGGAAACGGAAGTTTAACTTCTCCAAATTCCTTCTTGAAGGCGATGGACATAGGCACGGTAAAATAACCGTCCTTAACCTTGAAACGCGGGATAATCAACATAAAGTATCCATCTTTTTGAAGATAATGCGGAAGCCGAATGTCTGAAAACCTGTAATTGCCCTCTTTAGCCTTAGAAATAAGAGCAAAGAAAGACTTAAAGTTGCGGTCGACTACTTTCATGGTTTGTTGCGCAATGTCTGTATTAAGAAGTTGATAGTTTTCGTTCTCTTTACAGATATGGTAGACTGATTCGTAGCGTAAATACTTTTTCTCTGTAAAGTAATATTGGCGAATAGCATATAGAGTTGAGTTATACAGGTTTTTAGATAGCTTACATAATTCTTTAAGGGCAATATATTCTTGTTTGTTTAAATTTCTTAGTTGATTCTTCTGGGTACGATACGTAATATCACCTCATTCCAATAGCATTATAACATGTTTGTGGGAGGAATGTAACTATCAAGCAAAAAGAAAGGAGAATGGTGCTTCCTTGAACTCCTTTGGGGGTGTTTTCTATGGATGAATTCAGCGGTATCCGCACCAAATATTTCTATGATTCCTGTTATGATTGTATTTTTAGCCTTTCAAAGGTATTTTGTAAAAGGTATAACAATGGGATCTTTAAAATAAGAAAAAAGGGGAGGAGAAAATATGGTGCACGCACTTTTCATAGGGGCCCACCCTGATGATTATGAGGCTTTTGCAGGAGGAACAATACTTCGATTGAAAAAAGAAGGGAAGAGTTGTGGTGGAATAATCTTAACCGATGGCTCTGCAGGGAGAAACAACGATATCAACGTAAGAAAATTGGAGGCAGAACATGCTGCAAAATCTTTGAAACTTGATTATTTTGAAATGATAGGACTGAAAGACGGATATTTAGATGAAATTAATAATTTAGCAGCATTAATCGCAAATCTTATACGAAAATATAGGCCCAAGATCCTTTTCACACACTATTTTGAAGACAAGCACCCCGATCACAAGGCAGTGGGAGAAAGTACTAAAGATGCCTTATTTTTAGCCAGAACCAAAAGAGAGGATTTAGAGAATGAACCTTACAATTGTTCCAACGTTCTTATGTTCATATCTGACATCACAAAGATTCCTCAATCTAAATTTCATGTAGATATCACTGATTTTTTGGAAGATAAAATCAAGGTTTTAAGATTATACGAATCTCAAAGGGAAGTCTTAGAGCCCATACCTTTGATGAACAAATACATAGCAGCCGATGTTTTAGAGGGAAGAAACAAAGCAGTAGAAGTATTTTATCCTCTAACTTTGGTAAAAGGGGAAGGATATTATGTATTATAAGATTGAAGAAGATGGAAGCTTAACTTATTTTCAAATATTTCCGAAAGAATACATAATAAGTAACAGATCTTCCACGATGTTGTTGAAAAATTGCATGCCTTTTTCTATCTTTTCCAATAAATATGGAACGGTAATCTCAAAAATAAGATTAAACTTTTACCCAGGTCAAAGAGTGAGATTTTGGCCTGATGGTATGTCAGCTAATGATGGCTTATCAAAAATGACTGTTATGAGCGATCCATCTGCTTATTCTTTCCTTGTTAAATTTAAAAATTTAAAAAATTTAGTGTTCTCATTTACCCCTGTTTTTAAAAAAGAGTTCAAACTACCTTTCTTCGATAAGATAGAAATTCCTATAAGTTATCAACAAGAAGTAGAAGATAATGGTTTGAAATTCGCTGATGACTTTAAAATTATCATAAAAAAAGGTGAGATAAGAGATCTAATAAAAGGTGAAAAAGTAGCCTTTGTGTTAAGATCCGACGAGAACAACGAAATAGAGATTATTATTGGGAAAGATGAAAAAAATTTAGAAGAAAAGAATACAGAATACCTTCATTATCTAAACAGTTTAGTACAAAACAAAGACTTAAGTGAGCTAGAAAAATCAGAGTTTTTGTTTACAATGCACACGGCTTTTTCCTCGATAAAAGATTATGATGGAAATCTAGCTTTAGCAGCAGGGGTTAATTATTCTTTCCCCAATAGAACATATTTCAGAGATAGTTTTTGGACTATCCAGCCAATAATGAAAGTGGATCCAAAATTTGCCAAAAACCAAATTTTATTTTTGTCCGAAGGTGTTCACGAAGATGGGAGCTGCCCAAGCGGTGTTATGAAATTAGGGGAAGAAGAATTGGCTTTTATTAGAAGTAAAAAAGATATGTTACCCAAAAAGGCAAAAGAATTTTATAAATACGAAAAAGATTGGTGGTCAAACCATCATGACTCTGGAGGGTACTACATAATACTTTTGTCCGATTACATTAATAATACTGGAGACTTGAGTATTTTAAAAGAACGATTTCAAGATGGCACAGTATTGGATAAGATTGGTAATATTCTTAAAAGGTATGTTAGTTTAGATACTGATAATGATTTATTATTTGAAAAGCCTTATGATTCAAACGATTGGGCAGATAATGTGTACAGAAATGGAGCTGTTACCTACGATTTGGCGATTCAGATAAAAGCCTTTGAAGAAGCTTCTTTAATATATGATTTAATCGGTGATAAAAAGATTGCTAAAGATACTAGAGAAAAATATCAAAAAATGAAACACAATTTCAACAAAAAGATGTGGAACGAGAAAAAAGGATATTTTAATGATTTTATTGGTGACTATTTAGAAGATCACTTGAATATAGATACGATATTGGCTTTGCTTTTTGATATAGCAGATGAAGACAAAAAAAGAAAGACTTTAAACGCTATGGAGAGAATGCTTGAAACAAAGAATAACAAAGAGCAAAAGTTTGAAGATTGGGGGGTTATGTCCGTTTGGCCTTTTTTCAAATCAAAAAAGCACCTTTTCAGTAAAAGTGTTTTCCCGTACAGGTACCACAACGGAAGTGATTGGCCTTATTTGTCTTCTATATATGCTCTGGTTAAGAAAAGAGAAGGTATGGATTATAAATATCCTTTAACTAGATGGTGGGAATACTCCTTGGAAAAAGGATGGATAAACCCTGTGGAATACTATAGTCCAATCTATGCTCGAGGATCACTCAACCAAGGATGGTCTTCCATGGCTGCAACATTATTTTTTTGAATTATCCACGATTAAAAGTAATTTGAGTCGATTAGGCAGAATTAGAAGCGGTTATAGTATAAATAATTAATTTCATTTTAGAACGAATTAATTGTATAATATAGATAAGAATCTATAAAAGGAGATGATCAAAGTGAGTAAAGTCGAAGATTATTTTAATGTGGAAGGCAAAGTGATAGTAATAACAGGTGGAGCAGGTGTTCTATGCTCTGAAATGGCTAGGTCTTTGGGAGAAGCTGGTGGGAAGATTGCTGTACTGGATCTATCAGAAAAAGCTCTGGCTATGTTAAGTAATGAATTAACAGAAAAAGGTGTTGAACACATAACGATTAAAACCAACGTCTTACAAAAAAATGATTTAATAAGAGCAAAAGATGAAATTCTTAAAACATTTGGTAAAATAGATATACTGATAAACGGAGCGGGTGGAAACAAACCCGAAGCAACAACAAGTAAAGATAAATCTTTTTTTGAACTCCCAGAAGACGCAGTACAATGGGTTTTTAACTTGAATTTTTTGGGAACATTTTTGGCAAGTCAAGTGTTTGGAGAATATTTTGCAGAAAAAGGTTATGGAGAGATAATAAATATCTCATCGATGAACGCATTTAGGCCCTTGACAAACATTCCTGCTTATTCTGCAGCCAAGGCTGCTGTGAGTAATTTTACACAATGGTTAGCGGTTCATATGAACCAAAACTATTCGAAAAAAATAAGGGTCAATGCAATAGCTCCAGGATTTCTCTTAACTAATCAGAATCGATTTTTGTTGACCAATGAAGACGGTAGTTTAACCCAAAGGGGAAATCAAATATTAGATCATACACCTATGGGAAGGTTTGGAGAACCTAAAGATCTAATTTCTACAGTAATGTGGTTGATAAGCGATAGTTCTGAGTTTGTTAACGGTGTTGTTGTTCCAATAGATGGTGGTTTCGCTGCTTATAGTGGTGTATAAGTATGTCCTAATCGTATTCCTGAAAGTCAATTTAATAAAAAATGGAAGGAGTTGATATAATGGATCAACAAAAGAACGATATTGCGGTTATAGGGATGGCGGTGATGGGGCAGAATCTTGCTTTAAACATGGAATCAAAGGGTTTAAAAGTATCCGTTTACAATAGAACAAGTGAAAAAACTAAAAGATTTGTTGAAGAAAGGGCAAAAAACAAAAATATTCAAGGGACTTATTCCCTTGAAGAACTTGTTAATTCACTAAAAACACCAAGAAAGATTATTTTGATGGTTAAAGCTGGTAAACCAGTTGATGATGTAATCGAGGAACTTTTGCCTTATTTGAATAAAGAAGATATAATCATAGACGGAGGGAATTCTTATTACAAAGACACAGACAGGAGATACGAAGAATTACATAAAAAAGGAATAAGATTTTTAGGAACCGGTATAAGTGGAGGGGAATACGGCGCATTACACGGTCCATCCATCATGCCTGGGGGAGATGAATCCGCATATGAAGAGGTAAAAAATATACTCGAAGCGACTGCTGCTCAAACAGAAGATGGTCCATGTGTTACTTACCTTGGTCCAAAATCAAGTGGTCATTATGTAAAAATGGTTCACAACGGGATAGAGTACGCCATCATGGAGTTGATAGCAGAAACTTACGATATTATGAGGAAAGTGCTTAAAATGACTCCTCAGGATATGAGTGAAGTATTTAAAGAATGGAATGAAGACCACAAATCTTATTTGATGGAAATTACTTATAAGATTTTAGAGTGGAAAGACGAAGAAACGGGTCAACCAATTGTTGACGTTATTCTAGATAGCGCAAAACAAAAAGGTACAGGTAAGTGGAGCGTTCAAGACGCTTTAGACTTAAATATATCAATACCCACTATAAACGCTGCCGTCAACGCAAGAACTTTATCCTCAATAAAAGACGAAAGGATAAGGATTGGGGAGATATATGAAACACCCACTGAAATGAATTTGGATGAAAGCTTCATAAATTCATTAAAGGATGCTTTGTATATTTCAACGATAATTGCTTACGCAGAAGGTATGAAGTTGTTGCAAGTAGCATCCAAAGAATACGGGTATAATTTAGATTTGTCAGAAGTTGCAAGAATTTGGGAAGATGGCTGTATAATAAGATCCGCATTTTTAAAACCAATCCAAAGAGCATTTAAAAAGGACCCCAATTTAGTAAATTTGATAATTTCCGACGAATTCAAAAGTGATTTTAAGAAAAAAATTCCAAATTTGAGAGAGGTAGTTTCCCAGATCAAAAAAGCAGGTATACCTATTCCTTCTCTAAGTTCTGCTCTAGATTATTTCGATGGATTAAGTTCAAAAGAGTTACCGGCAAATTTGATTCAGGCACAGAGGGATTATTTTGGTGCTCATACATACGAAAGAAGAGACAAAGAGGGAATATTCCACACAGAATGGCAAGATATACATAATATATAATAAAAAAGGGGGGCAAAGAGGTGGCGGAAGACACCACTAACATCGCAATAGTAAATTCCAGTACTTTTGGTATATATTTTCCCGATTTAATGCAAAGATTAAAGAAAATAGGTATCGTTGAAAGAATAACGGTGGATCCTAAAATATCAGGAAGAGAGTTAGCAAGCAAATTGAAAGATTTTAAATTTGTTATAGCAAGCGTTACACCAAATTTTACTTCAGAATTTTTTCAATACAACAAAGATGTGAAACTAATTGCACGGCACGGTATTGGATACAACAATGTGGATATAAAAGCAGCCACTGAAAGTGGCGTTATGGTTACACGGGTTCTTGGTATTCACGAAAGAGATTCCGTTGCAGAACTTGCTATTGCATTGATTCTCATATGCCTGAGACAAATTATTCCTGCGAATAAAGCGGTTGAAGAAAATAAATGGCAAGATAGAAAAAATTTTGTCGGTGATGAACTATCAAAATTGACGGTAGGAATAATTGGTTATGGAAACATTGGAAGTTGTGTGGCTGAGATAGTAAAAGAGGGATTCGGCTCAAAAGTAATAGCTTATGACCCTTATGTAGCTGACAAGGTTATAGAAAAAACTGGAGTAACACCTGTAAGTTTTGAAGAACTTTTAAAAACATCCGATGTAATAAGTTTGAACGCTTCTTTAAATGAAGGGAACTATCATTTTATAAACAAAAGTGCTTTCAACTTAATGAAAAATGGGGTTGTAATAGTTAATACGGCAAGGGGAGAATTGATAAACCAGAATGATTTTATAGAAGCTTTAGAATCAAAGAAAGTTTCAGCTGCAGGGCTTGATGTATTAGAAGAAGAACCAATAAACCCAAATAATCCATTATTGAAATACCCTAATGTGTACATACTGCCTCATATAGGTGGATATGGAAAGTATTCTTTGAGAAAAATGGATGAAAAAATGGTTGAAGATATAGAAAAGTTGATGAAAGGTGAAATTCCTGAACAAATAGTTAACCCTGAAGTTGTAGAAAAAATAATAACACAATTCAAAGGTCGAAAATAAGTTATTAATTTAAGGTGAACTGCAGCGAAAAATACTTCCTTAAACCTTATGGGTGGGCAGCGGGGCGAAGGGGCACTAACACAGATTAAATGCAACTTACAACAATAGAAATCTTTCAAAATTTTTTGGACATTAAAAGAAAAACAACAAAAGGGGTTTTTGGTTATGAAATATGTTTTAGTCCTCGATGTGGGAACGACAAACATGAAAGGAGCAATTGTAAACGAAATAGGAGATATCATTTCTCAAGAAATCAAAAAGATAAATTTAGTTCAGCCCGTGGAAGGGGCAGCGGAACACGATCCTCAAAAATTATGGGAAAACTTTTTGGATATATCAAAGAAGATAATCACAAACTTCGAAGGTGATATTTCATTATTAATTTTTTCTGGGTATCAATTCGGTTTTCTACCGATAGATAAAAAAGGGGATCCATTGATGAATATGGTAACGCTCTTAGACACAAGGTCACAGAATATAATGAACGAAGTTGAAGAAAGATTTTCCTTTGAAGAAATATACCAGAAGACCGGTTGTCCCCCTGCCTTTAATTATACAATAGCGAGAATATTGTGGTTGAAAAAAGAAAAACCAGAAATTTTTGCCAAAACCTATAAATTTTTGGACATCAAAAGTTTCTTCACATTCAAATTAACAGGGAAATGTTACACTGAACCAAGTTTAGCCTCTGTTACACAACTTTTGAATATAAAAACGCAAAAATGGGATGAAGAACTAATAAAAAGGTTAGGGATTGAAGAAGATCAGTTGCCTGATCTTGTACCTGGCAACGTAATAGTGGATACCGTAAAAAAAGAAATAGCAATAGAAATGGGTCTCGAAAAAGAAGTTCCTATTATGTTAGGAGTATATGACGGTGGAGCGATGATTTTAGGAATGGGGGGTTATAAAAAAAACGCTGTATGTAATTTAGGTACCACTGCAATGTTTAGAAGCGCATATAATGAGCCATTACTTGATAAAACAGGGCAGTACAGGCTTCAAACCTATGCTCTATTACCTGGTATGTGGGCTATAGGAGGAGCGGTGAACAATGCGGGTGTAGTATTGGAATGGTTCAGAAACAATATAGCTAACGGTATGAGTTATGATCAAATAAACGAAGAAGCTTTGAAGGTTAAAGCGGGTTCCGAAGGTCTCATTTGCTTTCCATTTCTAACAGGAGAAAGAGACCCAAGAATAGGCAGCTTATCTACAGGAAGTTTTTTTGGATTAAAAACTTATCACAACTTAAGTCACATGGCAAGATCTATATATGAAGGTGTAGGCTATGGATTGAACATGATAAAAACAGCTTTAGAAGAAAACGACGTTAATTTAAGAAGATTGACAGTAGGAGGCTCAGGCAGCAAAAGCGATGTCTGGGTTCAAATTTTAGCTGATATATTCAACATCCCTGTAACCAAATCAAAGACCGAAAATGCAACGTTGATAGGTGAATCGATTGTAGCTTTTTCACAATTGGGAGTTTACAACGACATTGAGCAAGCTGGGGAAGTTATGATAAAGTTGGGAAAGAGCTTTGAACCCCAAACCTCTTCAGTTAAAAAATATGAAGGTTATTATAATTTTTTTGTAAAAATGATCCAAAACTATCGGGATATGTATAACTTACATACCCAATTGATCAATTCTTTAGGTGAGGAAGAAAAATGGCAATAAAATTCAGAGAAGCAAAAATAGAAGATTATGATCAGATGTATAGATTATGGGGAACAACAGAAGGCATGGGTTTAAGCGACTCTGATACAAAAGAAAATATTGAAAGATTTTTGAAGAAAAACCCAGGTTTAAATTATATATGTGAAGATGATGGAAAAATTATTGGTACAATCCTAGGTGGCGAAGATGGAAGAAGAGGATATCTCTACCATCTTGCGGTTGATAAGAAGTATAGAAGAAATGGGATAGGGAAAGAATTGGTAAACTTGGTTTTAAATAGTTTAAAAGAAAAAGGTATCATAAAATGCCATTTGTTTGTTTATTATGAGAATGAAATTGCTAAGACATTTTGGGAAAAAACAGGGTGGTACAAACGTAACGAATTGCTGATTTATTCCAAAGATATCAAATAAATCAGGGTTTACTATTGATCACAGGTTTTCTCAAAATTAAACCGTTTGCCTTTTCCACCATGACTATCATAAGAAAGGCTAATATAATCAAATATATGGGATATAACCTTATATCGAAATGTTTTTGCAAAAATCCAAACAAGGGTGGCATAAGAGTTGTTCCAAGATATGCAGATGCCATCTGTACCCCTATAATGGAATGTGAAACATCCTTACCAAAATTAGTTGGTGTTGAATGTATCAAACTTGGATAAATCGGTGCACAGCCTAAACCTATGAGAATAAGGCCTATAAACGCCGTATAATTGCTAAAAGGAAGAAACAACAGTAACAATCCTAAAATTATGATTCCTTGCCCCAAACGTATCATATTTTTATTATTCATTTTGAATGTGATAAATCCAGATATAAACCTTCCTATTGTAATTCCGAAATAAAATGAAGCAGCCCATTTGGCCGCTATTTCAGCAGCTATACCTCTATTTAGAACTAAATAACTTGCCGCCCACAAACCAGTAGTTGCCTCTAAAGCGCAATAAGAGAAAAAGGCGATCATAATAGACATTGCCCCAGGTAAAGTAATAACTTCTTTTAAAGAATAATTTTTGTATTCTTCTTCTTTGGTTTTGTTACCTGTTTTCTTCTCTTTCCACAGTGGCAAAGTAAGAAAAAGTACAGAGGTTAAAGCAATCTGAATTAACGAAATAGTAAAATATCCAGAATTCCATTTAAAACCGCTAGTTAACAATATCCCCATAATATATGGACCAAGTGTGGCTCCAACTCCCCAAAAGCAATGTAACCAGTTCATATGTCTGGCTTTGTAATGTAGGGCAACAAAATTGTTAAGCGCTGCATCAACACTTCCTGCACCTAAACCGT